>NZ_DAMDHB010000038.1:0-35643 GCF_032102465.1 Haematobacter sp. | reverse complement strand
ACGAATGGGGCTTCTCCAACCGAATGGGCGATACCGCCGCCGCCATCGGACGGCTCGGCGATCCGACCTGACGCGCCGAGCGGTCCGCCGAGGGCCGCCGGGGGCGCGGGGGCCGCCGGGGTCACGGGGTGCATGCTCCGGCACCTCCACCGGACCGGCAGGGAGCGCAGCCTGCCTGATCGGAGAAGGCCGGGGAAAGGGCCGCGAAAGGGAGGGCGACCGAAAATCCCCGGGGGAACACGACCGGTCGATTGGCAACCGCGGGTGCCGAGGGTGCTTGACAGGCTGCTGAAAAAGGCTTTTTGGCCTGTGTTGGAGCGGAAATCCTTCGCCATCTGACGAAATCCAGCCGGAAATCTATATATTTCCGGGCGTTTACGGGCCGATTTTCCGGTTTCCGGCGCATAGACCTGACACTTCAGGACTTTTCAGTCGCCTGTTAAAGGACCGCTGCTCTGGATGCCACCGGCGCGCGGGCTGGCGGAGGCGGGATATACCGGCCTGGCCTTCATGCGTTCGCAGGCGGGATACCTCCGCAGACCGGATGCCCAGCCTTTGACGCCGCCCCGGCGCGGGCTATGCTTTGCGGGAAGCCAAGGAGCGTGTGATGAACAAGCCATCCCCCGTCGACCCCTCGAACGGACCCGTGAGTGGACCCGCGACCGGACCCGTGAGCGAGGAGCGGCTCGACCGTCTCGCGGAAGTTGCCGTGAAGGTGGGTCTGAACCTCCAGCCCGGGCAGGATCTGGTGCTGACCGCGCCGGTCGCCGCCCTGCCTCTCGTCCGCCGCATCGCCGCGCGGGCTTATGCCGCCGGTGCGGGCGTGGTGACGCCGATCCTGTCGGACGAAGGAGTGACGCTCGCTCGGTTCCAGCAGGGCCGGGATGCCTCGTTCGACCGCGCGCCGGACTGGCTCTATCGCGGCATGGCGGCCGCCTATGACGGGAATGCCGCGCGGCTTGCCGTTTCGGGCGACAATCCCATGCTTCTGGCCGAACAGGATCCGGCCAGAGTGGCCCGCGCCAACCGGGCCAATTCCGCCGCCTACAAACCCGCGCTGGAGAAGATCTCCAATTTCGATATCAACTGGAACATCGTCTCCTACCCCAACCCGTCCTGGGCGCGGCTCGTCTTTCCCGACCTGCCGGAAGAGGAGGCGGTGGCGCGCCTGGCAGACGCGATCTTCGCCGCTTCCCGCGTTGACGGGCCGGACCCGGTCGCTGCCTGGGCCGCACACAATGCCGCGCTGAAGACGCGCGCCGGCTGGCTGAACGGGCACCGTTTCGCCGCGCTCCACTTCACCGGACCCGGCACCGACCTGACGGTGGGCCTTGCCGACGGGCATGAGTGGATGGGCGGCGCCTCACCGGCAAAGAACGGCATCACCTGCAACCCCAACATCCCGACGGAGGAGGTGTTCACCACGCCGCATTCCCGGCGGGTGGAGGGATATGTCCGCTCCACCAAGCCGCTCGCCCATCAAGGCACGCTGATCGACAATATCGAAGTGCGGTTCGAGGGCGGCCGCATCACGGAGGCGCGCGCCACCAGGGGAGAGGCCGTGCTGCTCAAGGCGCTGGATACGGACGAGGGCGCGCGGCGGCTGGGAGAGGTGGCGCTGGTGCCCCATTCCTCCCCCATCTCGCAATCGGGGCTGCTGTTCTACAACACGCTTTTCGACGAAAACGCCGCCTGCCACATCGCGCTCGGCCAGTGCTACTCCAAGTGCTTCATCGACGGGGCGACGCTTACCCCGGAGCAGATCGCCGCGCAGGGGGGCAATTCCAGCCTCATCCATGTGGACTGGATGATCGGCTCCGGCGAGATAGACATCGACGGGATCGGCGCGGACGGCACCCGGGTGCCGGTGTTCCGCAAGGGGGAATGGGCCACGCGCTGAGCCATGGCGGAAGGGGCGCGTGCGCCCCTTCCCCTCAGTCCTCATCCGCGGCGAGCTGGCTCAACACCTTGCCGCGGCCGCGGAGACGCAGGATCATCGGCACCACGAAGGCAAGGACCGCCACCGTCATCAGCCCCGCCGAGACCGGCGAGGAGACAAGCACCGTCCAGTCCCCCTGACTGATCGCCAGCGCCCGGCGCAGCTGCTGCTCCGCCAGCGGGCCGAGGATCAGCCCCACCACAATCGGCGCTATCGGATAGCCGAAGAGCCGCATCACAAAGCCCAGCAGGCCAAAAGCCAGCAGCATCGCCAGCTCGAACACCGAGGGGTTGGCCCCGATGGTGCCCAGCGTCGCAAAGAGCAGGATGCCCGCGTAAAGCCATGGCCGCGGGATGGTCAGCAGCTTCACCCACAGCCCGATCAGCGGCAGGTTCAGCACGAGCAGCATGGCATTCGCGATCAGCAGCGAGGCCACCAGCCCCCAGACCAGCGTGGGGTTCGTGGCGAAGAGCAGCGGCCCGGGCTGCAGGCCGAACTGCTGGAACCCGGCCAGCATGATCGCTGCCGTCGCCGTCGTCGGCAGGCCGAGCGTGAGCAGCGGCACCAGCGTGCCTGCCGCGGAGGCATTGTTCGCGGCTTCCGGCCCGGCGACGCCCTCGATGGCCCCCTCTCCGAATTCCTCGGGATGCTTGGTCATCTTCTTTTCGACGGCATAGGACAGGAAGGTGCCGATCTCCGCGCCGCCTGCCGGCATGGCGCCGATGGGAAAGCCGATCGCGGTGCCCCGGAGCCAGGGCTTCCACGACCGCTTCCAGTCCTGCCGGTTCATCCAGAGCGACCCCTTGACCGCGATCACCTCATCCTTGCCCGACCATCGCTGCGAGGCGAGATAGAGCGCCTCTCCGATCGCGAACATGGCGACGGCCAGCGTCGTCACCTCCACCCCGTCGAGCAGTTCGGGCATGCCGAACGAAAGCCGCGCCTGCCCCGAAAGCTGGTCGATCCCGATGACGGCCAGCCCCAGCCCCAGAAACAGCGACGTCAGCCCGCGCAGCGCCGAGTCCCCGAAGGCGGAGGAGACGGTGACGAAGGCCAGCACCATCAGCGCGAAATACTCCCGCGGGCCGAATACCAGCGCGAGCTTCACGATGAGCGGCGCGATGAAGGCGAGCAGCAGCGTCGCGATCAGCCCCGCCACGAAGGAGCCGATGGCCGCGGTGGCGAGCGCGGGGCCACCCCGCCCCTTTCGCGCCATCCGGTTGCCCTCCAGCGCGGTGATGATGGAGGCACTCTCCCCCGGCGTGTTCAGCAGGATGGAGGTGGTCGAGCCGCCATACATGCCGCCGTAATAGATGCCCGCGAACATGATGAGCGATCCGGCCGGGTCGAGCTTGTAGGTCACCGGCAGCAGGAGCGCCACGGTCAGCGCGGGGCCGATCCCCGGCAGCACGCCAACCGCCGTGCCCAGCGTCACGCCGATCAGCGCATAGAGCAGGTTCATCGGCTGCATGGCGATGGCGAGGCCCTGCAGAAGGAAATCGAATGTCGTCACCGGACCGCCCTCAGAAAGAGGTTTTCAAGCACGCCTTCCGGCAGGTGCAGTTGCAGCAATTGCGAAAACAGCAGCCAGACCGCGAAGGACAGGACGACCCCCACGATCACGGCGAAGAGGAGGTTGCGATAGCCGAAGCCGCGCGCCGTCGCGCCGAACATCACGCCCGTGGCGATGGAGAAACCCGCCGGGATCAGCAAAAGGATCTGGGCGACCAGCCCGCCCACCACCCAGAGAAGCGGCGGAACCTCCACTCGCTCCCGCTCGGGGAAGTCGTGCCGGAACGCCGCCACGACCGTCCAGATCGCCAGCAGGATCAGCACGCCGCCGACGATTTCCGGGACGGTCCCGGGCCCGACCTGCGAATAGCCGCCGAGATCCGCGAGCTGCATCGCATCGGAAATGATGACGGCGCCGAAGACGAACAGCCCCGCCGCGATGGTGAGCGCGCCGATATCGGCGCGCCGCCCTCCCCGCCCGCCATGACCCGGCTCACCGCGGCCCAGTTCGCCATGCTTCAGGTCGCCGTGCCTCAGCTCACTGCGGCCCAGTTCACCGTGCCTCAGCTCACCGTGGCGCTGCCCGTTCACCGGGCCGTCACTCATTTCACCAGACCGATGTCTTTGAGCACGGCGTCCGTCGCGGCGATGTCTTCCTTCAACTGCGCGTCGAAGGCGTCGCCCGCGAGATAGGTATCCGCCCAGCCCTTGTCGGAAAGCTGCTTCTGCCACTCCGCCGACTTCACCATCTTCTCGATATCGGCGGAGACGGCGGCCTTCTGCTCCGGCGTCAGGCCCGGCGCGGCGGCGACCATGCGCCAGTTCTCCAGCACCACGTCCAGTCCCGATTCCTTCAGCGTGGGCGCGTCGAAGCCCGCCACCCGCTCATCGGAGGAAACCGCGAGAAGCCGCAGCGTGCCGGCCTTGATCTGCCCCTCGAACTCGCCCAGCGAAGAAACGCCCGCCGAAACCTGCGCACCAAGGATCGCGGCCAGCGCCTCGCCGCCGCCGGAATAGGCGATGTAGTTGATCTTCGTCGGATCCACGCCCGCCGCCTTGGCGATGAGGCCGACCGCGATGTGATCCGTCCCGCCGGCGGAGCCACCCGCCCAGCTTACCGCGCCGGGGTTCTCCTTCAACGCGGCGATCAGGTCACCGATCGACTGGAACGGGGAGGAGGCGGGAACGACCACCGCCTCATATTCGCCGGTCAGCCGGGCGATGGGCGTCACGTCGTCCAGCCCGACGGGCGACTTGTTGGTCAGGATCGCGCCGACCATCACGTAGCCGCCCACGATCAGCGCGGAGGGATCGCCCTTCCTCTGGCTGACGAATTGCGCAAGCCCGATGGTGCCGCCCGCACCCGGCACGTTCTGGACCTGCACGCTGCGCGAGATGCCCGCCTCCTGAAGCACCGTCTGCATGGTGCGGGCCGTCTGGTCCCAGCCGCCGCCGGGATTGGCGGGCGCGATGATCGTGTAATCCGCCGCCATCGCGGGCAGCGAGAGCGCGCCAGCAATCAGCGACGCCAATGCGAAGTGTTTCATGGATGGTCCTCCTCCAACGGCGCTTTTCCTGAAAGCGCCTCCTTCCCCGGGGAATGTCCTTCCCCGGCCCTCCCCTTGGCCGGGGCCGCCTGCGCGGTCAGGATCAGGATAGAAAGAGGTTTGCCTTATGACAACTGTGTGATCGCCGATTGGTGAAGGCGGGGGAGCGGGGGGCGGCCCTTGCAGGCTGTCCGCTTTCTCAGAGCACCTCGTCCCAGCTCCTCGACAGGCGGGCCGCCGCGTTGATCAGCCCGACCATCGAATAGGTCTGCGGGAAATTGCCCCAGAGCTCCCCGCTCTCCACATGCACCCCTTCGGACAGCAGCCCCATCGGATTGCGGTGTGACAGGATGTCGAGGAAGATCTCCCGCGCCTCCTCCCGCCGACCCACGCGGATCAGCGCATCGATGAGCCAAAAGGTGCAGGCGGTGAAAGCGGTCTCCGGCTCTCCGAAATCGTCCGGCGCGCGGTAGCGGTAGAGGTGGTTGCCGAAGCGGAGCCACTTCTCGCAGGCCGCGAGGGTGGAAAGGAACCGCGGGTCGGACGCCTCCAGAATGCCGATTTCCGGCATGAGCAGCAGGCTCGCGTCCAGATCGCCGCCCCCGAAGGTCGCGACGAAACTCTGCAGCTCCGTGTTCCATGCCCGGCTCAGCACACCCTCCCGGATGCGGTCGGCCACCGCGCGCCAGTAGCGGGCGCGCTCCGTCAGGCCGAGCCGCGCCGCGATCCGCGCCAGCCGGTCGCAGGCCGCCCAGCACATCATGGAGGAATGGGTATGCACGCCGTTCCGGGTGCGGAATTCCCAGATCCCGGCGTCGGGCTGGTCCCAGCGGCTCTCCGCCTGCGCGCCGAGAACCTCCAGCTGGCGGAACAGCGCCTCGCCCCCCATCACGGGCAGACGTTCGTCGAAGAAGCACTGGATGATCGACAGGATGACGGAGCCGTAGCCGTCGTTCTGGATCTGGGTATAGGCCGCATTGCCCCGCCGCACCGGGCCGTGCCCGCGATAGCCGGGCAGCGAGGGCACGATGTGCTCATCGATCTCCCGCTCCAGCCCAAGGCCGAACAGCGGCTGAAGGTATCCTCCCTCCGACCCCATCGCGATGTTGGAGACGTAGGAGAGATAATCCTCCATCGTGCGCGTGGCCGACAGGCTGTTCAGCGCCTTGACGGTGAAATAGGAATCCCTCAGCCAGCAGAAGCGGTAATCCCAGTTCCGCCCGCTGTCGCCGTATTCCGGGATGGAGGTGGTCAGCGCGGCGACGATCGCCCCCGTCTCCTCCGTCGAGCAGAGTTTCAGCGTGATGGCGGAGCGGATGACCACATCCTGATAATCCGGCGGGATCGACAGGCTGCGCACCCATTCCAGCCAGTACTGCTCCGTCTCCCGCAGGAAGGAGCGCGCGATGGAGCGGGGCGAATCCGTCAGCCGCTCGTCCGGGCCGAGGAGGAAGGCATAGGGCCTGTCCACGATGAAGGGCGTCTCATGCGCGATGTATTCCACCGGCGCATCGGTGGTCAGCCGCAGTACCTGCTCCCCCAGCAGGAAGCGGAGGTGATTCGTACCTCGCGTCGTCTCCGGCCGGGCGTTGCCATAGTCGTGACGGGGGCGGATCAGCATCTGCATCCGGGGCGATCCCGCGACCGGCTCCACCAGCCGCACGACCGTCTGGCCGCGGAACATCCGGCCATGCGCCCGGAAGCGGGGACAGAAATCGGTGATGCGGAGGCGGTTGCCCTCGCCATCGACCAGCTCCGTCTCGATGATCGCGGTGTTGCGGCGATAGCGCTGGGTGGAGCCTGCCTGATCCACCAGCCGGATCGTCCAGTCCCCGCCCTCCGCCTTCTCCCGGTCCAGCAGGCGGCAGAATACCGGATCCCCCTCAAGGCGCGGGGCGCACATCCAGACGAGGGACGCCTCCCTGTCGATGAGCGCGGCGGAGGAGCAGTTTCCGATGACCCCGAGGTCGAGCGAAGGGGAGGCGGGTCGCGACATGCGCTGTCCTTTCTGTCTTGGTCCGGCCGTCGGGGGCGGGGGGAAGTGGCTCCTGAGGGAAGCGGTCGCTCCCTGCCTAACCCATTGGCAGCGGGTGCGGCAGACGCAAATTGTCAAACCGGCGTGTCCTGTAGCGCAGGGAACAGGGGTGCTAGCGGCTCCGGGCAGCGTGCGGGGCGGGCGGCGGCATGTCCATTGGATCGTCCATACCCTGCCGGCCCGGTTCCGGCCCGGCTTGCCCGGTCGCGGAGCCGAACTCCCCCGCGGGTCGGCCGGGGACATGTTCCGCCTCCGCCGACAGCGGTATGTCCGCGGTGAAAGGTTTGGCGGCGGGTTCGGCAGAGGTGCCGGTGCCCGCCGCGATCCAGCCTTCCCCGCTTTTCCGAAAGACATGGGGCGGCGTGGAGGCGAAGCGGCCCGCCTCATCCACGGCGAGGGCGGCGATCTCCACCCGGTCGCGGTCGATGTCGATCAGATTGAAGCTGTTCTTCTCTCCCCGGAGACGGGTGGACAGGACCGTCCCCGCCTGCACGAAAAGCACATGCGGATAATTGGTGAACGGGGCGATATGGGTGTTGTGGATATGCCCCGACAGCACGATCTCCGCCCCCGCCCCGGCAAAGCCTTCGACGGCTTTCGACGCGCCCCGCATCACCGGTTTCCGCGCACCCGGCAGCTGCTCGAGCGGGTGGTGCAGCACGACGATACGCGCCGCATCGCCGGCCTCGGCAAAGGCCTTTTTTGCCCGGCCCAGCGCGTGTTTCGGCATTCTCCCCTGCTGCCAGGCGAAACGGTTCACCGTGTTCACCCCCACGACCACCATATCGCCGCTGCGGAACTCCGGCTCCAGTTCCCGGCTGATGAAGCGGCGATAGCGCTTCCACGGCATTAGGAACCGCGCAAAGGGATTGTCGAGCGGCGTGTCATGATTGCCGGGAACCGACAGCACCGGCCCGGTCAGCCGGTTCAGGAAGGCGCGCGCTTCCTCGAACTGCCAGACGCGGGCACGCTGGGTGAAATCGCCGGAGATGACGGTCAGATCCGGCTTCAGGCCGTTCACCGCCTCCACCAGCGGGGCAAACAGCGCGGGGTCGGTCCGGCCGAAATGCAGGTCGGAGAGGTGGACGATGCGGCTCATGCGGACACCTCGTCTTCGGGGCTGGGCATGACGACGCTGATCGCATCCTTCAGGATCTCGAAGCGAAGGGGCGCGCGCATCCGTGCCTTCTCGCCGTCAAAGGCGACGAGGGGGGTCTTTTGCCGCAGTTCCACCTCTATCTCCGCCGCGTCGATGAGCGTCACGTCACGCCCGACCTCAAGCCGTCTGCTCACCAGACGCCACGCAAGGCGGAACAGCCCGGCCCGGCCCTCGGCCTTGGCCACGAACATGGCGAAGCGATCTCCGTTGATCGCCTCCGTCCCCTCCAGGCCGTAATGCTCGATCTGATAGGCGGAGCGGGCCACGAACAGCAGCGGCGTACGGAACTCCCGCCGCTCCCCATCCGCAAGGATGGACAGGCGCATGGGCCGCTGAAAGCCCAGAAAAGTCTTGATGACCGACCAGTGGGCCAGCAGCCGGTAGCGCCCCCAGCGCTCATACACGTCCTCGCGCTGCTTCAGAATCGAGGGGTAAATGCCAAGGCTCGCATTGTTCAGGAACACCTGTCCGTTCACCGTGCCGAGCGACATCTTCTCTGCCCGGCCCGCGAGTATCGCCTCCGCCGCCTCCTGCGGCTCCTGCGGCAGCCCCAGCCCGCGCGCGAAGAAGTTGAACGTGCCGAGCGGCAATACCCCCATCGCGGCCTTGCGGTCCCGCATCTCGGAGGCAACGGCCATGATCGTGCCGTCCCCCCCGGCGGCCACGATCAGATCGCGCCCCTCGCCCTCCAGCTCATCGATGAGATCGGCCATCCTGTCGGTTTCCGGCTCCCAGTAAACCAGCCGCGCGTTGGGGCCGAAGACCTCCATCGCGTGCTCTACCGCCTCTTTCTCGCGCGAGTTCCGTCCCGATCCCGCATTCGCCACGACGCCGATGGCCTTCGCCTGCATTCCGTTTCCGTCCTCTTTAGCCATGAGCCAACGCAGAGCGGGCAAGCCGGTTGCATCGTTGGTGGAACAACTCTCGCGGGCCCCGAGAAAGCCTTTCAGACCCATACCGGAGCAGAAATCGTTCGCAATCTGACGAAATTCAGCCTTTTCGGATCACTCCGGAGCAGATTTCCCGGTTTCCGGAGCGGGGGGCATGACGCTCCTGAACTTTTTCAGCGGCCTGCTAGCCCAGAACCACCCGCGCGACAGGGACGGGCAGCGCGGAAACGGTCATGTCGAAAAGCCGCGCTCTCCGGCCTGCGACACGCGCCACAGTTTCGAGGAGGGGGGCCGGGTCCGTGAGAGGCCGCGGCGGTGCCCGCCCCTCTCCGCCACTCGCGGTCAGCGCGTCGAGCCAGCCGGGCGCTGGCACCGCCCCCCGGTAGAGCCGGGCTGCATCGCCGCCCGGACCCGCAGGAACCGGCGCGCCGCGCCGCTCCATCTCCACCATGTTGCGCCAGAGAAACATTGCCTCCTCCACCGCGCGGAGAGCCGTCTGACGGGGCTCCTGTCCGGCGGCGGAACCGATGGTCGGGCGCCCTCCATTCCGGTCCGCCGTCCGCGCGATCGCCACGATATGCTGCGGCCCGGCGGCCATCCAGAGCGACAGCCGGCGAAGCTGCCCGTCGAGATAGCCGCGATAGGGCGTCAGCTCGGCCAGTTCCACTTTATGGAATGCGCCACCATCGCCTTCCGCCAGCCGATCAAGGGCGAGGTGCTCCAGCGTCTCGAGACAGGCGCGATCACCGGCATCCCGCAGCCTCTCGCCCGCCGCCGCGCCACGGGAGGTGACACCCCCGCCCTCCGGCGCGCCAAGCGTCAGCCGGGTGACCGATTCAACCTCCGCCAGGCCCGCGGCCGTGGCCAGCGGTTCAAGGCGGGCGGGCCTCGTGGCGGAATATTGCAGCGCGTATCGCTCCGCCCCCTCCATCATCGCCCGGAATGCCGCCTCCGCGCGGGTCGCCCCCGCCCCGGAAGCCACCCGTGCCGCCAATCCCTCCGGGGGTGCACAGCCTGCGGGCAGCGCCAATGCAACCACCGCCATGTGAAACGGCCAGCCGGACGGCAGAGCGGGAAAATGCGGCACCGAAAGCAAATCGTCGGAACAGGCGCGAGCGAGAAGTTTTTCCATCATGCTTCCGGTTGCAAACCGCCGATCTTCACTGGATTATCGCGAAGCTGTGATTCAATCCATATGCATTGCCCCGGGGAGGGTATGGAATGGCACGTCTCAAACTGAAAACCGGTGAAAGCTACAGATCTGTCGGCACGGCTTTGCTTGAGATGGCCGAGGCCGTTCGTCGCGACACGCCGGAGCAGCGGTTTTCGCCAGACGGCGGAGTGGAGCTGTCGGAAAGGTTCAAGGCTCTCTTCGACGAACGTTTCGTCGATGGCCCGCCCACCCTGCATACGGCCGGGGAGGAAGGCCCGATCGAGGACGGCGTCCGCCTCGTGCTGCATTTCGACCGGACGGTGTCAGAGGGCGGCAAGACGATGCGGATCGTCAATGTCGCCGTTCCGGACCTCACCGGCAAGGGCCGCATCGACCGCGACACCGGGTTGTCCGGCATAGCGGAGGAGGCGATCGGCTTCATCGCCATCTGCGGCTGCGCAGGGTAGAGCGCCGCCCGGATGACGCCCGCGACGCACACTCCCGGCCGCCCCCGCGGTATCGCCGTCGGGATGGCTGGCATCAGCGTCTTTGGCGCTTTCCGGCTGACTGCGCCTGATGGACGGGACGCAACCCCGCCGGGGAAAAGGGCCAAGGCGCTTCTGGCGATGCTGGCGCTTGCACCGGGCGGGCGACGCACCCGCGGCTGGTTGCAGGATCGTCTGTGGAGCGACCGCGACCCGGCGAAGGGGCGCGCCAGTCTGCGGCAGGAGTTGAGCGCGCTCCGCCATCACCTGTCCCGGCACGGGCTGGAGATCATCTCCACCCCTGGCGACGATGTCGTCCTCCATCTGGAGGCGCTGCGGGTGGATGCCTTCGTCTCTGTTCCCGCGGCGCATCTCGACCTGCTCGAAGGGATGGATCTCCCCGACCCGGAGTTCGAGACATGGTTGAGCGAGGAGCGGGCGCACTGGTACGGCAAGCTCGACGGGCCTGCCGTGCTGACCGCCCCGCCACAGACGGTGCCCCAGGGGCCGGAACCGCCGCAGCTGGCCGCGCGGACGCTGTTTCCGCATCTTGCCATCGAACCGTTCGCCGTGATCGGCGCGGATGCACAACTCGCCTATCTTGCCAGCGGCCTGCACGAGGAACTGTCCACCGTCATCGGGGCCGTGGTTGGAACCTACCGGATCATCGACCCAAGCCTTGCCGGGGATGACGTGGACTATCTCCTTCAGGGCAGCTTGCGCATGGAGGGGGAGCGTATCCGCCTCAACGCGCGCATCGTGGCCGCGCGGGGCGGGGCCATCGTCTGGAACGACCGCTTCGACCTTCGCACTCTGGGCTTCGGCGCACAGGAGCGCTTGTCGCGCCGCATCGTGGAAGCGATTCAGACGGCCCTGTCGGATGGCCGCTGGGCGGAATACTGGGCGGGGTCCGAAACCGATATCCGCGCCTGGGAGCTTTTTCAGAAAGGCCGGGTGCAGGAAAACTCCGTCAGCCGGACAGCACTGGCACGGGCGATGGGGTTCTACCGTCAGGCCATCGCCATCGACCCTTCGTTTCTCCAGGCACGGGTATCGTTGGGCTTTTGTCTGCTCGACGGCCTGCGCCTTGGCTGGCATGACAATCCGCGCGACGCCGAAGAAGGTGTCGCCCGCATCGTGGCCGAGATCTTCGTCCTCTCGCCAAGCCATCTGCACGGGCGCGCGCTTCACGCCTTCTGGCTCTGCTCGCAGGGGCATTTCGAGGACGCGCTCGCGCGGATGACCGCCGTCGTCGCCGAAGCGCCGGAAAGCCCGGAAATGCTGTCCTATCTTGCCGCGATCTTTGGCTATTGCGGCGATCTTGCGCATTCCATCGATCTCTATCGCCATGCCCTCACGCTCACGCCGCATCCGCCGGTCTGGATCCGCACCAACCTGATCCTCGACTGCCTGATGCTTGAACGGAACGGCGTCGGCCCGCAGATCGACGAGGTGCTGGAAGGCGATCCCGGCAATATCCGCGCCCATATCTGCAAGGCCGTGCATCTTATCCGGGCCAACAGGATGGCCGAGGCCCGTCAGGTAGCGGAACGGATACGCAGCCTGCAGCCGGGGTTCACCGCCGAGAGCTGGCGGTCGCGGGCCTTTTTCCGCGACCCTCCCATCACGACGTCATCGCCGCCGATCTGGCCCGCGCCGGGTTGTAAAGGCTCAGACGGCAAACCGGCGCGCCCGTTCGGTAAGCGCGAGAAAGGTATCCACATCCTCCGCGCTGTGATCGGCCATCGGATGAAGCATCCAGCGCGCGCCGCCTTGCGGCACGATCGGATATTCCAGAAGGTTGACCACCGCGCCGTGATACAGCACCTCAGCGGTCATCCGTCGCGCCACGGCGGCGGCACCGAGCAGGACGGGAATGGCGCTTCCCGGCTCGCCCAGCACATTGTAGCCCTGTTTGGCGAGGCCCTGCCGGAAAGCGCGGCAGTTCCGCAACAGACACCGCCGCCGCCAGTCTCCCTCCATCCCGTCGATCAGGTCCAGAGCGGCGAGAATCGCCGCCGCCTGAAGCGGTGAAATCGCGCAACTGCTCCAGTGGACGAGGCTGCCCTGCACGATCGCGGTGCGGAGCGCGGGATGGTTGCAGGCCAAAAAACCGCCATTGGAGGCGAAAGCCCGCGCAAAGGTTCCGCTGACCAGATCGACCTCTCCCAGCAACCCTTGCAGCCCCAGCACCCCGCGCCCGCCCGGACCGGTGGAGCCGAGATCGAGCGCCGTATCGACGAGCAGCGTCGCCTCATGCAGGCGGCACATCTCCTGCAGGGTGACGAGATCCGGGGACTGGCAATCGGCGTAGGACATCGCCTCCATCATCACCAGAATACCGGCATCCGGTTCCTGCGCACGGATCTTCTCGAGATGGTCGAGGACCGAGGCCGGGGAGAGGTGATGCGCGAGATGCACCTTGCGGGTCGCGATCTCCGCGAGATCGCGGAGGCCGGGAGCCGCAAGGCTGTCGAGGATGATATGGTCTCCCGGCTGCACGAGGGTGCGGAACAGCGCATGAAGCGCATCCGCCCCCGTCGGGAACACCAGCGCGTCCCGCATCGACAGGAAGGTGGCCATCCGCTGCTCCAGCGTGACGACAAGCGATGTCAGGCCCATCATCGCCGCCGATCCGGCGGAATGAATGCCGAAGCGCGCCGCGGCATCCTGCGTCGCCGCCAGCACCTTGGGATGGGTGGAGATGTTCAGCGGGTCGAGCGAGGCGAGATTGACGCCCGAAAGCATCCGTCCCCGGCGGTCTTGCGCCAGCGCCCGCGCACCGATCCGCACCGTGTTCACCTTGCAGGCCGGATCGAACCCGTCGCGGAGCCGCGTGTCCAGCCAGTCGCACAGCGGCTGCCACCGCTCCAGCAGGTTGCGGTTGGTTGCGTCGTGAAAATCGCTGGCAATGCCTGTCAGACTGTCGGGCAGGAAGGGCGACATGATCTCACTCACCTCATGGTCGGGCCCGGGAGGGCGCGAGAGCTGGGCATGCAATTCATTCTACACCTTTTTCCTGGCAACGCGACATCTCAACCCGTGAACCGCGCGCGCGTCTCGATGAAGCGGTCAGCCCGATAGCGGGCGGCATCCGTGGGACCCGCCGCGCCCAGCCCGGCGGTGGAAGGCGCAAGCTCCCCCCGCGCGGCCCATAGCCGGACGAGCTGCTCGGAGGCTTCGAAATGCATCGCCTCTTCCATCTGAAAAGCGGCACCCCAGTAGAACATGTGCCGGGCGAAGACGGGGGCGATCTCCAGCAGGCCGCGCTGAACGCAGTCGTCGCCCCGCGTATCCGCAATGCCGTCGATCTTCAGGTCGATGGCGATCCCCCAGCTATGGTTGGATACGCCCCTGTCCCCCCGCGCCATCCGGCAGCAGAGCATGGCGGAGGTGGAAAGACGGCGATGCAGGTCGGCGTTGTGGAAAGCCACCTCCTCCATCACGCGGGCAAGCACCTTGAGCGCCGGACGGAGACCGGTGGCCCGGAACGGCCCGAAATCCGCCGTGGCGATCAGGGACAGGAAAGCCGGGTCGTCCGGCTCCTGCCCATGCTCGGAAAAGGAACGGCGCGGTGTGCCGATGAGCGCGAAATTGAGATCGTTGCCCGGCGGTCGCAAGCGACCGTTCACAGCAAAGCGATTACCCCCCGCAACACATGAAAAAGGCACTGGTTCTGAAAAATGTCCCATCGACAAACCGCACCGACCCCCCGTCGCCATCAGCGACACGAACACTTCTGACGCACAGGCGTAAAACCAACGTCAAAGATACGGCAATGCTCGGCCCACTGGCCGGGGGGACACCGCATGCTACCTGCCACGAACGACAATATGGAGAGCACCATGCGGAAAATCCTTTGTGCGGCGGCGCTGTCGCTGATCCTGCCGGCCCCTGCGATGGCGGCAAGCGGCACGACAATCACCCTGCCCGGCGTCAGCGGCACGCAGACGAAGCAGCAGTACAGCTGCGCGAACGGCACGAAGCGTGTGGTCCAGTATGTCAATGCCGGGCCGAACTCGCTCGCCATCATGACGATAGACGGCGAGCCTTACATTCTGGTGACTGTCGTTTCCGGTTCCGGCGCACGCTACACCGGGAGCCGTTATCAGTGGTTCACCAAGGGCGACGACGCGGTGTTCAGCGATACGCTGGACGAAAGCAAACCCTCCGTCTCCTGCACGGCCGAGTGAAACGGCGTTCTCCGAAAGGGGTGGAAAACGCATGCCGCCTTGCCTGACTGACGCTTGAGAACGCGCGGCAGGGGAGTATTGTCGAGCCAGTCCAGTCCCGGAGGCCGAGAATGCCCTTCCTGCCCACCCGCCGCTTCGTGCTTCAGGGCATCGCCCTGCTTCTGGCCTCCACGGCCCTGCCGCGCCTGTCATGGGCGGCGGGGGGCGGGCGCCTGACGGTCGCGGCGGATTCGGAGCCGAAGAACCTCAACCCGGCCATCGTCGCATCGAACGGCGTTTTCTTCGTGGCCAGCAAGGTGGTGGAGGCGCTGGCGGAGGCAGATTATTCCGCCCCCGATGGCCTTCGCCCGCTGCTGGCGACCGGCTGGGAAGGCTCGGACGACGGGCTGACCGTCACCTTCCGGCTCAGGGAAGGGGTGAAATGGCATGACGGCGCGCCCTTCACCTCTGCCGATGTCGCCTTCTCCGCCATGCAGATCTGGAAGCCGCTCCAGAACCTCGGGCGGGCGGTCTTCGCCAATCTCGCCGCCGTGGACACGCCGGACGCCCATACGGCGGTTTTCCGGTTCTCGGCACCCACGCCGCTACAGCTTGTCCGCAACGCCCTGCCGGTCGTTTCGAGCGTCGTGCCCAGGCATATCTATGAAAACGGACCGATCCCGGACAATCCGGCGAACGTGCGGCCCATTGGAACCGGGCCCTTCGTCTTTGCCGATTACCGCCCGGGGCAATACTACCTGCTGAAGAAGAACCCCGATTACTGGGAGGAGGGCAAGCCTCTGCTGGACGAGATCGTGTTCCAGGTGCTGCCCGACCGCGCCTCCGCCGCTGCGGCGCTGGAGGCGGGCGATATCCAGCTCGCCGCCTTCTCCGCCGTGCCGCTCGCCGATCTTGCGCGGATCGGCAAGGTGCCGGGGCTTCAGGTCGTCACCCGCGGCTACGAGGCGCTGACCTATCAGCTTGTCGTGGAGGTCAACCATCGCCGCAAGGAACTGGCCGATCTGAAAGTCAGGCAGGCCATCGCTCACGCGATCGACAAAGCCTTCGTGGTGAACACGATCTTTCTCGGCTACGCCACCGCCGCCACCGGCCCCGTGCCGCAGAACGCGGCGGAGTTCTATACGCCGGACGTGCCGACTTATGACTTCGATCCGGCGCGGGCGGAAGCGCTGCTTGACGAAGCGGGCTACCCCAGGGGCGCCAATGGCACCCGGTTCGCCCTGAACCTGCTGCCTGCCCCCTATTTCAACGAAACCCGGCAGTTCGGCGACTATCTGCGGCAGGCCTTGGCCGTGGTGGGGATCGACGCGCGGGTGGTGAACAACGATTCCGCCGCGCACCAGAAGGCGGTCTATACCGACCATGCCTTCGACCTCGCCATCGCGCCGCCGGTGTTCCGCGGGGATCCGGCGATCTCCACCACCATCCTCGTGCGGTCGGGCGTGCCGGACGGCGTGCCCTTCTCCAACCAGGGCGGCTATGCGAACCCCTCGCTCGACGCGCTGATCGACAAAGCTGCGGTGACGCTGGATACGGCGGAGCGGGTCGCGCTCTACAAGGATTTCCAGCGCAAGGTCGCGGCGGACCTGCCGCTCATCAACGTGGCGGAGTGGAGCTTCACCAGCGTCGCGAGCGACCGGCTGGAAAATATCGCCAACAATCCCCGCTGGGCCGTCTCCGGCTGGGCGGATGCCGCGCTCACGCCCTGACGGCGGATGGCCCGTCTCCTCCGCCTCCTGCGTCGTCGGGCGCTGACCGCGATTCCGGTTCTGCTGATCGTGGTGCTGGGCACGTTCCTGATGCTGGAGGCCGCGCCCGGCGACGCGGTGGACGCCTATCTGGCGGGCATCGGGGGCGGCGATGCGGCGCTCGGGGCAGAGCTGCGCGCGCGCTACGGGCTGGACATCTCGGGGGCGAGGCGGCTCGGCGCCTATCTCGCGGCGCTCGCGCATGGGGACATGGGGCGTTCCGTGGCCTTCGACCGGCCCATCGCCGCGCTGATCGGAGAGCGGCTCCCGATCACGCTTCTTCTGATGGGCAGCGCCACGGCGCTGGCCTTCACGCTCGGCTCCCTGCTGGGCATCGTCGCGGGGGCGCGTCCGGGTTCGCTGGCGGACAGGCTGCTGTCCACCGGCTCGCTCGCGCTTTATGCCGTTCCGGGATTCTGGCTGGGGCTGGTGCTTGTGACAGTGTTCGCCGTCAACCTGCGCTGGCTGCCGGTTTCGGGGCTGGAGACGATCGCCTCGGGGCGGGCGGGGCTGTCGCGGGCCGTCGATATCGCCGAGCATCTGGTGCTGCCGGTCACGGCGCTCGGCGTCATCTATCTGGCCCTTTTCCTGCGGCTCATGCGCGCGGGAATGGCAGAGGTCTGGCGGCAGGATTTCGTCACCGCGCTGCGCGCCCGCGGGCTGTCGAGGCGGAGCATCGTCGTGGGCCATGTCGCGCGGAACGCCCTCCTGCCGCTCATCACCATGCTGGGCTATCAGGCAGGGGCGATGCTCGGCGGCTCGGTGGTGATCGAGAGCGTCTTTGCCATTCCGGGCTTCGGGCGCCTGGCACAGGAGGCCGTCGCCGGCCGTGACGCGCCCCTTCTGGCGGGGGTCATCCTCACCTCGGCTGTGGCGGTGTTGCTGGCCAACCTGCTGGTGGACATGGCCTATGCCTGGCTCGACCCCCGTATCGGGAGCGGTGCATGAGGCGGCTTCTCGCGGCGCCGGGCGGGCGGGCCGGGCTTGTCCTGCTCGGGGCGGTGCTGGCCCTCGCCCTGCTGGCGCCGCTCCTTTATCCCGGCGATCCGCTGGCCATTGCGGGGCCGCCGCTCCTGCCGCCCTTCACCGACGCGGGCCACCCCCTTGGCACCGACAGGCTGGGGCGGGATATCGCGGCGGGCCTTGCCCATGGAGCGCGGACATCGCTGCTGGTCGGCGTGACTGCCGCGGCGGTAGCGGTCACGCTGGGCGCGCTGGTGGGCACGCTTGCCGGTTTCGCGGGCGGTATCGGAGACGAGCTGTTGATGCGCATTGTCGATGCCTTTCAGATCGTGCCGGGGTTCCTGCTGGCCCTGGCCTTCGTCTCCGTCGCGGGGCCTTCGGTCCCTGTCGTGGTTCTGGCAATCGCGCTTGGCGCATGGACGGCCCCCGCACGGGTGGCGCGGGCGGAAGTGCTCTCCATCCGTTCCCGCGATTTCGTCTCGGCCGCGCGGGTTCTGGGGATGCATCCGCTTGAGATCGCCCTGAGGGAGGTGCTGCCGCTTGCCCTGCCGCCGGTTCTGGCCCTGTCCTCCGTCATCACCGCGGGCGCGATCCTGACCGAGGCGGCGCTGTCCTTCCTTGGCCTTGGCGATCCCAATGTGGTGACATGGGGCGGCATGATCGCGGAAGGACGCAGCGTGCTCCGCACCGCCCCCTGGCTTTCCATCCTGCCGGGGATCGCGCTGATGCTGAGCGTCGTCGGGGTCTATCTGTTTTCGGAGGCGCTGGTGGAGACGCTCTCCCGCCGGGATCGGCAGATTTGAGCGTGCTCGCCTCGCTCCGGGGGCTGAGCGTCGCCTATGGCGGGACGCGGGTGCTGCACGGGGTGAATCTCGACCTACGGACAGGGGAGCGGCTGGCGCTGATCGGGGAAAGCGGCTCGGGGAAATCCACGCTGGCGCTGGCGCTCGCCGGGCTGCTGCCCGTTTCCGCGCGGGTGACGGGGCAGATCGACTGGGCGTCAGGCCCTGTCCGGCCGGGGCGGGATTACGGCTTTGTCTTTCAGCAGCCGGCGGCAAGTTTCGATCCCGTCCTCTCCATCGGAAACCAGATGACGGAAGTGCTCCGCCACCACCTGAAACTGGCGCCGGACGCCGCGCGCGGGCGGGCGGCGGAGCTGCTGGCCCGCGTGGGCATACCGGAGCCAGCCGCCGCGCTCCGCCGGTTTCCCCATCAGTTCTCGGGCGGGCAGCTGCAACGGATCGCGATTGCCACCGCCATCGCGGCGGAGCCGCATGTACTCATCGCGGACGAGGCGACAAGCGCGCTGGACACCATCGTTCAGGCGCGGATCGTGGCGCTGCTCCGCGCGCTGACCGCACCCGCCTCCGGGATGACGCTGCTTTTCATCACCCATGACATCGCCCTCGCCTCCGGCCTTGCCGACCGGATCGCGGTGCTGGAGGCGGGCCGCCTCATACAGGTGGGACCGGCGGCGGAGGTGCTGGCCGCACCGTTGCCCTACACCGCCCGCCTGCTGGCCGCGCATCTGGACCTTGAGAGCCCCCGGCTGGTATCGAGGCGCCCATGACGCCACGCGCGCCCTCCACGCCACCAGCGCTGCTTGCGGCGGAGGGGCTGTCCCTCACCTATGCGGGCCGTGCCGACCATGCGCTGAAGGACGTATCGCTGACCGTTGCCGCGGGAGAGACGCTGGGCCTTGTCGGCCCCTCCGGCTGCGGCAAGACCACGCTCGGGCGGGTGCTTCTCCGGCTGGTCAGGCCCGATACAGGTCGGGTCGCGCTGCTGGGGGAGGACTGGCTGGCGCTGAGCGGAAGCGCGCTGCGCCGGCGGCGCGGGCGGATGCAGCTCGTCTTTCAGGACCCGCTCGCCGCCTTCAACCCGCGCGCCACGGCAGGCTCCGCCATCGCCGATGCGCTGCGGCTTCAGACCACGCTTCCCGCGGCGGAGCGTCCTGCCCGCGTTGCCCTGCTCCTGGCGCGGACGGGGCTTTCGCCCGATCTGGCGACCCGGCCCATCCATGCGCTCTCCGGGGGGCAGCGGCAGCGCGTGGCCATCGCCCGCGCCATCGCGACGGAGCCGCGTCTCATCGTGCTGGACGAGGCGGTCTCGGCGCTCGACATCTCCATCCGGGGGCGAATCCTTCGGCTTCTGGTCGATCTTCAGCAGGAAACGGGGGTTTCCTACCTTTTCATCTCGCATGACATCGCGGTGGTGCGGGCGATCTCCCACCGGCTCGCCGTGATGGACCGGGGCCGGATCGTGGAGACCGGAGAAACGGAGGAGGTGCTGGCAAAACCCGGCTCCGACACGCTCCGCGACCTGATCGCGGCGGTGCCCCGGCTGCACGCTTGCGGTTGACGCGCTCCGATCCTGCCGCACATTGCCTTGGAGAACCCTTCGGATCAGGCCCTTTACAGAACCCTTCGGATCAGGATGACATCATGCCTGCGAATGAGGACAAACCCACCGAAACGACCCGTCTCGGAGACGAGAGCTTCATGACGGCGGAAGATCTCCAAGCCTATATGGATCGCCGCCGCGCTGCCATGGACGCCGATGACAGCGCCACCAAAACGGAGGCCAACCAGGCCCGAGACGAGTTGATCGCCCAGCTTTCGGAGCCTTTGAAGATCAATCGCCAGACGGTCCATGACCTTGTGGACAACCTCAAGATGCGGCTGACCACCGCCGCCGAGCGGGGAGAGACGGAAGTGCTCATGCTCCGCTTCCCGAACGCGCTCTGCACCGATCATGGCCGGGCCATCAACAACGAGGAGCCGGACTGGCCCGAGACGCTGACCGGGCGGCCCCGGCAATTCTACGAAATCTGGCGCGATCACCTGAAAGCCGCGGACTATCAGCTCAAGGCGATGGTCATCGACTGGCCCGATGGGATGCCGGGAGATATCGGCATGTATCTGAGCTGGAAGCGGCTGGAGTAGCCGCTACCGCCCTGCAAAGGGATCGCGCGCCAGTCGCGTCATGGCCTCCGCGTATTGCAGGGCCAGCCGGTCGCAGAGTTCCGCTGCGCCCGGAATGTCTCCAAGCGAACCGACGCCCTGCCCGGCAGACCACACGTCCCGCCAGACCTTCGCCTCGTTTCCCATGTCGAGCGCGCCATGGCTTTGCAGGTTCGCCGGATCCATGCCTGCAGCAACGACGCTCTGCGCAAGAAAATTCGCCCCCACGCCGGAAATCGCCGGTGTGTAGAGGATATCGGCCGCACGCGCGGCCACGGTCATCTCCTTCTGCGCAAGGCTCACCATCGCCTCGCGCGTGGTAAGGAAACGGGTGCCGAGATAGGCGAGGTCCGCCCCCATCGCCCGCGCCGCGGCGATATGCGCGCCGGTGGACATGGCCCCCGAAAGCGCGATGGCCCCGTCGAAGATGGCGCGGATCTCCGACACCAGCGCAAAGGGGCTGATCTGGCCCGCATGGCCCCCGGCCCCTGCCGCAACGGCGATGATCCCGTCCACGCCCGCCTCGACGGCCTTTTCCGCATGGCGGCGGCTGATGACATCGTGAAACACCAGCCCGCCATAGGAATGCACCGCATCCACCACATCCGCGACCGCGCCCAGAGAGGTGATGACCAGCGGCACGCGATGCCGGACCACCTCCTCCAGATCGGCGCGCAGACGGGGGTTGGAGCGGTGGACGATCAGGTTCACCCCATAGGGCGCGGGGGTGTCGAAGGCTTCCAGACGGGTCTTTATCTCCTCGAGCCAGGCGACGAAGCCTTCGGTGCTGCGCTGGTTCAGTGCCGGAAAGGTGCCCACCACCCCCGAACGGCACACCTCCACCACCAGATCGGGGCCGGAGGTCAGGAACATCGGCGCGGCAATGGCGGGCAGCCGCAGTGCCTCGAATGTTTTCGGCAGTGTCATTGCGCGACGTCCTTCCCGGGCATGACGCCCTGCATGAGACCATCCACCGTCCGCGTCGCGACCTCCTCCGCGGTCATCGGCCCCGCCGGGTCGAACCAGGCGCCAAGACCGTTCAGCGCCCCGGCGAAAGCAAAGGTGGCAAGGCGCGGATCGGTCGTGAGGAGGCTCCCCTCCGCCGCGCCCTCCGCCACCACGGCACGGATGAGCAGGTCGATTTCCCGCTTCAGGGAGCGGAAGGCGGCGCGGCTTTCCGGGGAGAGCAGGTGGTCCTGCGTCCGTGCCACGCAGATGCCGAAATCGTCCAGCATGATTCGCGCATAGGCCAGCAGCATGGCACGGAGCCGCTTCGGCGCGGGATCACCCGCCACCGCCGCATCCCGTGCGGAAGCCGCGATGGCGTTCAGCCCGCGCCGGGTGCATTCGAAGAGGATCTCGTCCTTGTTGGCGAAGTAGCGATAGATCGTCGGCTTGGTCACGCCCAACGCCTCCGCCACATCGTCGAGCGAGGTCGCATGGTAGCCGCGTTCGTTGAAGAACCGGGCCGCTGTTCGGAGCACGGCATCCTGCTTGCGGCTCCGCTCCCCCGAGCGCTGGCGGGAGTGGCTCCAGGGGGAGAGGGCTGGTTTCGACATGGGACCGCGCATTTACTTATCGGTAACACGATAGAGCCATGCCCTTCCCCTCCGGTCAAGCACCCAGCCCGAGACTTCCGTATGGTTAGGTCGTCTCTATGGGGCGCAATCGATTTTCATAATTTACACCCGTCACCTCCGACAGAGAGAGTAACCGGAGGCCCGCACCGGACAGCGCAAGGGGCCGGGGGCGGCCCGTCGGGTGCCGCAGGCCCGGCTCGCTCTGCTCGACGGTCGGCCGCTCCCGCCATCCGGCATGCCACGCCGGCTGGCCTACATTCCGCGATCCGGTATCGCCGCGAAAGGAATCGATATGACGAAGAAACCCATGGTTCTGGGCGGGCTTTTCGAAGCGAACGGCTACCATTCCTCCGCCTGGCTGGTGCCGGGAGCGACGGACGGGGCGGCCACCGATGTCGATTACTTCAAGGACATCGTGCAGAAGGCCGAGGACGGCAAGCTCGACTTCTTCTTCCTGGCCGATACGCCCGCCGCGCGGACGGAGAAGCTCGACGCATGGACGCGCGGGCCGCTCTACATGAACATGCTGGAGCCGATCACCCTGCTGACGGCGCTGGCGGGGTGCACCTCGCATATCGGGCTCGGCGCGACGGCCTCCACCAGCTTTTACGAGCCCTACAACGTGGCGCGGCTCTTCGCCTCGCTCGACCATATCAGCCACGGGCGCGCGGCGTGGAACGTCGTGACCTCCGCCAATGACTTCGCGGCGCGCAACTTCGGGCTGGACAAGCTGCCCCCGCATGATCGCCGCTATGAGAAGGCGCAGGAATTCTTCAAGATCGTCACCTCCCTCTGGGACACCTGGGAGGACGATGCCTTTGTCTATGACCACGACGGCGTGCGGATGTTCGATCCGGCGAAGTTCCATGTCACGGATCACGAGGGCCCGTTCTTCAAGGTGCACGGCGGGCTCAACATGGCGCGGCCGCCGCAGGGGCACCCGGTGATCTTCCAGGCGGGCGCTTCGGACGCGGGCAAGGAGCTCGCCGCCGAAACGGCCGAAGTGGTGTTCGGCACCGGCGCCAACAAGGCGCAGGCCATCCGCTTCTACGAAGACCTGAAGGGCCGCATGGCGAAATTCGGCCGCGACCGGGAAGAGCTGAAAGTGCTCTCCGGGGTCTCCATCGTCGTGGGAGAGGACGAGGAGGACGCCCGCCGTAAGTGGGACTATTGGCAAGGCCTCGTCCACACGGACATCAGCCTGATGTATATGAAGACCGATCTGGAGACCGACCTGTCGGACCTGCCGCTGGACGAACCTGTCCCGGAACATCGCATCCCGGAGAAATCGAACTTCCATCAGGTCTATTTCGACGAGATCGTCGGCCTCATCCGTCAGGGTCTGACGCTCCGCGAAGTGATGCGGAAGTACAACCGCTCCAAGGCGATCTTCTTCGGCACCGGTGCGCAGGTGGCCGACCAGATGGAGGACTGGGTCGCCTCGGGTGCCTCCGACGGCTTCATGATCGCCTTCCCGGTGCTGCCGGAGTGCCTGACCGATTTCACGACGAAGGTGGTGCCCGAACTTCAGCGCCGCGGACTTTTCCGCACCGAATACACCGGCACCACGCTGCGCGACAATCTGGGCCTGAAACGCCCGCCGAACCGCCATGCAACGGCGGGCGCCAGCCTCGCCGCGGAATAACCCTCCCCCTCAGGCGGGCCGACAGACGCCCGCCACATCATCCCGACAGGACCTTCCCCATGAAAGACGTCATCACATCGGCTGACGAACGGCAACTCCGCATCGACCTTGCGGCGACCTTCCGCATCGTCGCGCGGCTGGGCATGCACGAAGCCGTCGCGAACCACTTCAGCGCCGCCGTTTCCCCCGACGGCCGCCAGTTCCTGCTGAACCCCAAGTGGAAGCATTTCTCCACAATCCGGGCCAGCGACCTGCTCCTGCTCGATGCCGACGACCCGGCGACGGCCAGAAGCGGGCTGGTGGACCCGACGGCCTGGGCGATCCATGGCCAGATCCACAAGTCGAACCCCTCGGCGCGGGTGGTGCTGCACCTCCATCCGATCCACGCCACCGCGATCGCCTGCCTGCAAAACCCCGCGATCCTGCCCATCGACCAGAACACCGCCCGCTATTTCAACCGAGTGGCCGTCGATCTGCACTACGGCGGCATGGCCGATTCGGTGGAGGAAGGCGCGCGGCTGGCGGGGCTGCTGGGCACTCATTCCCGCCTGATGATGGGCAACCACGGGATCCTCGTCGCCTCCGACAATATCGGCGTGGCCTTCGACGACATCTACACGATGGAGCGCGCCTGCCAGATCCTCACCACCGCCTATGCCACGGGTCAGCCGCTTTCCGTGCTCTCGGACGAGGTGGCGGAAGCCACGGCGGTCGGCTGGGAAGGCATCCGCGATTTCTCCATCGCGCATTTTGAGGAAATGAAGCGGATCCTCGACCGCGAAGAGCCGGATTACGCCGACTGATGACCATTCTCATCAGCGCGGATGCGGAGCGCGTGGCGACGCTCTCCGACATCCTCCGCCGCGAATTTCCGGGCCGTCGCGTGCTGACCGCGCCCGAGGGAATGATGCCCGGAGACATGGCCGCCGAGGAGGTCCGCTACCTCGTCACCTTTCGCGCGCCCGCCGGTCTGCACCGGCGGCTCCCGGCGCTGCGCTGCGTCTTCTCCCTCTCCGCCGGGATCGACCAGTTCCGGCAGGAGGATTTCCCCGGACAGACGGAGCTCGTCCGTCTGGTGGATCCTGCGGTGGCGGCCTCCGTGGCGGATTACGTGGCCATGTCGGTGCTGCTCCTCCACCGCGACCTCCCCGCCTACATGGTGCAGAAGGCGCGGCGGCAATGGCGGCAACTGCCGAATCCGCTGCCCTCCGAACGGCAGGTGGGGATCCTCGGCCTCGGTGAGCTGGGCCGCGCGGCGGCGGAACGGCTGCGGCCCTTCGGCTTCCGTCTGGCAGGATGGAGCAGGACACCGCGGGACGTGCCGGGCGTCGCCTCCTTCACCGGGGCGGCGGGCCTGAAGCAGATGGTGCGCAGAAGCGACATCCTCGTCTGCCTCCTGCCGCTGACAGACGAAACCCGCGGGATCATCGACGCGGAGCTTCTGGCGGCCCTGCCCGAAGGCGCCGGTCTCGTCCATGCCGGACGCGGGCCCCAGCTCGACCAGCGGGCGCTTCTTGCCGCGCTGGACGAAGGGCATCTGTCGGCGGCCGTGCTCGACGTGACGGACCCGGAACCGCTTCCGCCGGACGACCCTCTCTGGTCGCATCCCCGCGTCATCCTCACCCCGCATGTCGCCAGCCAGACCCGCGCAGGCAGCGCCGCTCTCACGATCGCGGAAAACATCCGCCGCACGGAGCGGGGAGAGGCGATGATCGGCAGCGTGCCGCGCGGCGTGGCGTGTTGATCCTCGCCCCGGATTAGGCAAAGCCTAAGCAGGGGTGCAGAAGTTGATAATTCTTCGCTCTCCCCGGGCGGAGTAGGCTTCGCATCAAGGCAGGCCCTTTGTGAAAGGCGGATACCCATGACGCAGCACGATCCCGCGCTCCGGCCCATCGAGGAGCTGGCGCAGAACGTGAGCCAGCCTTTCGAAAAGGCCCGCGCGATGCCGAAATCCGTCTATACGTCGGAGGCCTTCGTCGCGCGGGAACTGGACACCATCTTTGCCCATGACTGGCTCTGCGCCGGGCGGGCGGACGCGTTGAAGGAACCGGGCGACTACCTGACCATGGAGATCGCGGGCGAGCCGATCATCGTGCTGCGCGACCGGGAGGGAAGGCTCCGCGCCATGTCCAACGTCTGTCGCCACCGGATGTCCACGCTGCTGGAGGGCCGCGGCCGGACGCGCGCCATCGTCTGCCCCTATCACGCCTGGACCTACAACCTTGACGGCTCACTGCGGGGCGCGCCCGCGATGGGGCTGAACGAGAGCTTCTGCAAGACCGATGTCGCGCTTCCGCAGATCCGCTGCGAGGAATGGCTGGGCTGGATCCTCGTCACGCTGAACCCGGACGCCCCCGCCCCGGCCGAGCGGCTCGCGGATGTGGAGAAGCTGGTCGGTTATCTCGACATGGGATCCTACGTGGAGACCTTTCGGGAGGAGCACCGCTGGAACACCAACTGGAAGGTGCTGGCGGAGAACTTCATGGAGAGCTACCATCTGCCGGTCTGCCATTCGGACACGATCGGCGGCTCGGTGGACCTGATGAAGATGACCTGCCCGGAAGGGACGGAGGCCTTCAACTACCATTTCATCCTCAAGAACGATTCGGTGCCGCTGGCGCTTGCCCATCCGGAGAACACCCGGCTGCAAGGGGATGAGCGGCGGATCACCTGGCTCCTCGCCATCTATCCCGCGCTGCTCATCACGCTGACGCCGGGGTATTTCTGGTATCTCTGCCTGCATCCCGACGGGCCGGATCACGTGAAGATCCTCTATGGCGGCGGCCTCTCCCCCGAGTTCATGGCCGACCCGGAGGCGGAAGCGCATTTCGCCGCGCTGAAGACCCTGCTCGACGAGGTGAACGAGGAGGACAAGGGCTGCACCGAGCGCGTGTTCCGCGGCGTCTCCTCCCGGTTCGGCGCACCGGGACATCTGTCGCATCTGGAGCGGCCGAATTTCGAGTTCGCCCAATACGTCGCCCGCCGCGTGGGCGCGCTCCCCGCCGAAAGCTGATTTTGTCCCGCCGGCTTTCGCCGCCCTGTCCTCGACCCCGATCCCCGGTTTTCGACCAGCCGAACCCCGGCACAACGCCTGAAAGGCCCCAAGATGCCCGTGCACAAGCGCATCCGCATGTTCAACACCAAGGATACCTATCCCGAGCAGAACCTCGACAACGATCTGTGTCAGGCGGTCGTGGCGCGGGGGCAGACGGTGTTCCTGCGCGGCCAGATCGGCCAGAACCTGGACACGGCCGAAAACGTCGGCATCGGCGATCCGGCGGCGCAGGCGGAACAGGCGATGGCCAATATCAAGATGCTGCTGGAGGAAGCGGGGGGCGAGCTTGAGCATATCACCAAGATCGTCATCTACCTGATCGACCCGCGCTACCGCGAGCCTGTCTATCGCGTCGTCGGCAAGTGGCTGAAGGGGGTCTATCCCGTCTCCACCGGCATCGTCGTCTCCGCCCTTGCCCGGCCCGAATGGCTGGTGGAGATCGACGCGACCGCCGTGATCCCGGATTGAGCACCGAACTGAGCCCGACAGGCGCCGTCCAGCGGCGCGCGCCTCCCCGAGACAACCCCCGGGACAACTCCCGAGACAGCCCCTGAGCCAGCAAAGAGCCTGCACGGATGACCTTCTCCATCTCCGCCACCTGTCCCGACACCGGGGCGTTCGGCATCGCGATCAGCTCCTCCTCTCCGGCGGTTGCGGCGCGCTGCGCCCATGCCCGTGCGGGGGTGGGCGTGGTTGCCAGCCAGAATGTGACCGATCCGTCCCTCGGGCCCCGCGCGCTCGACCTCATGGCGCGCGGCATGGGGGCGGAGGAGGCGCTCGCGGCGCTGCTGGACGGATACGCCACCGCCGACTGGCGGCAGGTGGTGATCGTGGACGGCACCGGGCAGAGCGCCATCCATTCCGGCGCCCGTGTTCTCGGCACCTTCGGCACGGCGCGGGGGCGGTTCTGCGCCGCTGCGGGCAACCTGCTGGCGGGAGAGAACGTGCCCGATGCGATGGTCCGCGGCTTCGAGACGGCAGAGGGCGCGCTTCCCGAACGGCTCCTTGCCGCGCTGGAGGCGGGGCAGGCAGCCGGGGGCGAGGCCGGGCCGGTCCATTCCGCCGGGTTGCTGGTGGTGCGCGATGTCTCCTGGCCCATCGCCGACCTGCGCGTGGACTGGGACGATACCGATCCCATCGGGCGGCTGCGCGCGCTGTGGGAAATCTACGCGCCGCAGCTTGAGGATTACGTCAGGCGCGCCATCGCGCCCGAAGCCGCCCCGAGCTACGGTGTGCCGGGCGACCTGTGATCATCCCGGCAGGCGAAAGCAATGCCGCCCGCGCCCATGGCGTCCGGCGCCAGCGAGCACGCAGGCCGCGAACTGCGTCCCGTCTGGCCACCGGGAGGGCCTGCGCTTGCTCCACCCGCCCGCTCAGCGGCGGCGCGGCAGGCACCTTCCACCACCCGCCAATATTGCGGGTCATCCATGGGGCCACCCGTCTGGAGGGCTTTCGGCTCCGCAACGGCGCGGCGGCCGCCTGCCTGCTCGCCTCACGGGTCATCGCCGAGCAGAGTGCCCGCGTGGGGAAGGCCGATGCCTGCGATGCTGCGGCAGGCACCCCCGCCGCCTGATCATCCTGCGGGTCATCCATGGTGTCACCCGTCTGGAGGGGCTTCCGGCGCTCTGCAACGGCGTGGCGGGCCGCCCGCCTGCTCATCTCACGGGTCATCTCTGGCAGATTGCCCTGCGGGACGGATCCGGGCGCCTGCGGCGGCGCGGTGCGCCTGCTCACCTCGCGGGTCATCGCCGGGCAGAGCGCGCCATGGGAGCGGTTCCAACGCCTGCGACGGCGCAGTCCATTGCAGCGATCCCGCCATCGTCCTGTTGCCGACCGGCTTCGATCCCGCGCGCTACGGGGAATTTCCGGCGACAAGCGGTGGCGCAGGAGCATGGAGGCGTTCCTGCATCCAAGGGCGCTCCCTGCCATCGTCTCCTTGCCGGCATTCCGCTTCACTCGCCTATGGATGTGGCGGCGATCTGACCGCGAGGCGGGCGCAACCTGCTCCACCGCCTGTCGGGGGCATCGCCGATGAAACAGCGCCACGTGCAAGCGCCGGTCGCGGGAGCGCGCGATTAGGGCGGCTGTTCGCGGCGGAGGCGGTGTCAGAACTCATCTCGCAGGAGGGATCCGGAATAAAGTTCCATCAGGCCAATTTCAGACCATCAACGCGCAGCGGAGGTGAGGGCTCACAAAGGAGGACAAGAGCCGGCAGCACGCCCTCAGCACCGCGTTTTGGGACCGTCTCGGCGGCAGGCTTCCCCTTGCCGGTATCGCGATGGCGGAATCGACGGCACAGGACCGGCCTGCCGTTCCAACCAACCGATCGCGGCTGCAAACCGCGCTGTTGCGCTTGCCGGTATGAGGGCGATAATTCCCCATGCGTTACACCCTTCGCCAGATCGAGTATTTCATCGCCACCGCCGAGACCGGGTCGATCACCCTTGCCTCGGAGCGGGTGAACATCTCGCAGCCCTCCATCTCCACTGCCATCGCGCATCTGGAGGAGGAGCTGGGCACCCAGCTTTTCATCCGCCGCCATGCGCAGGGCCTTTCGCTCACCCCCGCCGGGAGGGCGGTGCTGGCGGAGGCCAAGCGGCTCGTCGAGCAGGCGCAGCAGCTCTACGCCGCCGCTTCAGAGGCGACCGACATGGTGCGCGGCCAATTGAGCCTTGGCTGCATGGCGACGCTCGCCTCCATGGTGCTGCCCGAACTCAGCCACTCGTTCACGCGGGCCTTCCCGACCACCGCCATCGCGCCGCTGATCGGCGATCACGACCAGCTTCTCCGGGCGCTTGTGGACGGGGAATCGGACATCGCCATCACCTATGACCTTCTGGTCCCCGATGGGTTCGAGTTCACGCCCCTTGCCTCATTGCCGCTGCATGCGGTGGTGGGCGAGGTGCATCCCTTCGCCACCCTGCCCGCAATCACGGTGCGCGAACTGGCGGGCGAGCCGCTTCTGCTGCTGGACCTGCCCTCCAGCCGGGAATACTTCCTGTCGATCTTCCTTCAGGCGGGACTCGACCCGGTGATCGGCGGGCGCTCCCCCTACCCGGAGATCCTGCGGACGATGGTGGCGAACGGCTATGGCTATACGCTTGCCAATGTCCTGCCCCGGTCAGACGTTGCGATGGACGGGCGGAAGGTGGTCCGCGTTCGCATCGCAGGGGAGCCGCGGCCGATGATCCTCGGCCTCGCTACGCTCAAGGGACGGCGGAAATCGCGGCTGGTCGAAGCCTTCGCGGAACATTGCCGCACGCATATCTCCGATTCCTACATCCCCGGAATGGTCGCGCCGCTGATGGAACGGCGCGTCCGCGCCTGACCGTCGCGCTTGCGGAAGTGCCGCGAAAACAGGCAGCGGCGCCCATTTCGCGGCAGCGCAGCATTCAGCGCCCTCATGGCCGCCGAGGCGCTGGCCTGCCGCCACACCCGTTGGACGCGCTATTGCCGCTTTCTCCGGGCCGCACGGCGGATGGATAGGACTTCCCTAACCAACCCCGCCGGTTTTCTTAATTTACGCCGTCGCCCCCCGCCCCCATCACCAGAGGACAGCCACGACGGGAGCGAGAGATGACCACCGAATCCCCGATCCGCGCCGCCCAGATGACGCCAAAGCTCCATGCTCAGGGACTGGGCAAGAGCTATGGAGATGTGCAGGCGCTTCGTCCCGTTGATCTGAAGGTGCAGGCGGGGGAGCTTCTGACCCTGCTCGGCCCTTCCGGCTCGGGCAAGACGACGCTCCTTCAGCTCATCGCGGGGCTGGTGGAACCAACGGACGGGCGGCTCCTGATCGACGGGCGCGACATGACCCACGCCCCCGCCAGCAAGCGCGACATCGGCGTGGTCTTCCAGAGCTATTCGCTGTTCCCCCATCTCACCGTGGCGGAGAACGTCTCCTTCCCGCTGCAGATGCGCAGGCTTCCCGCAGCCGAGGTCCGCCGGAAGGTGGAAGCGGCGCTGGAGATGGTCGGCCTCTCCGGCTTCGACCGCCGCTTCCCCTCCGACCTGTCCGGCGGCCAGCAGCAGCGCGTGGCACTGGCGCGCTGTCTTGTCTATGAACCCTCGCTGATCCTGATGGACGAGTCGCTTTCCGCGCTCGACCGCAAGCTGCGCGAGCAGATGCAGATCGAGATCAAACGCATCCACCGCGAAACCGGCTCCACCATCATCTTCGTCACCCATGACCAGGAGGAGGCGCTCGCGCTTTCCGACCGCATCTGCCTGATGCGCGATGGGCAGATCGAGCAGGTGGGAACGCCGGTGGAGATCTATGACGCCCCCCGCACGGAATTCGTGGCCGACTTCATTGGCATCTCCAACATCCTGCGCGGCGAGCGGGCCGGGGCCGACCGTCTCCTCACCCCGGACGGCGAACTGCCGCTCCCCCATACCGCGGGGAGGGAGGAGCGCGTATCGCTCGCCGTGCGGCCCGAATACCTCTCCGTCGCCCCCGCCGGGCAGGGTTTCCTGACCGCGCGGGTGGAGGAGCGGATCTACGCGGGATCGGAAACCCGGCTCATCGTTCGCACGGCGGGAAATGCCGTGCTCACGGTGCGCAGACCGGCGGGAGCCGACCCCATCCCGCCGGGCGAGGTGCTCTCCCTCACCTGGGATCCGGCGAATTCCCGCGTTCTCAAGGCGTAAGACCCATAAAACCGACCCAACAGGAGCTCTCCATGACCACACTGATGAGGCCGACCCGCCGTGGACTTCTCAAGACAGCGGCCATCGGCGCGGTGGGCCTTGCCGCGCCGGCGATCCTGCCGCGCGGCGCCCTGGCCCAGACCAAGCGGATCACCATCGCAGATGTCGGCGGCGCTCCCGCAGCGGCGATCAAGACGGCGTTCTGCGACCCCTTCCAGCAGGAAACCGGGATCGAGGTCGTCAACGTCGCCCATGACGCGGACCCGGTCAGCCAGTTCAAGATGCTGGTCGATACCAAAACCTTCCTGTGGGACGCCTGCATGGTGACGCCCGATCACGTCGCCCGCCTGCATGAGGCGGGGGACTATATCGAGACGCTTGGCTTCGCGCCCGAAAGCGTTGACGGCATGATCCCCGGCACGCTTACCGCCGACTGGGCCGGTTTTTCCGTCTATGGCATCATCATGGCCTACCGGAACGACAAGTTCGGCGAAAACGGCCCCAAGACCTGGGCGGATTTCTGGGATGTCGAGAAATATCCCGGGCGGCGCGGTCTTTATCGCGGTGCTTCGGGGATGCTGGAACTGGCGCTGCTGGCGGATGGTGTGGCGCCGCAGGACCTCTATCCGATCGACATGGACCGGGCCTTCGCCAAGCTCGACCAGATCAAGGAGCATGTCTCCGTCTGGTGGGCGAGCGGCGCGCAGAACACCCAGATCCTCCAGAACGGGGAGGTGGACATGTCCGACTCCTGGGCCGGGCGCACCTTTGCCGCCATCGACGCAGGCGCACCCGTCACCCCGGTCTGGAACGGGCTTTACAACGTGGACGGCTGGTCCGTAGTGAAGGGCACGCCGCATCTGGAGGAGGTGCGCGAATTCTGCCGCTTCTGCCTCCGCCCGGACCGGCAGGGCCACTATTCCAGCATCGTGGCGAATGGCCCGACCAACAACAGTGCCTTTGAGCACATGGACACGGCCCGCGCCCACCGGATGCCGACCTTCCCCGACAACATCAAGAACCTGACCATGCTGAACTCCGAATGGTGGACGGCGAACAACGACAAGGTGGTGGAGCGGATGGAGGAATGGCTGCTGCTCTGACCGGAGAGCAGGCACATGCCGCCGCTCACCGCGACCGTCGGGGTGAGCGGCGCTCCTGTCCGGCCTGCTGCATTCAGGCCTGCATTCATGGACTGCCGGAGCTGAATATACCGGCGGCGCTCGGGAACACGGCGATTGCCGGCCGCAGCGCGGCCCGGAACTGGATCGAAGACCGAAGGAAGCCGAGAGATGACCGATCAGACCCTCGCGCCCGCGATGACATCGCCCGCCCCGCAGCCCGTCCGGCGGCCCATCCGGCGCCAGCGGCGACCGTCGCTTCTCTGGCTGGCGCTGCCGGCTCTGCTGTTCCTTGCCGTGTGGTTCCTCTGGCCGGTGGGCCAGATGATGACGGTGGCGTTTCAGGACAAGCAGGGGGCGTTCAGCCTCGAAGGCTTCCGAAAGCTCGTCTCCTCCCCCCTGTATCAGCGGGTGCTGCAGACCACCTTCACCATCGCCTTTCAGGTGACGGTGATCTGCATCCTGCTGGGCTATCCGCTGGCCTACTGGCTGGCAAAGCAGCCTCCACGGCGGCAGCGGATATTGCTGATGCTGGTGCTTCTGGCCTTCTGGACGAGCGCGCTGGTCAAGAACTTCTCCTGGCTGGTGCTGCTGGGCCGGAACGGCGTGGTCGCGGCCGCGATGAACGCGCTCGGGCTGCCGGGCGGCGATGGGCTGCTGTTCTCCCGCCCGACGGTAGTGCTCGGGATGGCGCATACGATGCTGCCCCTCGGCGTCGTCACCATGATGCCGGTGCTCAACCAGATCGACAGGCGCCTGACGCCGGCCGCCGCCACGCTCGGCGCGACGGGGGCGCAGGCGTTCTGGCGCATCTACCTGCCGCTTTCCATGCGCGGGGTCGCAACGGCGGCGCTGCTGATCTTCGTCATGTCGCTGGGCTTCTTCATCACCCCCGCGCTCATCGGCTCCCCCAAGGAGACGCTGATCGGCCAGATGATCATCTCGCAGATCAACCAGCTTCAGAACTGGCAGTTCGGCGCGGTACTGGCGCTGGTGCTGATGGGGAGCACCCTGCTCGCCATCCTGCTGTTCGACCGGGTGTTCGGCATTTCCTCCATCGCCGGGGGCGGGGCGCGCCCGCGTCCGCCGGAGAGCCTGTTCCGCCGTCTGGGCCTGGGCGTGGCGACGGGGCTGGGCGAGGGCTTCGCGAAGGTGGGGCAGCTCTGGGCAAGCCATCTCCGGGGCCTGCCGGGCGCACGGCTGCTCGATGTCTATGCCTGGGGGCTGATCCTCGTGCTGCTGTTCCCGGTGGTGGGCTTCTTCCCGATGGCCTTCACGGCGGGAGAGTTCATGACCTTCCCGCCCGAAGGCTTCAGCCTCCGCTGGTTCGAGACGTTCTTCAGCTCCCCCCTCTGGCTGGCGGCTATGACGCGCTCCTTCGCCGTGGGCCTTGCGACCGCGGTGGTCACGGTGGTGCTGGCGGGCCTTGCCGCGCTGGCGGTGGTGCGGGGCGGCAGCCGCCTGTCCGGGCCGTTGTTCCTTCTGTTCATGGCGCCCATGGTCGTGCCCACGATCGTTATCGCCATGTCCCTCTTCTATGTCTTTGCGCAGTTCCAGATGGTCGCAACCAATGCCGCGCTGATCGTGGGGCATTCGGTCATCGCGCTGCCCATCGTGTTCGTCGTCCTGCTCGGCACCTTCAAGGGCCACGACTGGCGGCTGGATCAGGCGGCGGCGACGCTGGGGGCGCCCCCGCTTGCCATCGCGCGGCGCATCACCCTGCCGCTGGTGGCGAGCGGACTTGTCGTGGGGTTCATCACCGGCTTCCTGCAGTCCTTCGAGGAACTGACCATCGCCATGTTCGTCGGCGGCGGTCTGGTCACCACCTTGCCCAAGCAGATGTGGGACGACATCCTCTTTCAGGTGAACCCGACGCTGGCCGCGGCCTCCGTCGTGGTGACGGTGATCGTGGCGCTGCTGTTCCTGGCGATGGAACTCATGCAGGGGCGGGTCCGGCGCTGACCGGGCCACCGGATGCGCCGCCGGAGGGAGCGCCGCCGGTTCCGAGCCGAAAGAAGTCGATGTCCTGCTCCAACCCCTCCGCGGCGGCGCGGAGAAGCCGCACATCCACCGACGGCGCGGCGGCGAGCGCATCTGCGCCCTTCCGCAGCGCGCGGGCGGCCTTGCGAGGCTCCCGGTCCAGCCGGGACAGGCGCTCCAGAAGCGCGCGGACGCGGCGGGTCTGCGGCGGCGGGAGCGGCAGGGCAGAGAGATCGTGCAGATGCAGGATCGCCCGTCCGAGCGTCAGCACCGCCAGCCCCCCGTCCGCCGCCCGGACAGGCGCGCGGTCAAGCTTTTCCGACCAGCGGACCAGCCGCAGCACCCGGTGATGAAGCCGCGCCCGCCAGACCGAAGCCCGATGTGCCGCCTGCGGCTCCCGGGCAAGGTGGGTCAACTCCGTCACCATCGTCTCGCGCAGCATGGTCAGCCGCCGGACGCCGTCGACCGGATAGATCAGCCGGAACGCCACCAACCCGGCGAGCGGACCCAGCACCACGGCCACAGCGGCCGTGAGCGAGGTGGACAGGCCCATCGTGAGCGGCCAGATCGGTTGCAGCATCAGCATGACGACCATGTTGTAGTCATAGGCGGCCTGCCCCATCCGCCGCTGCGCCATCAGCAGGGCACCAACAAGGATCGCGGGCATCATGAGGAGGATGAGACCGAATTCCCCCGACGCGAGCGGCCAGAGCAGCCATCGCACCGCCAGCGCCCCAAGCGCCCCAAGCGCCTGCCCGAGCAGCACGGTACGGATCGTCACCGCAGGGTTGTCGAAGGTCGAAAAGACCGAAGTCATGATCGATGCGCCCAGCATCATGTAGGCGCCAAAGGACCAGCCCGTGACGATCCAGATGCCGCCCACGACCAGCATGGTCACCGCGGCCCGGATCGCCGCCTCACGCCCGCCCTGCCAGTCGCGATGGACGGGCGCGGGATCGGCGCGTCCCGCCTCCTGCCACGGCGCATCGGCCAGGGCGGTGAGGGCGCGGGCCAGAGCGGGCCCG
>NZ_DAMDHB010000037.1:28633-36149 GCF_032102465.1 Haematobacter sp. | reverse complement strand
CAGGCCTTGTTTCGGGCCGGGTCGCGGGCGGGGCGGAGGTGGCGGGCGCCTCGCTCGCCACGGAGGGCGCCGGCGCGGCGGCGACCATGGCGTCGTATTCCTCGCCGGAAATGATCGACACATCCGCAACCTGCGGCGTCATCGGGCTTTCCGGCGTCGAAAAGAATCCGCCCAGCATCACCCAGCCGATCAGGCCGATATGGCCGATCGCCGAAACCTTGGTGCCGGTATCCAACCGCTCGAACATGCCGGACCTAGTTCGCCGCCCGTCGGCCGCCGAAGGCCGGGCCACCCGAATCGGTCACCAGCCCGATGTTGGAGAATCCGCCCGCATTCAGCGCGCCCATCACCTGCACGACCCGCTCATACGGGATGGAGCCATCGGCCCGCAGAAAGACCTTGTTGTCCCGCCGCTCCGCCGCGATGGCCTGCAGCTTCGGCAGCAGTTCCTCCTCCGGCGTCATGGTGTTCTGGATCGCAAGCCCCCCATCGGCGGTGAGCGTGACCGTCAACGGCTCCTCCTGCTCCTGCGGGAGCGCGGCGGCGGCGGTCTGCGGCAGTTGCACGGGCACCCCCACCGTCAGCATCGGCGCGGCCACCATGAAAATGATGAGCAGCACGAGCATCACGTCCACAAAGGGCGTGACGTTGATTTCCGACATAGCGCCCGAACGGCCCCGGCCGCGGCGTCTGCCCCGGCGCTTGCCGCCACCGCCACCCGGCATGACCCCGACCCCCATCGCTCAGGCCGCCTGCGCGTCGAGCTGGCGGGACAGGATCGTGGCGAATTCATCGGCGAAAGCCTCATATCCGCCGAGTATCCGGTCACTGTCCGCGCTGAGCTTGTTGTAGAAGATCACCGCCGGAACAGCCGCGACGAGGCCGACGGCCGTGGCCAGCAGCGCCTCCGCGATCCCCGGCGCCACGACGGCGAGGTTGGTGTTCTGGGCGATGGCGATCTGCTCGAAGGAGTGCTTGATCCCCCAGACGGTGCCGAACAGCCCAACGAAGGTCGCGGTCGCGCCGACCGTGGCAAGGAAGGATAGGCCCGAGGTGAGCGATTCCGCCTCCTTCGCGATGGCCACATCCATGGACCGGTCGATCCGCGCCTGCGCGCCGGGGATCAGCACCCCGTCCTGCCGGTGAGAGCGGCGCCATTCCAGCATTCCGGCGGCGAAGATGCGCTCCGACGCGCCCTGCGGATTGGGACCGATCCGGTCGTAAAGCTCGTCGAGCGGCTCACCGGACCAGAAGGCCTGGTCGAACTCCGCCGCCTCCGCCCGCGCGGCGCGATACATCAGGAACTTGCGCACGATGATCGCCCAGGACCAGAAGGAGGCGAAAAGCAGCGCCAGCATCACCAGCTGCACCACGATCGTGGCGCGGGCAAAGAGCGCAAGCACGGAGAAGTCGATCTCCTGCGCCATGGCGAGGGTTTGGGTTTCCATCACTGTCCTGCTCGTCTGGGTTTTTTGGCCGCGTCGTTCCGCGCGGCTTTCGATTACACCGATTCTACCGCGAATGCAGGCAAATTGCCAACACAGGCGCGTGATTTGGCATGTCAGCCCGGCTTCTCGCCGGCCGCATGGCTCAAGGCCGCGCGCAGCCCGGCCGGAAGGCGCACCGGACGCCCCGCCGCGCCGATGCAGACAAGCCGCACGCGGGCCGTGAAAAGCGCCTCCGCGCCCCTGAGGACGGTCTGGTGAAGATGCAGGCTCGCCCCTTCCAGCCGGTCGAGCCGCGTCTCCACCACCAGTTCGTCGTCAAATACGGCGGGCTTCAGGAAATCGTTCTCCATCCAGCGGACGGCAAAGACCGTGCCCGTCTCCGCCTTCATCCGGCGCTGGTCGATACCCAGCGAGCGGACCCATTCGCTCCGCGCGCGTTCGATGAACTTCAGGTAGTTGGCGTGATAGACGATGCCGCCGAAATCGGTGTCCTCGTAATAGACGCGGAGGGCGAAGAGATGGCTCATGCCGCCACCCGCGCCGCGAGCCGGAGCGCATGAGAGGGGTCGCTGGCGGCAACCGGCATCACCGGATCATAGGCCGCACGGATCACGCCCGCGATCTCGGGACGGAGGACCGCATGGCCCGCCGCCAGCGCGAGCGGCCCCTGCGGGAAGGCGCCTTCCGCCCAGAGCAGCATCAGATGCGCCATCTCGTTCAGCGCCAGCGTGTCCGCCGGAATATCTGCCAGCGCGCCCTCGATACGCAGGACGGAAACGGCGGCCCGGATCGCGCCGTCCGCCTCGAACCGGAAGGCCCGGTAGTGATGCGCCCCTTCCGCCGACAACCGCGCCGCAAGCGGCCCGAGGTCGGGCAGCAGGCCATCCAGATCGGGCACCGCAAGCAACTCGTGCCACTCGCGGCAGAAGAACACGAACAGGTTCGCGCCCATCTCCGGGTCGGTTTCCGCCATGCGGTGCCGGGCGAGCAGCACCATGGCCTCCACCGCGCCCTTGAAAGTGGCGAGCGTGGCATCGTCCGCCCCGAAGACGACGGGCACGATCGGCCTGCTCCACCGGGCAAAGCGGTAGCTGCCGTCTTGATGTGTGAACAGGCGCGCGACCGCGTCCGGGGTCATCGGGCGTCTCCCTTGCTGGCGGCGGGCATAGGCGGAAGCGGGCGGCTTCGCAAGCGGTCCGAAAGCGTCAGTCCGCCAGCAGGTTGCGCCGGTCGAGGGTGAAGCCGCTGGCGATCCAGCGATCCCGCAGCTCTGCCAGCCGCTGGCCAAGCGCGGGGCCGGTCAGGGGGGCCAGATCCACGGCGCGGACGGGGAAATCGGCGGCCTCTCCCCGCGCGGCCTCCTCCAGCCATCCCTGCGGGAGCGGTGCGCCGATGCTTGCGGACCGGACGAGGCCGATGTCCCGCGCCGCGGCAGCGCCGTGATGATAGCCGAGCGCGCCCGGCAGACCCTCCGCCTCGCGCAGCAGGCGCAGGCGGCGGGCCTCCTCCCGCGTCAGGCGCAGGCCCTCCGTCTCGCCGCCCAGCACCGCCAGACGCCGGAGCCAGTCGGGGGGCAGCGCCCCCTCCAGATGCACGAGCGGGGCGAGCGCGCGGGGATCGGCACCCGGCAGCACCTGTGCCAGAACACCCGCCGCCGCCATGCTGGCCACGGCGGGCGCGGGGTCGGGCGCGGCGAGCAGGCGGCGAAGCTCCATCGTCACCCGCTCCCGCGACAGGGTCGAAAGTCCCCCGGCCAGCGCAGCACAGGCGGCCAGTCCCTCCGGGTCCGGCCCGTCCGTGCCATAGCGCGCGAAGAAGCGGAAAAACCGCAGGATACGCAGATAATCCTCCCGGATACGGGCCTCTGCGTCACCCACGAACCGCACGCGGCCCGCCCGCAGGTCGGGAAGGCCGCCCAGCGGGTCGATGACCTCCCCTTCCCGCGTGGCATAAAGGGCGTTCATGGTGAAATCCCGCCGCGCCGCATCCTCGGCCAGATCGGTGGAGAAGGCCACGCGGGCATGGCGCCCGTCCGTCTCCTCATCGCGGCGGAAGGTCGTGACCTCGTGGCCGATCCCGCCGGAAACGACGGTGATGGTGCCGTGGTCGATGCCGGTCGGTACGGCGCGCAGCCCCGCCGCCTGCGCCGCGGCAATGGTTGCCTCGGGCGCCGCATCGGTGGCCATGTCCACATCCGCGACCGGCAGGCCCATCAGCGCATTGCGCACACAGCCGCCCACAGCCAGAATGCGATGCTCCCGATCCTCCAGCGCGGCAAAGACCGCCTGCGTCTCCGGGCGGGCAAGCCATGCGCCAGAGATCCGGTCAGCGGCCATTCCCGGCCTCCATCCGTCGGGCGAGCGCCATGAGCATCCGCGCCGTCGCCCCCCAGATGTAATAGGGACCATAGGGGATCACGTAATAGCTGCGGAATTCGTTGCGCCAACGGCGCTTCTCGATCCGGTAGAGGCGCGGATCGGCGAGGCGGGACAGCGGGACGGTGAACACCTCCTCCACCTCGCCGGGCTCCGGGCGGACGACGAAGGGGGCGCGGATCTCGCCCACGACCGGATGGACGAGGTAGCCGGTGACCGTCTCATGCACCGGCAGATGTCCGAGAATCGCCACGCTGGTGGGCGGAAGCCCGATCTCCTCTTCCGCCTCGCGGACCGCGGCAGAGGGGGCATCGGCATCCCCGGGGTCGATCTTGCCGCCCGGAAAGGCGATCTGGCCGGGATGATGCGCGAGGTGGGAGGACCGCTTGGTCAGGATGACCTCCAGCCCCGCCGGACGGTGGAGCAGCGGGATCAGCACCGCGGCCTCGCGCAGGCGCCGCCCTTCGGGCAGCACGACTTGCGGGTTGAGGTCGAAATCGCTCGACCCCTCCGGCAGATCGACGGACAGGGCGGACCGCACCCGGCCCAGCGGGTCGGATGCGGCCGGGAAAGACGCGGTGGCCTCAGCGGTCATTCTTGCCGTCACCGCCCGCGACATCCTCGGGCGTGATCTCCGCCTCGAAGCCCAGCGTCCGGGGATCGAACTCGTAATGCGCGCCGCAGAACTGGCAGTCGGCGGTCACGATCCCTTCCGGCGTGGTCATGTGGCGGATGTCCTTGGCCGAATAGATCGACAGGCTCTGGCGGACACGATCCTCCGAGCAGGTGCAGCCGAACTTCACCGGCTGGGCGTCATAGACGCGCGGGCCTTCCTCGTGGAAGAGCCGCACCAGAAGGTCCGTCGGATGCACGCTCGGCCCCACCAGCTCCATGTCCTCGACCGTGTCGAGCAGATAGTTGGCACGGCTCCAGTTCTCCTCCTCATCCCCGTCGAGTATGTCCACGGGGCGCAGCAGGCCGCCCTCTCCCGATCCGCCATCCTTGGCGAAGGGGGAGCTTTTCGGCATGTGCTGGAGCATGACGCCGCCCGCGCGCCAGCGCTCGGGAGCGCCCGGAAGCCGGCTGCGCCCGAAGGTCACCGAAAACCGCGTCGGCAACTGCTCCGACTGGGCGAAATACGTCTCCGCGCAGGCAGCGAGCGACCCGCCCGCGATGGGAGTGATCCCCTGATAGGGGGTGGTGCCCGGCCCCTGGTCGATCAGGATGGCGAAGTAGCCCTTGCCGATCTGGCTGAAGGGATCGACATCCTCCCTGAGCCGCTCTGCATCGAAACTCGCATAGGCGCGGATGCGGGCAGGCATGCCGTCTTCCGTCGGGGCATAGTAGTCGGTCGCGATGAGCCGCGCCGGACCATCGCCACGGATCTGGAGCGAGAGCTTCCAGCGCAGCTTGATCGTCTGGCCGATCATCGCGGTCAGCATCACGGCCTCGGCCACCAGCGCCTCGATGGAGGCGGGATGGTCGTGCTGCTTCAGAACATCGTCGAGCACCCCGTCAAGCCGGGCGACCCGGCCGCGGATGTCGGAGCGGTCAAGTTGAAATGGAAGGACGGTATCGTCCCAGGCGATCTGAGATCCAAGAGTCATGGGGTTTCCTTGCGCGTCGCGCCTTGGCATACCGCCCTATATAGGGAACCCGTGCGGGGGACCAAGGGCAAGGATGACCCATGATACGACGGATCGGTGAACCGGTTAGGGCGGATCGGCGTTACAGGCTCAGGCCTGGGGCCTATGCAATGCTGGTTCTGGGCGACAGTCTGCTGATGACCTTTCAGGCGGAACCGACGCCGGAACTGCAACTTCCGGGCGGCGGCGTGGATCCCGGCGAATCGCCCGTCCGCGCCCTCCACCGGGAGGTGATGGAGGAAACCGGCTGGACCATCGCCGCCCCCCGGCGGGTCGGGGCCTATCGGCGCTTCACCTACATGCCGGAATACGACCGCTGGGCGGAAAAGCTCTGCGCCATCTACATCGCCCGGCCTGTTCTGCGCCGCGGCGAGCCGACGGAGCCGGGGCATACCGCGCTCTGGCTGCCTGTGGCCGATGCCCCGGAGATGGCTGCGAACGAGGGCGAGCGGCTGTTTCTGGAGCAGCTCGCAGCGGGCCTGATTCCGCCGCCCTGATATCCATCAGACACCGGCCCCGAGAGACTGTCCAAGGCGGATGTCATGCCAAAGGGGGTTCCGCGCCCCGGCGCAACCGGATAGCCTCCCGCCCGCAATGCGGCGCGCGGCAATGGCTGCGCGCCCCAAAGGAAGGGAGCCCCTCATGGCCGGAAAGATCGAGACGAAACTCGCCGAACTGGGTGTCACGCTGCCGGAGGCGCCTGTGCCCGCGGCCAATTATGTGCCCTATGTGCTGACCGGCAATCAGGTCTATGTCTCCGGGCAGATCAGCCAGGGGCCGGAGGGTCTCATCACCGGCAAGCTCGGCGGCGGTCTGGATGTGGCGGCGGGGGCTGCGGCGGCGAAAGCCTGCGCGATCAGCCTGCTGGCGCAGCTGAAGGCGGCCTGCGGCGGCGATCTGGACCGGCTCGCTCGCGTGGTGAAGCTGACCGGCTTCGTCAACTCCACGCCCGAGTTCACCGATCAGCCCAAGGTCATCAACGGTGCCTCCGATTTCCTTGTCGAAGCGCTCGGCGATCAGGGCCGTCATGCCCGCTCCGCCGTGTCGGCAGCCTCGCTCCCGCTTGGCGTTGCGGTGGAGATCGAGGCGATCTTCGAGGTGCGATGATGACGGCAATCCCGCTGCCCCGCGTCGCCCTCCCCGCCGACTTCCTGCGCATCCCCATCGCGCATCGGGGCCTGCACGACATGGCAGAGGGCCGGGCGGAGAACTCGCTCTCCGCCGCGCGGGCGGCGATGGTCGCGGGTTACGGGATCGAGCTGGACCTGCAGCTCTCCGCCGACGGTCAGGCGATGGTGTTCCATGACGAAAGGCTCACCCGCCTGACCCAGCATACCGGCTGGCTGCGGGAGCGGACGGCAGCGGAACTGGGAACCATGCTGCTCAAGGGCGGCACGGACGAGATCCCGACCTTCGCCAAACTTCTGGAGGTGGTGGCGGGCCGCGTGCCGCTTCTGGTGGAGATAAAGGACCAGTCCCGCGCCTCCAGCGAGGATGTGGGCGAACTGGAGCAGGCGGCCGCGGCCGCGCTGGAAGGTTATGGCGGGCCGGTGGCGATCATGTCGTTCAACCCGGCTTCCGTCATCGCCTTCGGGGCGCTGCGCCCCGATCTGCCCCGTGGCCTCATCACCTGCTCCTACGACCCGGATGAATGGGACAAGCTCTCTCCCGAAACCTGCGCCCGCCTGCGCGCCATCCCGGATTACGATGCGGCGGGGGCCTCCTTCATTTCCCACCAGCGGTCCGATCTGGGGCGCGCGCGGGTGGCGGAACTGAAGGCGGCTGGCGCGTCGGTCCTGACATGGACTGTCCGCAGCGCAGAGGAGGAGGCGGAGGCACGCCGCGTCGCCGAGAACATCACCTTTGAGGATTATCTGCCCGTCATCCCCGCCTGAGGCGTCGCCGTCGGAAACCGTTGCGGCCCGCCGGAAGGCAGGCCGCAATCGATCTGCCGCATGCTGCCGACCCTCTCTCCAGCGAAAAAAGACAGCATGCGGTGCGGTGCGGTGCGGTGCGGTGCGGTGCGGTGCGGTGCGGTGCGGTGCGG
>NZ_DAMDHB010000037.1:0-28533 GCF_032102465.1 Haematobacter sp. | reverse complement strand
TGCGGTGCGGTGCGGTGCGGTGCGGTGCGGTGCGGTGCGGTGCGGTGCGGTGCGGAAAGCCGCTGCATGCCCTCTGCCGATGGTCCAGAGCAATCTTTCACCCCGGCGACGCGATGGGGCATCCGGGGCCCTGTCTTGCAGGGGTTCGCCGGGCGGCCGCGCGCGCCTGAATTACCGGCCCTCTGGTCTTTGCGCGCAGCAGTGCCGGGCAGTAGTCCCTGAGCACAGACCTCCCGTCATAGCTGTGTTGCCCTACAGCGGCCGTGTGACAACAGGGCGCAAGCCGCATCGGCGAAACCGGTCCCGCGCGGTCAGGCCGCCCATTCCCCCCGCCATGGCCGGTGATGCTTGACGGGCCGGTGCATTGCGCCAGAGTCGGAGCATCCCTCCCCCCAGGGGCCGCGCGGAGCGACAATGGAAACCCCGATAGAAGTCACCTTTCATTCCCGCATCGAAGAAATCGGCGCGGACACATGGGACGCCTGCGCCGCGCCGGAGACCGCGAGCGGCGGCCGTCCGTTCGACCCGTTCACCACCTACCGCTTCCTCGCCGCGCTGGAGGAGTCGCGATCCGTCGGCGGCAGCAGCGGCTGGATGCCCCGCCACGCGGTCGTCCGCCATGCGGGAGAAGCCGTCGCGGTTGCCCCGCTCTACGTGAAATCCCACAGCCGGGGCGAATACATCTTCGATTTCGCCTGGGCGGAGGCATGGGAGCGGGCGGGCGGGCGCTATTATCCGAAGCTCCAGATCGCCGTGCCCTTTACCCCCGCGACCGGGCGGCGGCTCCTGACCCGTCCGGGCTTTGAGGAACTCGGCCGTGCGGGCCTTCTGGCCGGGGCCACGCAACTGGCGGAGGCGAACCAGCTTTCGTCCCTGCACATCACCTTCTGCACGGCGGAGGAAGCGGAGGCGGGCGCGGCGATGGGGCTTCTTCATCGCGTCACTCAGCAATTCCACTGGGAGAACCCGGGCTATGCGGATTTCGACGCCTTCCTTGCCGAACTTGCCTCCCGCAAGCGCAAGACGATCCGCAAGGAACGCGCGGCGGCGCAGGGTTTCGGTGGAGAGATCGTCGCCCTCACCGGCGATGCCATCGAGCGCGCGCACTGGGACGCCTTCTGGCGCTTCTATCAGGACACCGGCGCACGCAAATGGGGCAGCCCCTATCTGACCCGCGCCTTCTTCGACCGGCTCCATGAAACGATGCGGCAGGATATCCTGCTGGTCATGGCCCGGCGGCGCGGAAGCTGGATCGCGGGGGCGCTGAATTTCATCGGACGCGACACGCTCTATGGCCGCTACTGGGGCGCGCTGGAGGAGCATCCCTTCCTGCATTTCGAGGCGTGCTATTATCAGGCGATGGACTTCGCCATCGACAATCGACTGGCACGGGTGGAGGCCGGGGCACAGGGGGAGCACAAGCTCGCCCGCGGCTATCTGCCGACCCAGACCCATTCCCTGCACTGGATCCGGGACGAGGGCTTCCGCCGCGCCGTGGAGCAGTTCCTGACCGCGGAGCGGGAGGCCGTGTCGGAGGAAATGGAGGTGCTGACGAGCTACGGTCCCTTCCGCCACCACCCGGAGGCAGAGCAGCAGTAACCTATCGGGAGCGGACGCGGGTTGAGGCGGGTCATGCCGTCGCCGCCCGCCTCTCCGGCCTGCTGCACGGCAGGCCGACGGTCGTCTCCACAGGCGGGGGAGCGGTCCGAGACGCAATGCCGACGCGCCCCCGCGCCCCTCCACTATCGCAAAGCTCACGGCCCTTATTCCCCGGCAGCGAGCTCGGGATCGTCTGTCGAATAACGCCTCGCCCCATCCACATCCGTCTGGCACATAACCGCGCGGGGGGTCGCGCTCCCGCGCCATGGACGGACGAAGCGCCCGATCTCAGCTCATGCCCCCGATCGACCAGAGGACGACCCGGACCTGACCCGTGTGCCAGCCTCGCCCGTTGCAGCATATGCGCCCGCAGCGGCATCGATGCAGTTCCATCGACCGGACCCCGCTCAGGTGTCATAGCTCACATGCCCGCGCGCTCCGGGGACGGCCCGGCCCTGAGCAGCGTCGTTGACCCCTCCCGCCGTAGCACCCCTCCCACCGTAGCACATGAACGCGCGGCGGCGCCGGGGCGGCTCATGGCCGTGTGTTCAAGTGATAGCTCACGCTCCCTCTCGTCATCGCCTGCCCGCGTTGCGCCGGGCGCAGGCTCTCATTATGGTTCGCTTCAATCATGGCGGAGGGTTGCATGACGAGGATCGTGGTGGTTGGCGCGGGGCAGGCCGGAGCGTCGCTGGTGGCGAAGCTGCGGAGCCTTGGCTTTGCCGGAACGATCACCCTGATCGGCGAGGAACCCGTGCCGCCCTACCAGCGCCCGCCCCTGTCCAAGAAATACCTGCTGGGCGAGATGGAGGAGGAGCGGCTCTACCTCCGTCCGGCGCAGTTCTATGTGGACAACGACATCGCCCTGCGGCTTGAAACCCGCGTCACCGCCATCGACGCGACGCGGCGGATCGTGACGGCGGGCGGCGAAGCGATCCCCTACGATCACCTCGTGCTGGCAACCGGCGGGCGGGCCCGAGCGCTCTCCCCCGCCGTGGCGGGCCATCGCGACGGCATCCACCTCGTGCGGACGCTCGCAGATGTGGACCGGATGGCGCCGGAGTTCACCGCGGGGCGCAAGGCGCTGGTCTTGGGGGGCGGCTATATCGGGCTGGAAGCGGCGGCGGTGGCCGCGCTCCGGGGGCTGGAAGTCACGCTGCTCTCGGCCAATGGGCGCATCCTGCGCCGGGTCGCATCGGAAGCGACGGCGGATTACTTCCGCACCCTTCACCAGCGCCACGGCGTCAGCATCCGCGAAGGCGTGGGCATTGCCGAGCTTCTGGGAACCCAGCGCGTGACCGGGGCCGTCCTCACCGACGGCAGCCGGGTGGAGGCGGATTTCCTTATCGCGGGCATCGGGCTGGATGCGGCGACGGAACTGGCGCAGTCGGCGGGGCTGACGCTCGACAACGGTATCGCGGTGGACGATTTCGGCCGCACCTCCGATCCAGCGATCTGGGCAGCGGGGGATTGCGCCTCCTTCCCGCTCGCGGGGGGGCGGATCAGGCTGGAAAGTGTCCAGAACGCCATAGATCAGGCGGAGCGCGTGGCGGAAAACATGCTTGGCGCGGCGAAACCCTACGTGCCGGTGCCGTGGTTCTGGTCGGACCAGTATGATGTGAAGCTCCAGATCGCCGGACTGTCCTCCGGCCACGATCAGGTGGTCGTGCGTGGCGCGGGGGAGACGGCGCAGTCCCACTGGTACTGGCGGCGCGGGCAGTTCATCGCGGTCGATGCGATGAATGACGCGCGGGGCTACATGGTGGGCAAGCGTCTGCTGGAAGCGGGCCGGAGCCCCGACCCGGCGGTGATCGCCGACCCGTCCGCCGATCTGAAGGCGTTGCTGCGCTGATGCGGATCATCGGCGGCAGATTTCGCGGCACCCAGCTTGCCGATGTGGGCGAAGGCGATGCGGCGGCCCACCTGCGCCCCACGACCGACCGGGTGCGGGAGGCGATCTTCAACCTCCTTCAGAACGGCGGCTATGGCGATCCGGTGGCGGGCGCGCGCGTGCTCGACCTGTTTGCCGGAACCGGCGCGCTGGGGCTGGAAGCCCTGTCGCGCGGGGCGGCGAAGGTCACCTTTGTCGAGGATGGCGTGAAGGGGCGCGCGCTGATCCGCAGCAACGTGGAAAAGCTGCGGGCGCAGGGGGCCATCGACCTCTACCGGCGCGACGCGACGCGGATGGGGCCAAACCGGGGGGAGCCTTACGGGCTTGTGTTCCTCGACCCGCCCTATGGGATGCAGCTCGGGGAGCAAGCGCTCTCCTCCTGCCGGGAGGGGGGCTGGATCGCGGCGGACGCCCTGATCGTCTGGGAGGAAAGCACCCCCCCTGCACCCCCGGAGGGGTTCGAGCAACTTGACCAGCGGCGCTATGGCGACACGATCGTCACGATCCTGCGCGCCCTTCCCGAAGGCTAAGGGCCCCGCGTCAGGAGACGAGCTTCAGCCCGATCACCCCTGCCCCGATCATGCCGATGCAGGCGAGCTGCCCGGCGCTCAATGCCTCGCCATAGATGAGATAGCCGGTCAGGGTGGTCCCGATGATCCCGATGCCGCACCAGACGGCGTAGGACAGGCCGATCGGCAGCGTCCGCGCCGCAAGAGCCAGAAAGGCAACGCTCGTCGCCATGGCGAGGAGCAGGAGCACTGTCGGCCCCAGCCGGGTGAAGCCGTGCGTATGTTTCAAAAGCCCTGCCCAGACGATTTCCGAGGCACCTGCAAGAAACAGATAGAGCCAAGCCATGGCCATTCTCCGTGGTCATGACAGGGTCGTCCCCGTCCGGTGTGCATGGAATGCCGGGCCGTCCCGACAGACGGAGATCTAGACATTCCCCCGGCGGGGTCAAGTGCAGGCCGCCGAAGATCGGCCTCCCCGTAGGGATCTGACGCCGGAGAAGGTCGTGCGGACTGCCCCCGGAGCTACGATCGCCGAGGCAGGCGCCGTCGATGCTCTCCTTCCCGTCTTCTGTCCCTGTGATTCTGGGTCCGTGATTCTGGGCCCGCGCTTCTGTCCCCATGATTCGCCTCCCCCATCGCATGGCGGGGGCATGGCGGGAGCTGTGCACGGACCAATTGGCCGATGCGCTGACCAGACCGGTCAGGCGAGGGGGACAAGCCCTCCCACCGCCCTGTCGCCGGGACTTTCGCTTTGGCTCAGCCCTGCGGCCACGCCCTCCCTGTCGGACGGGCTGCGGTTCTGGCTCATCTTGCGCTTGCCCTCCAGCGTGGCGATGGGCAGGCGGAGACCGACGATCCCGCGAAGCTGGGCGCGGATGAACGACTCCGGCGCGTCGGAAACCGCCCAGGGCGCGGCGCGGCCGGCCTCATGCGAGTCGGTCAGCCGGGTCACGACATCCAGCAGCCTGTCGGCATCCTCGAAGAACTCCACCGGCCCGCGCGCATGAACGGTGAGGTAGTTCCACGTCGGCACGACCTTGCCCGTTTCCTGCTTGGTCGCATACCAGCCGGGGCTGACATAGGCGTCGGGGCCGGAGAAGATAGCGAGTGTCTCGCCCACCGCCACAGCCCGCCAATGGGGATTGGCCCGTGCGACATGGCCGTAGAGCGTGCCGAGCGGCCCCTCCTCCGGGTCGAGCCAGAGGGGAAGCGGCGTGCACTCAACCCCTGCCGCCGTGGCCGTGACCAGATTGGCGAAGGGCGCGGCCCGCATCAGGGCGCAAAGGGCGTCGCGGTCATCGTCACGAAAGGCGGGCGGCGTGTACATGGGCGTTCTCTCCTTCGACACCGGGATAGCGCGGATGGCGCCGCGCGTCACCTGGCCGAAGCGGGTCATCCCCGCCCTCCGCCGCAAGGCGGTAACAGGTTGCTGAAAAAGTTCAGAATTGCCGTGCCTATACTCTGAAAATTGGGAAATCAGCCCAGAATGACCCGGAAACGTGTGGATTTCCGGCAGGGTTTCACCAGATTGCAGACGATCTCTGCTCCAACGCAGACCTGAAAGCCTTTTCCCAGCAGCCTGTTAACCCCCGCGCGTCTTCCGGATCTCAGTCCAGACTGTCGGGAGGGGCGGGCAGCGTCAGGCTGCCATCGTCGTTCAGCGGCCAGAACGGGTTATGGGCCAGTTCCCAGACATGCCCGTCGGGATCGGCGAAATATCCTGAATGGCCGCGCCAATCGGTGGCAACGGGACGTTTGAGCGGCGTGGCCCCCGCCTCCACCGCATCGGCAAAGGCCGCCTCCACCTCCTCCACCGTGGCGAAGTTCTGGGCGAGCGTGATCGCTCCGGTGCCGAGCGGCGACTGCGGGCGGCCCTGATCCGCGGCAAGGTCCGCCAGCCCGAACAGCGCCAGCGCCTGCCCGTGAAGCTGATAGAAGGCGACGCCCTCCTGCTCCTCCACCGGCTTCCAGCCCAGCCGGCCGTAAAAGCCCTTGCTCCGCCCCAGATCGGCGACGCCGAGCGTCACGAGGGTAATCCGCTCTGGGATCATGGCATGCTCCTGTGCTGGACGGAGGAGCGGCCCCCCGCCTCCTCCACCGCGTAGAAGCTGGCCCGGCCGGCAAGACTTTCAAACAGCACCGGATCCGTGCCGGTAAGGAAGGCCTGCGCCGCGAGCGCCACGATCTCCTCCGCGAGCGCGGCGCGGCGCTCCGGGTCCAGATGCGCGGCGGCCTCGTCCAGCAGCAGCAGCGGCGGGTGGCCGGTATCCTCCGCGAGCGCCCGGGCATTGGCGAGGATCAGCGACAGCAGGAGCGCCTTCTGCTCCCCGGTGGAGCAGAGCGCGGCCGCCATGCCCTTCTCCCGCCAGACGGCCTCTATATCGGCGCGATGCGGCCCGGTCAGCGTGCGCCCCGCCGCCATGTCGCGCCGTCGGCCCTCCGCGAACTGCCGGGCGAGCGCCACGGCATCGGCTTCCGGCGCACCCTCCGGCTGGGTGAGCATGAGATCCGCAGCGGGAAAGCGCGTCTCCGCCCCCGCCTGCGCGGCAGCGATCCGGGTGAGCGCGGTGATCCGGTTGGCGGTGATCCGGGCCCCCGTCTCCGCCATCTGCGCTTCCAGCGCGTCGTACCAGTAGGGGTCTTGGATCCCGTCGCGAAGCAGGCGGTTCCGCTCCCGCATCGCCTTGTCATAGGCCAGCGATGCCTCCGCATGGTCCGGCTCAAAGCTCATGGCGACCCGGTCGAAGAACCGTCGGCGCCCCTCGGCCCCCTCCGACCACAGCCGATCCATCGCGGGCGTCAGCCAGAGCACCGTCATCAGCCTTGCCAGCGCCACCTGCGGCGCCGCCTTGCCGTCGATCCTCACCTGGCGCGTACCGCCGGCCTCCGCCCAGGTCTCCACCTCATGCGGCAGATCGCCCTGCACGCCGGCGACGACCTTCCAGCCGAGCCGTTCCGGCTGCCGGGCAAGTTCCTCCGGCCCCGCACGGCGCAACCCGCGGCCCGGAGACAGCAGCGACAGCGCTTCCAGCAGGTTGGTCTTGCCCGAGCCGTTGGCCCCCCAGATGGCAACCGGCCGGCCATCGAAGGCCAGCCGGGTCAGCGCATGCGAACGGAAATGCGACAGCAGAAGGCCGGTGACCCATGCCATGGGGCGCTGGCTGCGGCCCTAGACCCGCATCGGCATGACGACATAGACCGCCGACATGTCGCCGCCCTCGCGCATCAGCGTCGGATCGCCGGAGGAGTTGAACAGGAACACCGCATTCTCCCGGTCCACCTGGCTTGCGATCTCCAGCAGGTATTTGGCGTTGAAGCCGATCTCCAGCCGCTCATCGCCATAGGCCACGGCCAGTTCTTCCTCCGCCGCGCCCGCATCCGGCGCATTGACGGAGAGGACGAGCCGATCCTCGTCGATGCTGAGCTTCACGGCGCGGGAGCGTTCGGAGGAAATCGTCGCGACCCTATCCACCGCCTTGGCAAATTCGGCCGCGTCCACTTCCAGCTTCCGCGTATTGCCGAGCGGGATGACGCGGGTGTAATCCGGGAAGGTGCCATCGATGACCTTGGAGGTCAGCGTGATCGTCGGCGTGGCAAAGCGCACCTTGGTTTCGGAGACGGAGACGGCGATCTCCATCTCATCCTCGTCCAGCAGCTTGCGAAGCTCGCCCACCGTCTTGCGGGGAACGATCACGCCGGGCATGTTCTCCGCCCCGACAGGCAGGGGCGCGTCGATCCGCGCAAGGCGGTGCCCGTCCGTCGCCACACAGCGCAGCACCGGACCCTCCTCCGAGGTTGCCGTGTGCATATAGACGCCGTTCAGATAATAGCGCGTCTCCTCCGTCGAGATCGCGAATTTCGACTTGTCGAACAACCGGCGAAGGACGGCGGCGGGGGCCTTGAAGGAGGAGACATATTCCGACGACGCCATCATCGGAAAATCCTCCTTCGGCAGCGTGGCCAGCGTGAAGGTCGATTTCCCGGCCTGCACCGTCAGCCGCCCCGCGGTCGGATCGTCGGTCAGCGTGACCAGCGCGCCATCGGGCAGCTTGCGCACGATCTCATGCAGCGTGACCGCGGAAACGGTCGTCGTACCCGCGCGGGAGACTTCGGCAGGCGCGCAATCCAGCACCTCTATGTCGAGGTCGGTCGCGCGGAAGCTCACCCGGTCTCCCTCCGCCTCGATCAGCACATTGGCGAGAATCGGGATCGTGTTGCGCCGCTCCACGACCGATTGCGCCTGTCCGACCGCCTTGAGCAGCGCGCCGCGTTCGATGCTGATCTTCATTATCCTGCTCCGTCTGCTGCCGGCGCTGAAGTCACCGGCGCCGGGGCGCCGACCTTAGCCCATGGGAGGCGGCAGACAAGGGGGGGAAAGGCCCCGCAGGCGCGAAAAACGCGGTCAGTTCTGGAGCAGGCGGCGGAGCAGGTCCACATCCTCGGAAAGCTGGCGGTCGATCATCACCAGTTCCTCGATCTTGCGGATACCATGCATGATCGTCGTGTGATCCCGTCCGCCGAAGCGGCGGCCGATCTCCGGCAGCGAGCGGGAGGTGAGCTGCTTGGACAGGAACATCGCCACCTGCCGCGGGCGCGCGATGGTGCGGACGCGCTTGGCCGCGATCATGTCGGCCAGGCGGATGTTGTAATATTCCGCCACCTTGCGCTGGATTTCCTCCACCGTGATCTTGCGGTCGTTGGCGCGAAGGATGTCGGCGAGGCAGTCCTGCGTCAGGTCGAGCGTGATCTCCTTGCCGACAAGGCTCGCAAAGGCGAAGAGCCGCGTCAGCGCGCCTTCCAGAACGCGGACGTTCGTCGTGATCCGGTGGGCGAGAAACTCCAGCACGCCGGGCGCGAGCTGTACATTGCCGTAGCGGCCCTGATAAATCTCCGTCTTCTGCTGGAGGATGCCGAGCCGCAACTCGTAATCCGTCGGGTGGACATCGACGACCAGCCCGCATTGCAGGCGCGACTTGATCCGCTCTTCCAGATCCTTGATCTCTCCCGGCGCACGGTCGGCGGAGATCACGATCTGCTTGTTCTGATCGATCAGCGCGTTGAACGTGTGGAAGAATTCCTCCTGCGTGGAATCCTTGCCCGCGATGAACTGCACGTCATCGACCATCAGGACGTCAACGGAACGGAACATCTCCTTGAAGTCCATGACCTGCTTTTCACGCAGCGCCTGGATGAAGCGGTACATGAACTGCTCGGCGGAGAGGTAGAGAACCTTCAGCTCCGGCCGCTTGGTCTGCAACTCCCAGGCGATGGCATGCATGAGGTGGGTCTTGCCCAGCCCCACACCCCCGTAAAGGAACAGCGGGTTGAAAGAGGCAGGCCCGCCTTCGGCCACGCGCCGCGCGGCGGCATGGGCAAGCTCGTTCGGCTTGCCGACGACGAAGCTGTCGAAGGTGAAGCGCACATCCAGCGGCGCGCCGGGAAGTTCGCCATCCTCGCCCGCCCGCTGCGCCGGGGAGACGGGTTGAGCGGCAGGTGCGGAGGAGTAGGCCGGCTGAGGCTGAGGCTCTGGCGGGCGCGACATCTGCTGGGGAACCGCCCTCTGCCCCGCGGGCGACGACTCTCCCTGCATCGGCTGAACGGGCGGCGCGGGACGGCGCGGGGCCACGCGAAACTCGACCCGCGACACGGCCCCCCCGGCAAGGGTGATCTGCTGGCGGATCTGGTCGGCATAATTGCGCGATACCCAGTCCCCCAGAAAAGACGTGGGCACGTGGAACAGCGCGACGCCGTCCTCCACCCCCTCGAATTCCAAAGGCGCAATCCAGGTCACGAAGTTGTTGTGCCCTACCGACTGGCGGAGGTTATCGCGGACACGTCCCCAGGTATCGTTCGTCATCATCTCTCCGGCGCGTTTCATCCCGTCCTCGGTCACTCGTCCCGACCGCGAGTCGCGGTACGCCCAACATACAGTCCCGCGAAAAACACCTTCCGGGCCGCCCCCCACGATGGAAGGACGGTCCGGCCCCCACGGGCTGCACCAGCAGGCTCCAGTATCGGACAGGCCGGCAACAGAATACCGCCGCGCCGAATGGCACGGTCAGGCGTTTTTTCTGCCACCGAACGGAAACCGGTGTCGCGCCCGTTCCAATCGGAACCCCAAGCGGCAGCAGGGGCCCGACGGTACACGAACTGGGTTTCCTCAGGTCCCCCCAGGACGATGTGAATCGCACAGCCAAGCTAGCAAGCGGTGCTCACCGGCTGCAACAGAACTTCGACCTTGACTCGGTCTTTGTCGCAGCGAATCCCGACAGTCTCGTAACAGCGCCGCAAAAACGCCACACTCGCTGCGCAAAAAGAAGAGGGGCGCGCCGCAGCGCACCCCTCAACTCATTGAAATTCATATATAATCAGGCGTTCTCGGCCACTGCGAGGCCTTTGACCCGCGAGGCAAGACGCGACATCTTGCGGGCAGCGGTGTTCTTGTGCACCACCCCTTTGCTCACCCCACGCGCCAGCTCCGGCTGGGCAAGACGAAGGGCTTCCGCGGCGGCGGTCTGATCGCCGGAAGCGATGGCTTCCTCGACCTTGCGCAGGTAGGTGCGGATCCGCGAGCGGCGGGCCTTGTTCACCGCATAGCGGGCTTCGTTCTGACGGGCGCGTTTCTTGGACTGGGGCGTATTGGCCATTGGGTCTCTATCCTATCGATCTGTCGTTTGATCGCGCAAAGACCCAATCTCCGCCGAAGCGGAACGGAATCATGCCTAAGCGGGCCCACGCGCATGTGGAGGCCGCCTATAAGCGAGTCGGCCTCCGAAGGGAAGGGTGAATCAGCGGTCGCGGAACTGCGGCTGCCGCTTTTCAAGGAAAGCGGCCATGCCTTCCTTCTGATCCTCGGTGGAAAACAGCGCGTGGAACACCCGCCGTTCGAACAGCACGCCCTCGGCCAGCGTCGTCTCATAAGCCCGGTTGACGGTCTCCTTGACCGCCATCGTGGTGATGAGCGACTTCTCCGCGATCTTGCGGGCCGTGGCCATCGCCTCGTCCACCAGGCTCTTGGCCGGCACGACGCGGGAGACGAGGCCCGCACGCTCCGCCTCCGCCGCATCCATGAAGCGGCCCGTCAGGTGCATGTCCATGGACTTGGACTTGCCCACGAAGCGCGTCAGGCGCTGTGTCCCGCCGATCCCCGCGATGACGCCGAGGTTGATCTCGGGCTGACCGAACTTCGCCGTCTCCGCCGCGATGATGAAATCGCACATCATGGCCAGTTCGCAGCCCCCCCCCAGCGCATAGCCGGACACAGCCGCGATGATCGGTTTGCGGCAGTTGCAGAACCGCTCCGTCTCCGGGGTGAAGAAGTTCTCCGTATACATCTGCACGAAGGTCTTTTCCGACATCTCCTTGATGTCGGCCCCGGCGGCAAAGGCCTTTTCCGAGCCGGTGATGACGATACAACGGACGCGCTCGTCCTTGTCGGCCGCCGTCACGGCCTCCGCCAGTTCGCCAAGCAGTTTCGAGTTCAGCGCGTTCAGCGCCTCCGGCCGGTTGAGCCGGATCAGCTCCACCCCGTCCTCGATCTCGACGATCAGCGTTTCATAGGCCATGCGCCACTCCCAATCCTGATGCTGGCGAGATACCTACCAGCCTGCCCCGACGGATCAAGGGTTCTCAGCGCTGGCAGACCGGATAGAAGAAAGACGAGCGGCCCGATTGCACGACCCGCCGCACCGTGCCGACGCAGCCGGGGCGGAGACAGGGCAGCCCTTCCCGCCCGTACACGCGGAAGGAATGCTGGAAATAGCCAAGCTCCCCGTCCGCCTGCCGATAGTCGCGCAGACTCGACCCCCCCGCCTCGATCGCGCGGGCCAGCACGTCGCGGATCGCGGGGACGAGTGTGACGATCTCCGCCTCCGTCATGTCGCGCACGCGCCGCTCGGGCGAAATCCGGGCATCGTGGAGCGCCTCGCAGACGTATATGTTGCCCAGGCCCGCCACGATGCGCTGATCGAGCAGCGCCGCCTTCACCGGCATCGCCCGGCCCCGCAGACGCTCCGCCAGGTAGGTTTCGCTGAAATCGTTGCCGAACGGTTCCGGTCCCAGCCCCGCGAGCAGCGGGTGCGCAGCAAGATCGGCGGTCGGCCACAGGTCCATCATGCCGAACCGCCGCGCGTCGTTGAAGGTGACGCGCGCGCCGTCTTCCATGGTCAGGACGACGTGATCGTGCTTCTCCGCCGCGGGAAGTGCATGGTGAAACACTCCGACCTCCGCTTGCGCGATCAGCATCCGGCCCGACATGCCGAGATGGATCAGCAGCGTCTCCCCCCCGTCCAGATCGGCGAGGATGTATTTCGACCGCCGCCGCAGCGCCTCCACACGCCGCCCGGTCAGTCGCTCCGCCATCTGTTCGGGCAGCGGCCAGCGCAGATCGGGGCGGTTGACCTTCGCCCGGAGGATGCGCCGCCCCTCCATCACCGGCAGCAATCCGCGGCGAACCGTCTCTACTTCCGGCAGTTCGGGCACTTTCGGCTTCCTCTCCAAGTCGGGGGCGTTATATCGGGCGGGCAGCCCGCGACAATGCACCCGGAGGGAAGCATGGCCCAGAACGACAGCACAACCCATTTCGGCTTCCGCACCGTGGCGGAGGAGGAGAAGGCCGGTCTGGTCCACGGCGTGTTCACCCGCGTCGCCTCCCGTTACGATGTGATGAACGACCTGATGTCGGGCGGCGTCCACCGGCTGTGGAAGAACGCGATGATGGACTGGCTCGCGCCCCGGCCCGGTCAGCGGCTGCTGGACGTGGCAGGGGGGACGGGCGACATCTCCTTCCGCTTCCTGTCCCGCGCGCGCGGCACGGAGGCCGTTGTGCTCGACATGACGGAATCCATGCTGGTGGAGGGGCGCAAGCGGGCGGAGGCCGCCTCCCTCTCCGACCGGCTGGACTGGGTGACGGGCGATGCGATGGCGCTGCCGCTGAAGGACGCGTCCTTCGACGTTTACACCATCTCCTTCGGCATCCGTAACGTGACGCGCATTCAGGACGCGCTTTCCGAAGCCTACCGCGTGCTGAAACCCGGCGGGCGGCTCATGGTGCTGGAGTTCAGCCAGATCCCGAACGAGGGGCTGCAATGGCTCTATGACCGGTACTCCTTCAACGTGATCCCGGTGATGGGGCAGATCGTGGCGAACGACCGCGACAGCTATCAGTATCTGGTCGAGTCGATCCGCAAGTTCCCCGATCAGGAGACATTCGCCGGAATGATCCGCGACGCGGGGTTCGAGAACGTCAAGTACCGCAACCTGTCCATGGGAATCGCCGCCCTTCATTCGGGGTGGAAGCTCTAGGTGCGGGGGCCGCACAACATCTGGCGCCTGATCCAGACGGGCGCCACGCTGCAACGCGCGGGCGCCATGGGCATCGTGCTGAACGCAATGGATGCGCCGCCGCGGCTCCGGCTGCTGGCGCGGGTGGTGGGCTGGCCGCTGGCGTGGCTGGGCGCGGAGGGGGATCCCTCGCTGCCGCCCGCAGCGCGCGCGCTGAACGCGCTGGGGCCGGCCTATGTGAAATTCGGCCAGATCCTCTCCACCCGCCCCGATGTGGTCGGCCCGGAAGTGGCGGAGCAGCTTCGCGTCCTGCAGGACAGCCTGCCCCCCTTCTCCACCGATATCGCCAAGGTGACGGTGGCGGAGGAACTGGGCGCGCCGGTGGAGGAGCTGTTCTCCGAATTTTCCGACCCCGTCGCGGCAGCCTCCATCGCGCAGGTTCACCATGCCCGGCGCGCGGATACGGGGGAGGAGGTCGCGGTCAAGGTCACCCGCCCCGGTATCGAACGCGCCTTCCGCCGCGACATCGACGCCTTCTATTTCGCGGCCAGCGTGATCGAGACGCTGTCCCCCGCCTCGCGCCGCCTCCGGCCGTCAGACGTGGTGCGGCATTTCGACGGCGTGGTGACCGGCGAACTGGACCTGCGCTCGGAAGCCGCCTCCGCCGACGAATTCGCGGCGAACACCGCGGGCGATGCGGGCTTCAGGGTTCCCAAGGTGTTCTGGGGCTTCTCCGCGCGCCGGGTGATGACGCTGGGCTGGGCGGACGGCATTCCGCTGGGCGACATCGCCGCCATCGACGCGGCGGGCATCGACCGCAGGGAACTGGGCGAGCGGGTCATCCAGCTTTTCCTGCGCCACGCCCTCCGCGACGGGCTGTTCCATGGCGACATGCATCAGGGGAACCTGAAGGTTGCATTGGACGGCACGCTCATCGCCTATGACTTCGGCATCATGGGGCGGATCGACGAATATACCCGGCGCGTCTATGCGGAGATCCTGTACGGCTTCATCCGGCGCGACTACCGTCGCGTGGCGGAAGTGCATTTCGAGGCAGGCTATGTTCCCCATGACCGTTCGGTGGACGATTTCGCCCGTGCGCTTCGCGCGGTGGGAGAGCCGATCTTCGGCATGGATGCCTCGCGCATCTCCATGGGGCGGCTGCTCGCCTACCTGTTCGACGTGACGGAGCGGTTCGGGATGCAGACACGGACGGAACTCATCCTTCTGCAACGCACCATGGTGGTGACGGAAGGCGTGGCACGCTCGCTCGACCCCAACATCAACATGTGGCAGGCCGCGAAGCCGGTGGTGGAGGACTATATCCGCCAGAACCTCGGCCCGCGGGCCGTGGCGCATGACCTTGCCCGGACGGCGCGGGTGATGGCCCGCTTCGGCCCCCGGCTTCCCGGACTGGTGGAGGACGCGCTGATCCGCCAGTCAGACCCGCCTCCGCCGCAGCCGAAGCCCCAGCGCGTGCATCCGGTGCTGATCGCGCTCTCCGGTGCGGTCATTGCCCTTGCGGGCGTCGCCCTTGGCGCCATGCTCTAGGCGCAACGCACCGGGACCGAGGAGGAACGGACCATGACAACCGACAGCAAGGCCCTGATCGTCATCGACGTCCAGAACGATTTCTGCCCCGGCGGCGCGCTGGCCGTGACCGATGGCGATGCGATCGTCCCGCGGATCAACCGCCTGCTGCGGGATTACGGCACCACGGTGCTGACGCAGGACTGGCACCCGGCCGATCATACATCCTTTGCGAGCACTCACGCAGGCAAGACACCCTATGAGACGGTGGACCTCGTCTATGGGCCGCAGGTTCTGTGGCCCGATCATTGCGTGCAGGGCAGCGAAGGGGCGCGCTTCCACCCGGATCTGGAGACGGACCGTGCCGACCTGATCCTGCGCAAGGGCTTCCGGCGGGAAATCGACAGCTACTCCGCCTTCTTCGAAAACGACCGTATCACGCCCACGGGGCTGGAGGGCTATCTCAGAAGCCGGGGTGTCTCGTCCATCACACTGGTGGGGCTGGCGACCGACTTCTGCGTGGCCTATTCGGCGATCGACGGTGCCTCGCTGGGGTTCGAGGTGACGGTTCTGAACGGGGCTTGCCGGGGGATCGACCTCGACGGGTCGCTGGCCCGCGCCATCGACGAGATGCGCGACAAGGGCGTGATACTGGAGGAGTGACATGGCCGACATCGCGACGCGGGTCTATAATCACAAGTGGAAGATCGACCCGATCGTGCGGTCCCTGATCGACACGGATTTCTACAAGCTGCTGATGTGCCAGTCGGTGTTCCGCAACAACCCGGATGCGCGCGTCACTTTCAGCCTCATCAACCGCTCCAAGGACGTGCGTCTGGCGGACCTGATCGACGAGGGTGAACTGCGCGAGCAGCTCGACCATATCCGCTCGCTCTCGCTCAGCCGGGGGGAGTCCACCTGGCTGCGCGGCAACACCTTCTACGGCAAGCGCCAGATGTTCCGCCCCGACTTCATGGAATGGTTCGAGAACCTTCGACTGCCGCCCTATGAGCTTGAAAAACGGGACGGTCAGTATGAACTGACCTTCGAAGGCGCGTGGCCGGAGGTGATGCTGTGGGAGATCCCGGCGCTCGCCGTGCTGATGGAACTGCGCTCCCGCGCGGTGCTGGAGACGATGGGCCGCTTCGAACTTCAGGTGCTCTACGCCCGCGCGATGACCAAGATCTGGGAAAAGATCGAGCGGCTTCGCGGTGTGCCAAGCCTTCGCATCGCGGATTTCGGCACACGGCGGCGGCATTCCTTCCTCTGGCAGGACTGGTGCGTGCAGGCGATGAGGGAGGGGCTTGGCCAGACCTTCACCGGCACCTCCAACTGCCTGATCGCGATGCGGCGCGAGGTGGAGGCGATCGGGACGAACGCCCATGAACTTCCCATGGTCTATGCCGCGCTGGCCCGCGATGACGCCGAACTGGCGCAAGCGCCCTACAAGGTGCTGGCGGACTGGCATGAGGAGCATGACGGTAATCTGCGCATCATCCTGCCCGATACTTTCGGCACGAGGGGCTTTCTCGACCATGCGCCGGACTGGCTGGCAAGCTGGACCGGCATCCGCATCGATTCGGGCGATCCCGCGGAGGGGGCTGAAACCGCCATCGCCTGGTGGAAGTCGAGGGGCGAAGACCCGCGCCAGAAGCTGGTGATCTTCTCTGACGGGCTGGATGTGGACAAGATTCTGGAGCTGCATGCCCAGTTCGCGGGCCGGGTGAAGGTGAGCTTCGGCTGGGGCACCCTGCTCACCAATGATTTCCGTGGTCTGGTGCCCGGCGATGCGCTTGCGCCCTTCAGCCTCGTCTGCAAGGCTGTCTCCGCCAATGGCTATCCGACGGTAAAACTGTCGGACAACCCGAACAAGGCCATGGGGCCCGAAGACGAGATCGCGCGCTACAAGCGGGTGTTCGGCGTTGGCGCACAGACCCCGCTGGAAGTGATCGTGTGAACGTCAGGCAAGGCTCGCGAGCCGCGTGAGAGCATAAATAAGCCCCGCAAAGGCGGCGCAGAGCGGGACGGTAACGATCCAGGCCGCGAGGATCGTCAGCACGTGAGACCGGCGGACCAGCCGCCGCCTCCGGGCGACCTCCGGCGGCGCTGCGGCCGCATCGCGCGGCGGACCGGCCCGGCGCGCCTGCCACTCCCGGTAAAATCCGACGCCGAAGACACCGCCCACGGCGATATGGGTGGAACTGACCGGAAGCCCCGCGGCGGAGGCCATGAGCACCGTCATCGCCGTGGAAAGCGCCACGCACCACGACCTGACGGGATTGAGACGGGTGATCTCGCTTCCCACAATGCGGATGAGCCGGGCACCGAAGAGCACGAGCCCCACGGACAGCCCCGCCGCGCCGAGCAGAATCGTCCAGGCCGGACCACCCGCATGCGCCCGCCCCTGCCCCAGCGCCTCCACGATCGCCACCAGCGGACCGATGGCGTTTGACACATCGTTGGAGCCATGTGCAAAACACAGCAGGAGCGATGCCATGACGAGCGAGGGGCCAAACAACCGCCGCAGCGACCGGCGCCGGTTCTCCAGCCCGATGGCCGCTCTCCTGACCACAGGCCGGGCGATGAGCCAGGTGAGGCCCCCCAGGACAAGAGAGATCCCCGGCAAAAACACCGCTGGCACGGAGAGCGCAGGCAGCGCACGAACGAAGACGTAAACACCGAACACGGCGACCATCACGCCAATCAGCACCGGCAGCCAGCGTTGCGCTGCGGCGATTTTGTCCTCCCGGTCGGCGATGAGCGCATTCACCAGCGCGAGAAGCCCGGCAGCAAGCCCCCCGCCCAGCAGCGGTGACAGCACCCAGCCTCCGGCGATCACGCCGATCTGCGGCCAGTTGACGGCCCCCGGTCCCACCGCGCTGACCCCGGCACCCGCGACGGCACCGACGATGGCATGGGTGGTGGAGACCGGGGCGCGAAGCCATCCCGCGAGGTTGATCCAGAGAGAGGCCGCCGCCAATGCCGCGATCATCACGGGGATGATCTGCCGGGGATCGGACAGCCCCTCCAACGGGATGAGCCTGCCGGAGATCGTCGCCACCACTTCACGACCAGAGATCAGTGCGCCCGCGGCCTCTGCAACGGCCGCGGCGAACAGCGCAGCGCCAAGACCGATCGCCCGCGCACCGACCGCCGGCCCCATGGTATTGCCGATATCGTTGGCCCCGATGTTGAGCGCCATGTAACCGGCCAGCACCGCCGCGACGGCCAGAACGGCGACGTCCGACCGCCCTCCCACAGCGACGGCGGCCCCCCCGGCCAGCAGCACGAAAACCAGAGCGATCGCGCCTGCGACCAAGGGACGGGAAACATAGGCGGAGGCCACCTCCAGACGACCGAGGCGCTTCAGATCACGGTCGAGCGTGCGCCAGCGATTCGGCGGCTCCGGCGGGCCGTAAGGTCCGGTCATGCATCCTCCCCCGAGACGCCCGTCAGACCGTCGCGATCAGCCTTTTGAGATCGGGCTCCCCCAACAGGGACATTGCCTCCTCCCGCGTGGCCCAGCGACGGTCACGCCTGCGCTTTTCCGGGTAGCTGTCGGCAAGTTCCGTCACTTCGATCGGGAAGACCCGCACTTCGCAGCGCACAGGCAGGCCCGTGCCGGTCAGCTTGTCATAGACATAGCTGCCGATCGTCTGCTCGCTCAAGGCCCCGCGGACGCCGGCCTCCTCCCACGCCTCGATGGAAGCGGCCTCCGCCAGAGAGCGGCCTTTCATCGGCCAGCCCTTCGGCACGATCCAGCGCCGGGTGTTGAGGGTATTGACCAGAAGAAATTCCCGCCTCCCCGCCTGCTCACGCCAGCAAAGCGCGCCCACCTGCAATTCGGCAGGACGGGAAAGACCGGGGCCGATGGCCCCCTTCAACGCATCGATTAGACCGAAGGGACGCATGGGTTTCTTCTTTTTCTGCTCGATCCCGATACTGAAAGCTCGGCGCGGTTAGGGAAAGCTCCACTTTCTCAAGTAAGGCGAAACAAAGGTAACAACAGGCATTCGCCCATAATATGGGCTGTTGTGCGCAGGGATGCCAGATGCTCAATCTTCGGCATCGGGGCTGTTGCGGAGCGACTTCACGGTGCTGCGGTGCGCCTTGCCCTCCAGACGCCGCCGCTGACTGCCGAGTGTCGGGCGCGTGGCGATCCGGCGCTTGCGGGGCACCAAAGCCGCGCGAATCAGTTCCGCCAGACGCTCCCGCGCGATTTCCCGGTTGCGCGCCTGGCTCCGCGTCTCCTCCGCCCGGATGAGCACGGCGCCATCCGCCGTCCAGCGCCGCCCCGCAAGCCTGCGGAGCCGCGCCTTCACCTCCGGCGAAAGATGCGGACTGCGCTCCGCCTCGAAGCGGAGATCGACGGCGGTGGAGACCTTGTTGACATTTTGCCCGCCCGGGCCGGAGGCACGGGAGAAGGTCTCGGTCATCTCCCAGTCGGCGAGGACGATATGATCGGTGATGCGAAGCATTTTTCGATAAACTGACAGGGGCCACCCGAAAAGGGCGGCCCCAGCGAGATCTACGGAGATGGGCCAGTTAGGACCGAACCCAATCAGGGATTACAACCTGAAGGGTTGCCTTCAGATCACGGCCCCCCTGACTGTCCCGACACCTCTCTCCAATATCACTCTAGACACTGGACCACCTCCTTTCGCTGTTGCCGTTGAAGATCAACGTGGCACAGCCGGAAAATTTGTCCACAGAAATCATGCAGTCCCTGCAGCGTAGCGGCGGACGATTGCCCGAAAAGGCATCAGTACGATGAAGGAAAGGGCAATTTTTACAAGCCAATCGGCGAAACCGAGCGAAACCCACAACGGAACCATCGGGCCAACCCCCAGAAGCGGCAGGATTTCGTTGGCCCAGCTCACGTCGTTGGAGGGTTCGATCGCGACGAACCAACCCGAAAAGGCGATGGAGAAGAACAGCAGCGTGTCCAATGAGGAGGCGAGCAGGGAGGAGACGAACGGTGGCCGCCACCATGCCTGATGCCGCATCCGGTCAAAGATCTTTGCATCCAGAAGTTGTCCGCACAGAAAGGCCACCGCAGAACCGATGGCCACGCGGAGCGTGACGAGCGGGCCGAACTCCCCGGGGATCTGCGTGCCGATGAAGGAGCAGAGAATGCCCGTCACCAGCCCCCAGAACACGACCTTGCGGGCGGCGGTCAGCCCTTGAAGCCGGTTGACCACTTCGTTGACGAAAAACGCCAGCGGATATGTGAAGGCGCCCCAGGTCAGCCACTGGCCGAACAGGAACTGAACGAGGATGTTGGAGGCCACGACGACGGTGGCCATGGCAATGATGCCAGGAAGCAGCGAGGAGCGCATGTCGGGTTTCCGTTTTGGCAAGGTAGCGGAGACTTGGCCCGCAACCTTGCGGACGCCTGCCCTTACTCCCTTGACGCGTGGCGATCAAGCGCCTCGCGCGAGCGGTATTCCACGATGTCCGTATGCAGCAGCAACGGCAGGAAGTTGTCGTCGGAAATCATCGTGAAGACGAGGTAGCCCTCGCCGTCCTCCCAGACCGACAGCCCCTCCAGATTGCCGTATTGGCGGAACGGCGTCTGCAACAGCACCTGTTCGTCCCCAGCGGAGATGTCGGTGATGGCGAAGGACCGGATGCGGGAGCGGAAACCGGAAAGCCGCCCGAAGCCGCGCTCCAGCAGGTAGAGCCGCCCGTCCGGGCCGAAATCGGCCCCCACGGCCAGCCATTCCGGGTCGTGGCGGAGCGTGTAGGGGATGGTCCACTTACCGTCCCTGAAGCGATAGACGGGGAGTTCGCTGTCACTCTGCGGATTTTCCGGGAAGGTGTAGAGCGCGCCCTTCCCGTCCATCGCAAGCCCCTCGAAGCTCTGGTTGCGGATAAGCTTCTCGCTCCCCGGAACCGGCGGCAACGGCACAAGCTCCTGCCCCGGCGTGCGGGAGCCGTAGACCCGGTGGCGGGTTTCCTCCGATATCCACAAAGCACCATCCGGGCTAAGCGCCAGCCCCTCCGCATCCAGCTTGGCGGGCTTGCCGCCCTTCAGGGTGAGCGGCTTCACCGGGCCGGAGGCGATGGCGGTGATCCGCCCCCTCTCGTCCCGCACGAACCGCCCCTCCACGAGCGAGGACCGGTCGGAGAGCGCGTAAAACCACAGTCCGTCGTCCTTCATCTCGATGGCGGAGAAGCCGCCGAAGGCCGGATCCTCCACCCGCCAGCGGAAGCTGCCGACAAAATCCAACCGGCTGGTGACCGATTCAGCCAGCACGGAAGGGGCGATGAGAAGCGCTGCGATCAGCGCGATGCCAGAACGTTTGAGCATTGGGCGGGGAGGTCTGCCATTGTAAAATCACGGGGACCGCGCGGACGCGGGGCGGGCTTGTCGCCCGGTTTGGGCTTTGGCGGGTTCAGATAGTCTGTCACCCACCATGCCAGCGTATCGTCGCAGCCGCTCCCCCCCTTGGACAGCTCGTCGACCGTTGGCGTCTGCGTCACGCAGGCGCGCGACCCACGCGGGCATTTCAGCCGCACGTGGAAATGCGTGTTGTGTCCGGCGATGGGCCGGATCTTCTGGAGCCATGCCGCATCCGACCGTTTCGCGGTGCGGCACATCTCGATCTTCACCGCCGCCGCGACAAAGACCCGGTCCACCCGCGGGTCGGACGCCGCCGCGCGCAGCAGCGCCGCATGGGCGGGCGTGAAATTCCCGTTCACCCGCTTCTGATCCTCCGTGCGGACGGAAATCGAACTGATCTTCTCCCGCTCCGTCTGGCTCAACGTCAGGCGGGAGGGCGGCAGCATCCAGATGTCGGCATCCAGACCGATCTGATGCGAGGCGTGACCGGAGGTCATAGGCCCGCCCCTTGGCTGGCTGATGTCGCCGATATAGAGGCCGGCCCAGCCCACCTGCGTCGCCGCGGCAGACAAGTCCTGCAAGAAGCGGATCATTTCCGGCTGGCCCCAGTAGCGGTTCCGGGAAAGCCGCATCGCCTGCCATGTCGGCCCGGTTTCCGGCAGCGGCACCAGCCCCGCCGCACAACCCTTGGCATAGCTGCCGATCGGCGTCGGCACCTGCGCGGAAGGGCGCGCCGCAGCGCCGAAAAACTGGTAGGCTTTCTGTTCCGCAACGGCAGGCGAAGCCGCAAGGGCCGCCAGCGCGCAAAACACCAAGGCTCTGATCGTGGATTTCAAACCGTGTGCTCACCTTCGGGATCGACCCAGAGTAGCAGCAGAAATCCCATCAGGAAAAGCACGATAACGGGAAGGATGCCGATCTGCTGGCTTCCGCTCATCGCCGTGACGATTCCAATGGCAAGCGGCGCAATAAACGCCGTTGCCTTGCCGGTGAGCGCGTAAAGCCCGAAGGCTTCGGTCATCCGCCCCGTCTCCGCCTGCCGGACCATCATGGTGCGACTGGCCGATTGCAGCGCGCCGCCCGCCGCACCGATGATGCAGCCGACAAGGAAGAAGGCCATGTCCGGCACGGAAGACCCCGGCCCCACGCTCAGGCCCAGCACGCTGTTCCGCGAAATGCTCATCACCGCCATCCCGACCACGATCAGCAGGAGGAGAGCAACCACGATCACAGGCTTTGGCCCGTAACGGCTGTCCGCAAGCCCACCGGCCCATGCAAAGACCGCACCGAAGATCGCGGCGAGGATGCCGAAAATCCCCACGAACTGCACCGGCCAGCCCAGCACGCCCACCGCATAGACCCCGCCGAAGACGTAAAAGCCGTTCAGCGCGTCGCGGTAGAACATGGAGGACAGCAGGAAGGCCAGCATGCCCCGGCGCTCCGGCAAGCGGCGAAGCGTGCGGCGCAGATCGCCCACCGCCTCTGTCAACGTCCCGCTGAAACCCGGGCCCGGAGCGCGCGTCGGCTCCCGCACCCAGAGGAAGAACGGCACCATGAAGATCACATACCACAGCGCCGTGAAGGGGCCGACGAAGCGCGTCCCCTCCCGCATCACGGGATCCAGCCCAAGGGCGGGCGGAAGGCCGATGAGGGTTCTGCCCTCCTCACCCTCCGCGAAGAAGGCGAGCATCAGGATCAGCGCGAAAACCCCGCCGACATAGCCGAATGCCCAGCCCGAGCCGGAGAGCCGCCCGATCTGCTCCCGCGTACCGAGGTCGGGCAGCATGGCATTGGTAAAGATCGTGGCCAGCTCCATCCCGATCAGACCGAGGCCAAAGGACATCAGCACGAAGGTCAGATGCGGGGCCCCCGGCGCCGCGAACCACAGGCCCGCCGCTCCCAGCACATAAAGGACCGAGAACGCCGCGACCCAGCCGATCCGCCGCCCGCCCCTGTCAGCGACCGCACCGAGCACGGGCGCCAGCAGCGCGATGACCACCCCGGCCAAGCCCACGCCGAACCCCCAGACCGCCTGCGCCTGCGTTCCGTCACCCAGCAGCGACGCGATATAGGGTGCGAAGATGAAGGTCAGCAGCAGCGTCGCGTAGGGCTGGCTTGCCCAGTCGAAGAAGAACCAGCCCCAGATGCGCCGCTTGGCCGCCGCGTCGTCTGTGATTTTCGGCAAATTCCGCTCCCGTCGCCCGATGGTCCGCTCGAAAGGAACGAGCCCGCGGCATTAGACCCGCCCCCCGCAGGATCGCAAGGCCGGAGACCTTGCAGGGCAGTCCGAGAAGATGCGGGGGCGCGGTGCTTTCGGCGCGGACACCGGATATCAAACCCGGAGCGGCTACCATGCCGACCGGGCGGTCATGGGCATTTCGCCACGTCCGAGGGCCAAAACCCGCCCGGTCAGGCTCTGGCAGGCTGCCGAAAAGTCGGCCCCCTGCCCGGGCTTGCGCTGAACGCCGGAAAATCGGCCCGGCCCCGAGCCAACTCGCGGTTTGCGGCGGTCTTCAACGGTGTGGGGAGATCTCCGCCCCAGGGCAACCCCGGAATGCTTTTTCAGCAGGCTGCGAAATCAGCCGGTCGGGCGAGCGGCCGGGCAGTGCCTATGACAGATGAGGGGCAAACGGCCGGACAAAGGATCGGGCAGACCCATTGCAATCGTGATGAGGATGCCTTGCGCCGCCGCGGCCTCCAGCCGAGCGATAAAACGGGCAGCCGCCTCATTCGTGAGCGCAGGGGCACGGACGACACCCTCAAAAGGAGCCGGAAAGGCGATGGGATTACAGGAGGGACTACAGGACGGGACTACAGAACACTGGGCCGGCCTGTCAGGCCCCCCTTTCTCCGATCAGCGCAGCCACCGCGGGACTGGCCGCTTCCGGCGAAACCGCCCGCTCACCTCTCCGAAGGGAGGGACCGGCAGGCACCCCTGGCAGGAGAGATCAGATCTGCGGCGGCCAGGGCCGCGTGGCATCCGCATTGCCCCAGGCCAGCACCCAGTCGGGCAGCGGCGGCGGTGCGGGCCAGCCGGTTTCAGCGATGAACGAGGCGGGCGGGAGCAGCTTGCCGCCCCCCAGCAGCGCCCCACGGATCAGCACGCCGCTGGTGCAGTCGCCCTCGCGCCACATGCTCTGCTCGATGTAGAAGAACCGCTCGTCCCAGCCGAGGAACCTGCTCCGCATCTCCACCTTCTGGAATACCGTCACGCGGCGACGGTAGCGCGTCGTGCTGCCCGCAACGGTGATCCCCCAGCGGTTCCGGCGCAGCACGTCGAGCATTCCCGTCCGCTGCGCCAGCGATATGCGCCCGATATCGTAAAGCGTCAGCGTCCGCCCGTTGTTCAGCTCCCGCCACGGGTCCATGTCCCAGGGCATGAGCCGCAGGTCGCAGACATGCGTGTCATAGGGAGCAAGCCGGGGCTGGCGGCGGGCGCGGAGCAGTTCGCAGGTGAAGCGGCGGAGCGGATACATGGCGCAGGCTTGCCCGGGGCAGGTCGTCGCGGTCAAGCGAAACGTCGCGGAAGCGGTTGCGCGCAGGGGGCTGGCGCTTTACCTCTGGTCTCTCCACGCCACAACCCGGTTTCCCGATGGTTTCGCTTCTCCAGATCCTGCTCCTGATCCTCGACATTGTCTGGTTCATCGTCATCGTCCACGTGATCATGAGCTGGCTCATCAATTTTCAGGTGCTGAACCTGCGCCAGCCGCTGGTCGCCTCCATCTGGGACGGGTTGAACCGGTTGCTGGAGCCGGTCTATTCGCGGGTGCGCTCCATCCTGCCCGCGATGGGCGGGCTCGATCTCGCGCCGCTGGTGGTGCTGGTGGCGATCTATGCGCTCAGGATCATCCTGCTGAACAACGCCTCCGCCTTCTACTGAGATGACCGGACCCGCGCCCTCACCGGAGGCGGTTCTCGCCTCCGTCTTCGGATTCCCGAGCTTCCGCCCCGGGCAGGCGGAGATCGTGGCGGCGGTGCTGGCCGGGCGCAACACGCTCGCCATCATGCCGACGGGCGGGGGCAAATCGCTCTGCTTTCAGCTTCCCGCGCTCTGCCGGGAGGGGGTGACGGTCGTCATCTCGCCGCTCATCGCGCTGATGAGGGATCAGGTCCGCGCGCTCCGGGCCGCGGGGGTAGAGGCGGGCGCGCTCACCTCCGGCAATACGGAGGAGGAAACGGAGGAGGTCTTTGCCGCTCTGGACGAGGGACGGCTGAAGCTGCTCTACATGGCGCCGGAACGGCTGGCCTCCGGCAATACTTTCGCGCTGCTCCAGCGGATCGGCACCCGGCTCATCGCGGTGGACGAGGCGCATTGCGTGAGCCAGTGGGGCCACGATTTCCGCCCCGATTACCTGCGGATCGGAGAGTTGCGGCGCAGGCTCGGCGTGCCGCTCGCCGCCTTCACCGCGACGGCGGATGAGGAGACGCGGGAGGAGATCGTCACCCGCCTGTTCGACGGCGAGCGCCCGGAGACATTCCTGCGCGGCTTCGACCGGCCGAACATCCACTTGGCCTTCCAGCCGAAGGATCAGCCCCGCCGCCAGATCCTCGCCTTTGCCGAGGCGCGGCGCGGCCTGTCGGGGATCGTCTATTGCGGCACGCGCGCCAAGACGGAAACCCTTGCGGCTGCGCTGCGCGAGGCGAGCCACCCCGCCTGCCACTATCACGGCGGGATGGAGGCGGAGGACCGGCGCGAGGTGGAGACGCGCTTTCAGCAGGAGGACGGGCTGATCGTCGTGGCGACGGTCGCCTTCGGCATGGGGATCGACAAGCCCGACATCCGCTGGGTCGCCCATGCGGACCTGCCCAAGTCCGTTGAGGGGTACTATCAGGAGATCGGGCGCGCGGGCCGCGACGGCGCCCCGGCAGAGACGCTGACCCTTTTCGGACAGGACGACATCCGCTTCCGCCGCACGCAGATCGACGAGGGCGTCGCCCCGGATGACCGCAAGGCCGCCGATCATGCCCGGCTGAACGCGCTTCTCGGGCTGGCGGAGGCGCTCGGCTGCCGCCGGCAGGTGCTGCTCGGTTATTTCGGTGAGGACGCGGAACCCTGCGGCAACTGCGACCTGTGCGAAACCCCGCCCGAGGTGTTCGACGGCACGGAGCCGGTCCGCAAGGCCCTCTCCGCCATCCTGCGCACCGGGGAGTGGTTCGGCGTCGGCCATCTGACCGACATCCTGACAGGCCGCGCCACCCCCAAGGTCAGGGAGCGCGGGCATGACGCCCTGCCGACCTTCGGCGTCGGGCGGGAGTTCGACACGGCGGGCTGGGGGGCGGTCTTTCGCCAGATGATGGGCCGGGATCTGGTGCGCCCCGATCCGTCCCGCCATGGCGCGCTGCGCCTGACGGAGATCGCCCGCCCCGTGCTCCGGGGAGAGGCGCCGGTGATGCTCCGCCGCGACCTTCTGCGCCACGCAAGGCCGCAGAGCGTGGCCAAGGCGCTGGTCGCGGAGGAGGACGCGCCGCTCCTCTCCGCCCTCAAGGCCAAGCGGCGGGCACTGGCGGAGGCGCAGGGCGTGCCTGCCTATGTCGTCTTCACGGACAAGACGCTGATCGAGATGGTCGAACGCCGTCCCCGCACGCTGGATCAGATGGCGGGCGTGAGCGGGGTCGGCGCGAAGAAGCTCGAAAGCTATGGCCCTGCCTTTCTGGCCGTGCTGAACGATGAACGCGCGGAGCCGGTGCATCCCCAGCGGCGCAGGCTGGCCGGAACCGGGGCGGCGGATGTCTTCGACCGGCTGGCGGAGGCGCAACGCACGCTTGGCCGGGGCGAGGACGGGACGGAGAAGCCGCTCAGCCTGACCGCCAGCGCACTCCGCCGCATAGCGGAGGCGCGGCCCCGCACGCTCCGCGATCTGGATGCGGTGGGTCACCTAGGCCCGCAGAAGCTCGACCGGTTCGGAGCGGCCTTCCTGGAAATACTGGAAGAGAGCGGGGCGGGTTGAACTCCCCGGCGGGGAACCCCATGCTCTCTCTTCTGCGTTACTCCAACCGCAGAAGGAGACCTCCCAATGTCCGAACCGAAGCTGTTCACCCCGATCAAGGTCGGGGATATCACCCTGCCGAACCGCATCGCGATGGCCCCCCTCACCCGCAACCGCGCGCTGCCCGAAGGCGATATCCCGCGCGAGATGAACGCGGAGTACTATGCCCAGCGCGCCACCGCCGGCCTCATCATCAGCGAGGGCACGCAGATCTCGCCGCAGGGCAAGGGCTATGCCTTCACCCCCGGCATCTATAGCGCCGCGCAGGTGGAGGGCTGGAAGCGCGTGACCGAAGCCGTCCATGCGAAGGGCGGCCACATCGCCGCGCAGCTCTGGCATGTCGGGCGCGTGTCCATTCCTGCCCTGCAACCCGACGGCCAGGATCCGGTCGGACCTTCCGACATTCCCTCCGGCTCGCGCACCTTTGACGGGCAGGGCTTCGTGCCGACGAGCACGCCCCGCCCCCTGCGGACCGATGAAATCCCCGGCATCGTGGCCGATTACGTGAAGGCCGCCCGCAACGCCCGCGCCGCGGGCTTCGACATGGTCGAGATCCATGCGGCGAACGGCTACCTGCTCGACCAGTTCCTCCGGGATGCCGTCAATACCCGCACCGACGCCTATGGCGGCAGCGCGGAGAATCGTGTGCGCCTCCTCGACGAGGTTGTCGGGGCCGTGGTGGCGGAGATCGGTGCGGGCCGGGTCGGCGTCCGACTCAGCCCCTGGGCCAAGGCGAACAACGCCCCGCTCGACAGCGATGTGCCGGACACCTACGGGCTGGCGGTGGATGCGCTGAACCGTCACGGCGTCGCCTTCCTGCATGTGGTCGAAGGCATGACCGGCGGCGCGCGGGACGACGCGCCCGCCGCTCAGGTCACGGCGCTGCGCGAACGGTTCAGCGGCGTCTATATGGCCAACAACGGGTATGACCGGCAGACGGCGATCGACGCCGTGGACAGCGGTCGCGCGGATATGGTGAGCTTCGGCAAGCTCTTCATCGCGAACCCGGACCTGGTCGAACGGTTGAAGAGCGATGCCCCTCTGAACGTCGGCGATCAGAAGACGTTCTACGGCGGCGGTCGTGAGGGCTATACCGACTACCCGTTCCTCGAAACCACCGGCGTCGCCTGACCTCAGACAGCAAGGAGGGCGCGTGTCAGCGCGCTCTCCGGCTTCTCCAGCGCGTCGAGCACGTTGAAATGGTGCCTGTCCGGGACCACGTGATTGGCCGTGCCGATGCCGAATCCCGTCCATATGTTCGACAGCAGCGCGGACTGGCGCAGAAACTCCGACCGTTCCGCCCCTCCTACCCATGTGGCAAGGGTGAACCGCCCCTATAGCGCGACAATCTGGAAGAGACGCGCGCGTCAATCTGGATGAGATTCTACG
>NZ_DAMDHB010000036.1:0-38852 GCF_032102465.1 Haematobacter sp. | reverse complement strand
GAAGCGGAGGACCGGCTGGCGCAGCTTCTCGCCTCCGGCGCGGCGCTGGAGCGCTTCGGGCGGATGGTCGCGGCACAGGGCGGGCCGCGGGATTTCACGGCCCGCTGGCGCGAGATGCTCCCGGCGGCGCCGGTCGCCGCGCCGGTGTTCTTGCAGGAGAGCGGCACGCTCTCCGCGGTGAAGGGCGTTGAACTGGGCCGGATCGTGGTGGAGCTTGGCGGTGGGCGGCGCTATCTGGGGGATCGGATCGACCCTGCGGTTGGCCTGTCCGACGTCGCGCGGATCGGCACGCGGGTCGGCCCGGAGGCGCCGGTCGCCGTGATCCACGCGGCGGATGAGGCAGCGTGGCAAAGGGCGGCGGAGACACTGCGCGCCGCCGTCGTTCTGGGCGGGGACACAGCCCCGCCGGCAAGGATATTGGGGCGCATCGCATGACACGGGCCTTTCTGATCGTGATGGACAGCGTCGGCTGCGGCGGCGCGCCGGATGCGGCCGATTTCGGCGACGAGGGGGCGAATACGCTCGGACATATCGCGCTGGCCTGCGCCGGGGGCCGCGCGGAGGAGGGGCGCTCGGGGCCGCTCCACATGCCGGTGCTGGACCGGCTTGGGCTGGGCGCTGCCATCCGCCTGGCCTCCGGGCTGGAGGCGCCGGGGTTGGGAGCCTCCCCGGAAGGGCTGTGGGGGGCGGCGACGGAGGTGTCGCGCGGCAAGGACACGCCCTCCGGCCACTGGGAGCTGGCCGGGGTGCCGGTTCCATGGGACTGGCACTATTTCCCCGAAGAGATACCCGCCTTCCCGCCGGAGGTCACGGCGGAGGTCTGCCGCCTTGCGGGAACGGCGGGCATCCTTGGCAACTGTCATGCCTCCGGGGTGCCGATCATCGAGGAACATTGCGCCGCACATCTGCGGACCGGCTGGCCGATCTGCTACACCTCCGCCGACAGCGTGTTCCAGATCGCCGCGCATGAGGAGGCATTCGGGCTGGACCGGTTGCTGAAGCTCTGCACCGATCTTGCGCCCATGCTCCATGCGATGCGGGTGGGCCGGGTGATCGCGCGGCCCTTCACCGGCACGGTGGAGACCGGCTTCACCCGCACGGCCAACCGGCGGGACTTCGCCGTGGCTCCGCCCGCGCCCACGCTGCTCGACTGGGCCTATGAGGCTGGGCGCGTCACCCATGCGGTCGGAAAGATCGGCGACATCTTCTCGCATCACGGCATCACGAAGCTTCACAAGGGACAGTCGGATGCGGCGCTCTTCGACCACCTGATCCGGCTGGCGGGGGAGGCAGAGGAAGGATCGCTCACCTTTGCCAATTTCGTGGAGTTCGACAGCCTCTACGGGCATCGCCGCGACGTGTCGGGCTATGCGCGCGCGCTGGAAGGGTTCGACGCGCGTGTGGGCGCGTTCCTGGACCTGCTGCGCCCCGGCGATCTGGCGGTATTCACCGCCGATCACGGCAACGACCCCACGTTCCGGGGCAGTGACCACACGCGGGAGCGGGTGCCGGTTCTGGCCGCCGGGCACGGCGCGGGAGGCATCGGGCTGCGAGGCTATGTCGATGTGGGGGCGAGCGTCGCCGCCCATCTGGGCCTGCCGCGTCGCGGGCCGGGGGAGAGCTTCCTATGAGCCTTGCCGATCTGCCGAAGGTGGAACTTCACCTGCATCTCGAAGGAGCAGCCCCGCCCGCCTTCATCCGCGCCCTCGCCCGGGAGCGGAACGTGGATATCGAGGGGCTGTTCGATGAGCGGGGCCATTACCGCTTCAATGGGTTCACCGGATTTCTGAAAGCCTATGAGGCCGCGACGACCGCGCTCACCTCTCCGGCGGACCATGCCCGGCTGTTGCGCGCGGTGCTGGAGGCCAGCGCGGAGCAGGGGGTGATCTACACCGAGCTTTTCGTCTCCCCCGATCTCTGCGGGGGCGGCGATCTTTCCGCGTGGCGGGATTACGTGGCGGCGTTCACGGAAGTGGCGGCGGGCATGGCCGGTGACATCACCTGCCGCGGCATCGTCACCTGCATCCGGCATCTCGGGCCGGAGCGGGCGAAGCGGACCGCCCTCTGCGCGGCGGAGACGATGGGCGGGTTCATCACCGGCCTGGGGCTTGCGGGCGACGAGAGGGTCGGCGCGGCGAAGGATTTCGCCTGGTCCTTCGACCTTGGCCGCGAGGCGGGGCTGGGCCTGACTGCCCACGCCGGGGAGTTCGGCGGGCCCGTCTCCGTGCGCGAGACGCTCCGCGACCTTGGCGTCAGCCGCATCGGGCACGGCGTCCGCGCCATCGAGGATCTGGCGCTGGTGGACAATCTGGCGGAACGGCAGGTCGTTCTGGAATGCTGTCCGGGGGCAAATATCGCGCTGGGCCTCTATCCCGACTGGCGGCGGCATCCGGTGGGAGAGCTTTTCAGGCGCGGGGTGAGGGTCACGCTTTCCACCGACGATCCGGCGTTTTTCCGAACCGGGATGGCGCGCGAATACGAACGGTTGCATGATGCCTTCGACTGGGACGAGGGCGTGTTTCGCGATATGGCCCGCACCGCGCTGTCGGCCGCGTTCTGTGACGAGGCCACGCGCGCAAGACTGATGAAACGTCTGGAGGACGCATGACCGAACATCTCACCGTCGTCACCCATCCGCTGGTGCAGCACAAACTTACCATCATGCGGAAGAAGGACACGTCCACCGCTTCCTTCCGCCGCCTGCTGCGGGAGATCAGCCAGCTTTTGGCCTATGAGATCACCCGTGACCTGCCGCTGACCTCCACCCGCATCGAGACGCCGTTGCAGGAGATGGACGCGCCCACCATCGAGGGCAAGAAACTCGTCCTCATCTCCATCCTGCGGGCGGGCAACGGGCTGATGGACGGCATTCTGGAGCTGATCCCGGCGGCGCGCGTGGGGTTTGTCGGCCTGTATCGCGACCCGGAGACGCTGCAACCGGTGCAATACTACTACAAGGTGCCGAGCGAGCTGGACGACCGGATGGTCATCGCCGTCGATCCGATGCTGGCCACCGGGAACTCCTCCGTCGCGGCCATCGACCTGCTGAAGAAATCCGGGGCGAAGAACCTGCGGTTCCTGTGTCTCCTTGCCTCTCCCGAAGGGGTGAAGCGGATGCGGGAGGCACATCCCGATGTGCCGATCGTCACCGCCGCTGTGGATGAGCGGCTGGATGACCATGGATATATTGTTCCAGGCCTAGGGGATGCTGGAGATCGCATGTTCGGCACAAAATAGGCGAGAAAATTGTTGTCCTACGACCGCTATGCGTGCATTCTCCGTGAAAAGACTACCGCAGGGACAGCAGGCCTTCGGACGGTGCTGGCAGCGGGCGTGATCGGCGCCTTCGGGTTCCTCCCCGCTGCCAGTGCCGACGATGCCCCCTCCGTCCCTCCGCCGGCGGGTTACGCGGCGGGCGAATTCACCGATACGCAGGGCTGTCTGTTTTCGCGCGTGGAGCAGGGCGACCGTCTGCTCTGGGCGCCGCGTTACCGTGCCGATGGCAGCCAGCGCTGCGACGGGCCGGTGGAGGCGGGCGCTGCCGAATGCCCGCTGCCGACGGAGGTCGGGCGCTATGCGCAGGCGGGGGTCTATGTGGATCTTGCAAATGCCCGCAATGCGGCGGCAGAGGTGCGTGCGCTGGGGCTTCCCGTGAATATCGTGCGGCTGAGCCGGAACCCGGAGGGGCGGCATTCCGTCGTGGCCGGTCCCTTCGCCGGGCGGGAGGCCGCGCGGCAGGGGCTGGGCGCGCTGCGCTGCAACGGTTTCCCGGATGCGTTCGGCCGAAACGGGCTGCGCTGAGCAGGTTGCGCTGAAAGGACTACACTGAGCAGGTTGCGCTAAACGGGGTCAGCGCGCGCAGATCCCCTGCAGGCCCACCCATTCCGTATCGGTAAGGATGGCCGGCGCGGCAACGTCGCGGAACGGATCACCGGTCCGCAGGGCTTCCGTGCGCGCGCCCGTCGGGTCAATGGCCTGAGCATAGGGGGTTGAGGGCACCTTTGCGGCTGCGAATCGCGTCAGCAGGGCCTTGGGATCGGCGTCCGACACCGGGGCCGTCAGCAGGGTCTCGGCAAAGCCGCGAACGGCGGTCGGCGGCAGCTCGCCCGTCGTCAGCAGCCGGAAGGTCGCCAGCAGACCGGCATGCTCCAGCAGCGGCAACAGGGGGTCGGCGGCATCCGCGCGCACCTGTTCGGCCAGCACATATCCCGCGGCAATCTCCTCGCTGTCTTCATCCTCCAGCAGATCGCGCTGCAGCAGGATGCGCCCGCCGGGAAGGTGGACGGCATCGGCAAAACCCTTGGGAAGAACAGAGATCCCCCCCGGCCGCCCGTCCGACAGCCGCGCCCACATCTTGCGGAGCGCGCGGTCGCCGTTCGGCGTGGAACAGACCGGCCCGGTGAGGCGGACCATGTCGCGCAGAACGAGTTCCCCGATGGCTTCGCGTGTGGCCTGCGGCACGGCGGCGACGGTGTGGCGGGTAAGGGCGGTCGGCAGGAAAAGGACCGCCGCGATCAGCAGGGCACCGACAAGCAGCGCGATCAGCGGCCCACGCAGCCGGCCTTCCTTGGGGCGCTGCGAGTCGATGACGCGGCGGACCTGTTCGATGGCGTTGATCATCAGGTCATCGTCGATCTCCAGTGTCTCTCCCGCCGAAGGGTCCGGGCTGTAGCGCGCGGGAAGGTCGCCCGGATTCAACCGTTCCAGCGCCGGCAGGGACCAGTGCGTCAGGGCAAGCGAGTTCTGGATATCCGACAGGATGAGGGAGGCGTCCCCAAAGGAGACGACCACCTCACGTGCTTCCGCGTCGGGCGATTCACGCCACCAACCGAAACATTCCAGTCGCTGGTACCGGGTAAGCGCCGTCATCTTCCCACGGAACCTTGCTGCAACGCCGAAGAAATCATGGATGCAAGATAGCCGAGCATGCGAGCAGCCACAATCGGCCCAAGGGGGGATGCGCGACCTTCTTCCAATGCGAAATAAGTAACGGATTTCCCGTGATATTCTGGGAAAGGAAGCCGGGATCGCGGGGATCCCGGCCCTGTTGGTCAGGCAGCCTTGGCGGTGGGGGCGAAGCGGCCGTAGAAGGTTTCATCCTTGGCGGCCATGTCGCGGAGCAACTGCGGTGCAGCGAAGCGCTCGCCATACCGCGCGCTCAGATCGTCGGCGATCTCCACCGCCTTCGCCGCTCCCATCATGTCGAGCCAGGAGAACGGCCCGCCGGACCACGGCGCAAAGCCCCAGCCGAGGATGGCCCCCACATCGCCTTCGCGGATGTCGGTCAGCACGCCTTCCTCCAGCGCACGCACGGCCTCCAGCGTCTGCACGAACATCAGCCGGTGTTCGACATCGGTGAGCGCCGGCTGATCCTCCACATGCGGATAGCGGTCGGCGAGCCCGGCCCAGAAGCCCTGCCGCTTGCCCTTTTCGTCATAGTCGTAGAAGCCCGACTTCGACTTGCGGCCCATGCGGCCCTGATCTGCCATCCAGAACAGCACCTCGTCCACCGCGCCGTCGGGATAGGCATTGCCCATCGCCGCCTTGGTGGCCTTGGCGATCTTCACGCCGAGGTCGATGGAGGTCTCGTCCACCAGCTGCAGCGGGCCGAGCGGCATGCCCATCAGCTTGGCCGCATTCTCGATCAGCGCCGGCTCCGTGCCCTCCTTCACCAGCCGCACCCCTTCGTTAATGTAGGGGATGATGCAGCGGTTGGCGTAGAAGAAGCGCGCATCGTTCACCACGATCGGCGTCTTGCGGATCTGGCGCACGAAATCGAGCGCCTTGGCCACCGCCACGTCGCCCGTCTCCTTGCCCCGGATGATTTCCACCAGCGCCATCTTGTCCACGGGGGAGAAGAAGTGGATGCCGATGAATTCCTTGGGGTGGCGGGAGGCCTCGGAGAGCATGGTGATCGGCAGGGTGGAGGTGTTGGTGGCGAAGATCGCCTCCGGTGCGGCCTCCTCCGCCTTCTTCGTCACCTCGGCCTTCACCTTCGGATCCTCGAACACCGCCTCCACGATCAGATCGACGCCCTTGAGCGCGGCATAGTCGGTCGTGGCGGTGATGCGGGAGAGCACCTCCTCCTTCTTCTCCGCCGTGACCTTCCGCTTCTCGATCCCCTTGTCCAGGATGCCGGCGGAATGCGCCTTGCCGCGATCCGCGGCCTCCTGTGTGCTGTCGATCAGAACGACCTCGATCCCGGCGTTGGCGGAGACATAGGCGATGCCCGCACCCATCATCCCCGCGCCCAGAACGCCGAGTTTCCTCACGCTCTGATCCGGCACGTCGGGGCGGTTCGCGCCCTTCTCCAGCGCCTCCTTGTTCAGGAAGAGCGAGCGGATCATCGCGGCGGAGGAGGGGTTCAGCATGACATGCGTGAACCACCGCGCCTCGATGCGGAGCGCCTGATCGAAGGGGACGAGCGCCCCTTCATAGACGGCGGAGAGCAGCGCCTTCGCCGCCGGATAGACCCCTTGCGTCTTGCCGTTCACCATGGCGGAGGCGCCGACGAAGGTCATGAACCCCTGCGGGCTGTAAGGCGCGCCGCCGGGCATCTTGTACCCCTTCGCATCCCACGGCTTCACCAGATCGGCGTCCGTGGCGGAAAGCACCCAGTCCTTCGCCCTTGCCAGCAGCTCCCCGGGGGCAACCACCTCGTCGATCACCCCCTGCGCCTTCAGCGCCTTCGGCGACTGGAGCTTGCCCTCCAGCAGCAGCGGCGCGGCCATCATCGCGCCGAGCTTCCGCGCCAGCCGCGTGGTGCCGCCCGCCCCGGGGAAGATCCCGACGAGGATTTCCGGCAGGCCGAGCCGCGCCTTGGGATTGTCGGCCACGAAGATGCGGTGCGTGGCCAGCGGCAGTTCAAGGCCGATGCCCGCTGCCGTGCCGGGAAGGGCGGCGGCGATGGGCTTGCCGCCTTTCAGCGTCTTGGGGTCCATCCCGGCGCGTTCGATCTTGCGAAGCAGCGCATGGATTTTCATGATCCCGTCGAACAGGCCCTTCGCGGGTTCCGCGCCCGCCGCATCCTTCATCCGGCCGAGGACGTTCAGGTCCATCCCGCCGGCGAAGTCCTTCTTGGCGGAGGTGATGACGATGCCCTTCACCTCCGGGTCGGCGAGGGCCTTGTCCACCGCCGCGTCAAGCTCGTTCAGACCGTCGAGGGTCATGACGTTCATCGACTTGCCGGGCACGTCCCAGGTGATGGTGGCGACGCCGTCGGCATCCGTGGCGTAATGAAATTCGGTCATGGAAGTCTCCCTGCTTCGCCGGATCAGACGCGTTCGACGATGGTGGCCGCGCCCATGCCGGACGCGACGCACAGCGTGGCGAGGCCGGTGCTCTTGCCCGACCGCTCCAGTTCATCGACCAGCGTGCCGAGAATCATCGCCCCCGTCGCGCCGAGCGGGTGGCCAAGCGCGATGGCTCCGCCGTTCACGTTCACCCGGTCCGCATCGACGTTGAACGCCTGCATGAAGCGCAGCACCACGGCGGAGAACGCCTCGTTCACCTCGAACAGGTCGATGTCGGAGATCGACATGCCGCTGTCGCGCAGGATCTTCTCCGTCGCGGGCACGGGGCCGGTCAGCATGATGGTGGGGTCGGTGCCGATCTTCGCCGTCGCGCGTATGCGGGCGCGGGGCTTCAGGCCGTATTTCTCGCCGAACGCCTTAGAGCCGATGAGGATGCCCGCCGCGCCGTCCACGATACCGGAGGAGTTGCCCGCGTGGTGGACGTGCTCGATGCGCTCCAGATGCGGATATTTCATGATGGCGATCTTGTCGAAGCCGGGCATCTGTTCGCCCATGTCCTTGAAGGACGCCTTCAGCGCGCCGAGCGACTGCATGTCGGTGCCTGGCCGCATGTATTCGTCGCGGTCAAGGATCGGCAGGCCGTTGATGTCCCGGACCGTCATGACGGAGCGGTCGAAGCGGCCTTCCTCCCAGGCCTTGGCGGCGCGGCGCTGGCTTTCCACCGCGAGCGCATCCACATCCGTGCGGGAGAAGCCGTATTCGGTGGCGATAATATCCGCGGCGATGCCCTGCGGCACGAAATAGGTGGACATGGCGATGGAGGGATCGACCGCGATGGCCGCCCCGTCGGAGCCCATCGCGACACGGCCCATCATCTCCACCCCGCCGGCGACATAGGCCTGCCCCGCACCGGCCTTGACCTGATTGGCGGCGAGGTTCACCGCCTCCAGCCCGCTGGCGCAGAAGCGGTTGATGGCGAGGCCGGGCACCGATTCCGCAAAGTCGGAGGCAAGCACCGCGGTCCGCGCAAGGCAGCCGCCCTGTTCGCCGACCTGCGTGACATTGCCCCAGATCACATCCTCGACCGCCCGCGTATCGAGGTCGGAGCGCGATTTCAGTTCGTTCAGCACCAGCGCCGAAAGGCGGGCGGAGGTCACCTCATGCAGGCTGCCGTCGGTGCGGCCCTTGCCCCGCGGCGTGCGGACGGCGTCGTAGATGTAAGCTTCGGACATTGGTCCTCCTTCAGAGGCCGCGGTCGGAGGGCCGACCGGGCATCATGTCATAGGGATGTTTCCAGCCGGGCAGGGCGGCGACGTTATCGAGCCAGCGGTCGATATTCGGCCAGGCCTTCCGGTCGAAGGTGAAGGGTTCCGGGTAGTAGAGGTAGCCGCAGCAGGCGGTATCGGCGAGGCTGGGCACGTCGTCCACGATGAAGTCGCGCCCTTCCAGATGCGCGTCGAGCACCTTGAACGCATCGCGCAGCCGCCCCGACAGCCAGCGGATCACTTCCTGCGGGCGCTTCTCCTCCGGGACGAAGTTCATCAGGAACCGCAGCGTGCCCGCCTGAGAGGACATCTTGTGATTGTCCCAGAGCACCCAGCGCATGACCTCCTGCCGCAGGTGGTGGTCCTGTGGCAGCAGCTTCCCGGTCTTTTCGGCGATGTGATACTGGATGAGCCCGGATTGGGTCAGCACCTCATCCCCGTCGCGCAGCACGGGAACCTCGCCCATCTCGTTCAGCGCGCGGAATTCCGGGGAGCGGGCGTCTCCGTGAAAGAAGTTCACGAAGACCGGCACCCAGTCCACCCCCGCAAGGGTCATGGTGAGCGCCGCCTTGTAGGAATTTCCGCTTTCCCCGAAACAGTAGAGCTTCATCGCCATTCCGTCGTCCTCCCTTTGACGGGCGGCAGCATGGCCTCAGAACCCCGCCACGTCGAGCGCCATGACCGGCTCCGCCCCGGAAGTGATCCGGGCGAGATGCAGTCCCGTCGCCGGAAGCTGACGAGCCATGTAGTAGCGCCCCGTGGCGATCTTGGCGTTGAGGAAATCGGCATTGCCCCGGCCCGCGGCCAGCGAGTCTTTCGCAGCCTTCGCCATCCGCGCCCACATCAGGCCGAGACAGACATGCCCGAACAGGTGGACAAAATCGTTCGACCCGGCGAGCGCCGCGTTGGGGTTCTTCATGCCGTTTTCCATGAAGAACATGCCCGCGGACTGCAGATCCTTGGACGCGGCCTTGAGCGGATCGAGGAAGCCCGCCTTCAGTTCGGCATCGCCCTCGTTCTCCTTCAGGAACGTTTTCACCATGTCGAAGAAGGCCATGACATGCTTGCCGCCGTCCTGCGCCAGCTTGCGGCCGACGAGGTCCAGCGCCTGCACGCCGTTCGCGCCCTCATAGATCATGGTGATCCGTGCATCGCGCACGAACTGGGAGACGCCCACTTCCTCGATATAGCCATGGCCGCCGAAGATCTGCTGGGCCTGCACGGCCATCTCGAAGCCCTTGTCGGTCTGGAACGCCTTCAGCACCGGGGTCATCAGGGAGATCAGCCCTTCCGCATCCTGATCATCGAGCCGCTTGGAGCGGTCGATGAGATGGGCGCCCCAGAAGGTGAAGGCGCGCGCCCCTTCGATGAAGCTCTTCTGATCCATCAGGCTGCGGCGGATATCGGGATGCACGATGATCGGATCGGCGGGGCCGTCCGGGTTCTTCACCCCGGTCACGTCGCGGCCCTGAAGCCGTTCCTTGGCATAGGTCAGCGCGTTCTCGTAGGCGGCCACGGCCTGCGCATAGCCTTGCAGGCCCACGCCGAGACGGGCCTCGTTCATCATGGTGAACATCGCGCGCATCCCCTTGTGGAGATCGCCGATCAGCCAGCCCTTGGCGCCGTCGTAGTTCATCACGCAGGTGGCGTTACCGTGGATGCCCATCTTCTCCTCGAGCTTGCCGACGGAGAGGTTGTTGCGCACGCCGGGGGAGCCGTCCTCATTCACGAGGAACTTCGGCACGATGAACAGGCTCACGCCTTTCGTGCCCGGGCCGCCGCCTGGCGCCTTCGCCAGAACGAGGTGGATGACGTTCTGCGACAGGTCGTGATCGCCCGCGGAGATGAAGATCTTGGTCCCCGTGATGGCGTAGCTGCCGTCCTCCGCCGGTTCGGCCCGCGTGCGCATGATGCCGAGATCGGTGCCCGCCTGCGGCTCCGTGAGGTTCATCGTGCCGGTCCATTCGCCGGACACGAGTTTCGGCAGATAGGTCTGCTTCTGCTCGGCGGAGCCGTGGGTATGGATGGCCGAATAGGCGCCGTGGGTCAGGCCCTGGTACATGTTGAAGGCCATGTTGGCGGCCACGAACATCTCGCCCGTGGCGCTGTTCAAGACATAGGGCATGCCCTGGCCGCCGTATTCCGGGTCGCAGTCCAGCCCCATCCAGCCGCCGGCGGCCATCTGGTCATAGGCCGCCTTGAATCCCGTGGGCGTGATTACCACGCCGTTTTCCAGCCGGCACCCTTCCCGGTCGCCGACGGCATTCAGCGGGGCCAGCACCCCGGAGGCCAGCTTGCCCGCTTCCTCAAGGATGGCGGCGGTCGAGTCGCGGTCGAGTTCGTCGTAACCCGGCACATCGCTTTCGCTCACCTTCAGAACCTCGTGCAGCAGGAACTGCATGTCCTCGACGGGGGGCGTGTAGGTGGTCATGTCGGTCATTCTCCGCTTTTCCGGGCCGGGGTAAGGATATGCCCCTCGCCGCAGGTGTCTTGGGCGCGCAGGCGTTTTCCGCCGCGCCGCCGCTTTTCGGGGGAAGGATTATTGCGCCGCGGTCAGGTCGCGGGGGCCGCCGGCCAGCACGTCATCGGCCCAGGCGATCTCCTCCTTCAGTTCGGCAATCGCCTCGTCCAACTCCGCCCGACGGCGCTCAAGGTCATCGAGACGTCTGGCCGCCACATCACGCGTGCGGCTGAGCTGGGTGAGCTGGCTGCCGTCCCTGTCGTAGAGATCGAGAAGCTGGCGCATCTCCTCAAGGCTGAAGCCAAAGCGCTTGCCCCGCAGGATCAGCTTCAGCCGCCCGCGGTCGCGCCGTGTGAACCAGCGCGTCTGTCCCTCCCGTATGGGCGAGAGCAGCTCCTTGGATTCGTAGAATCGCAGGGTGCGCGGCGTGACGTCGAAAGCCGCGCACATTTCACCGATGGTCATGAGCCTGCCGGTATCATCTCTGGCCGAAGCCAGGCTGACCGGCGCGGAATGTATCGCCCGCTGCATCCTGTTCCTCCTTCGCGTTCCCTGAGGAAATCGCGTCCCGAGGAAAGGTTACAACAGGGGATGACGTTTACGTAAACGGAACGTAGCGTAACGTTTTATCCTGACGTGACGTGAGGGGCGGGCTGCACCTTTTCAAGCTCTTCTGCCACTTGGTCCCGCAGCTCCCGCAGGTCTTCGAGGGTCGCACGGAGTTCGGCGATCTGGTTTTCCAGCTTGTCGATCTGCCGGTCCGCCATCACGACCCAATCCTCCATCTGGGTCCGGGTTCCAGACTTGTCATAGACCTCCAGCCACTGCCGGATTTCCTCAAGGCTGAAGCCGAAGCGGCGGCCGCGCAGGATCAGCGTCATCCGCGCCACCTCCCGCGGCCCGAACAGGCGCGAGCGCCCCTCCCGCACCGGACTGAGCAGTTCGATATATTCGTAATAGCGCAGGGTGCGGGGCGTCACATCGAACTTCGCGCACATTTCCTTGAAGGTCAGCATGGTCATGGAGTGTCTCCTTGGGTCACAAGGTAATCACCACACCCGCGTAACGCAACGTCACGGGCGGCTTGCTCCTGCCCGCAGATGGGCCAATAACGGGGTGGATACGGGGGTGACGCATGACATCTGAGCGACGCAAGAAGTTCTACGACGAGATCGACCGCAGCCCGCATGCCGCGGCCCTCGGGCTCAGGGTGGAGGAGATCGGCGTGGGCGAGGCGCGGATTTCCATGCCCTACGACCGCAAGCTCATCGGCGAGCCGGCAAGCGGGGTGATCCACGGCGGCGCAGTCTCCGCCCTCATGGATACCACGGGCGGGGCCTCCGTTGTGAGCGCGGATGAGGGGGTGATCGCCACGGCGACGCTGGATCTGCGAATCGACTACATGCGCCCCGCCACGCCGGGACAGGCGATCACCGCGCATGGCGTCTGCTACCATATCACCCGGCTGCTGGCCTTTGTGCGCATCACCGCGACGGATGAGGACACGGCCCACCCGGTTGCCAGCGCCACCGGCACCTTCACCGTGGAACGGGAGGACTGAGATGGCCCGACCCGCGCCCGAACCCGTCGCCGCCATCAAGGAGCGCCGCGACGGCGTGCTCCGCCGGCTGATCGAGGCGGTTCCCTATATCGGTTTTCTCGGCATCGACTTCGACCGGCGGGGCGATGAACTGACCGCCGTGCTGAACTACAACGAAAAGCTCATCGGCAACCCGTTCCTGCCCGCGCTGCACGGCGGCGGAACCGCCGCCTTTCTGGAGACGACGGCGATCATCACGCTCGCCTGGTCCACCCTGTGGGAGGATATGGAGAACGGCAGGCTGGACCCTGCCGATTTCTCCGCCGGGACGATGCCGCGCCTGCCGCGCACCATCGACTTCACGGTGGACTACCTCCGCTCCGGCCTGCCGCGGGATGCCTATGCGCGCGCTCGTGTGAACCGGTCGGGTCGTCGGTTCGCTTCCGTCCATGTGGAGGGGTGGCAGGACAATCGCGACCGGCCGTTCATTCAGGCGACGGGACATTTCCTGATGCCCCGGCGGGATTGAGGCGCGGCGTATGTCGCTTCTTCAGGACCTGACCGTCCAGCAGATCGTGACCCGCATCTTCGCCATGCTGATCTATGCGGCGGTGCAGGGGGCCTTGCTGGCGGGGCTGGCCCGCGGTCTGGGCGATGTCCGCCCCGCGCGGGAGGGGCGGCTCACGCTGAACCCCTTCCTTCAGGCCTCCGCCTGGGGCATCGCCATGGGGGTGCTGTTCCGCATGGGCTGGATCGCGCCGCTGCGTCTTTCGCCCGCACAGGGGTTCGGCGAACGGGTCAGGATCCTCGTGATCGTGGCGGTGGGACTGGGGGCGATGCTCGTTCTCGTGCCGCTTCTGGATCTGCTGCGCGCGCCGTTGCAACAGGTGCTGCCGCGCACTGCCGGCTACTACGTGCTCTACGCGCTCCAGATGGTGCAGGAGGTGACCTTCGGCTCCGTCGCGCTGAACCTGCTGCCGGTGCCGGGGCTGATCGCCGGCAACCTGTGGCGCGCGGTCTGGCCCGGCGGAGAACGTCTCCTTCAGCGGGCCGAGCCGCTGGGGCTGGTGCTGGTCGGTGCGGCGCTGATCCTCGGCTGGGTGCCGCTGCCCTTTGGCTGGCTGGACCGGCTGCACCTCATCTGACCGGGCCTTCGCCCGCGACGCCCTCATAGCCGAAGCGCGTCATGATCTCCGCGATCGTGCCATCCGCGACCAGCGCGTCGATGGCCGCGTCGATCTGGCTGCGCAGATAGCTGTCGCGCACCCCGACCAGCGCCCCCACCCGCGTGGCCGCAGCCGGAACCGGCGCCGTGTCGATCACCCGGAGCGCCCGCGCCTCCGGGTGATGGGTCTTCAGCGCCGTCAGAACCGGCTGCCACAGGAGCATCCCCGCCAGCCGCCCGTCTTCCACCCGCCGAAGCATCAGCTCCGGGTCGGCATAGGGCAGGCGGACCCAGCGTTGCTCCTTCGGTTGCTGCTGGTTCCAGGTGATATAGACCATCTCGCCCATGCTCTGGATCGCGGTTCCGATGAGCCGGTCATGCGGTATATCGCCCAGCCGCGACCACCCGGCCTCCTTCACGGCCAGAACGAAGGGGATCGTGGCATAGGGGCGCGTCACCATGGCCCAGTCGGGGAAGGGCGAATCCTCCTGCACGGAGATACCCATGAGCAGGTCGCAGGTATTGGTCATGGCGATCTGCAATTCGTCCATGAACCCGTCACCGCTCAGGGGGAACCCCTGGAACCCCTGTGCGAATTTCACGTCGAGCAGAAGGGCGGAGCCGATGGCGCGCGCCACCTCCCGGTCGAATTCGAGTATCTTGCTGCTGGCATCGTTGCAGACGGTCAGACTGTCGCCCTGCTGCCTGCGGGTGGAGTTGAGCAGTTCCCCCGGCACGCCTGCCGTCTGGGCATCTGCCGTTCCGGTCATAGCCAGAAGCGCCCCGGCAAGGATGAGATGCCGCATGTGAACCCCTTTCTGTGGGAGGGGGCGGACGTGCCGCCCCCGTTCAGTGGCCGCCCCTCCATCCGGGGCAAAAAGCTCCCCCGGTCAGTGGGCAAGGGGCGGATGGCCCGCCCCCGACCTGTCAGGTGCCGGTCAGTTGCTGGCCTTCGGCAGCTTGTAGACGAAGATCGAGTTGCCCGAACCCGTCGGCAGCGGCGTCTCCGGGAAGGCGGAGGAGATGGAGCTGGCCGCGTTGGAGTAACCGGTTGGGACGACCAGATACTGCTCCCCGTCGATCTCATAGGTCACGGGGGAGCCACCGATCGGCGCGTTCAGCCGCTGGCGCCAGAGCACCTTGCCCGTTTCCTGATCCCAGGCGGAGACGTAGCGCGCGGCGTCGCCGCCGAACACCAGCCCGCCCGCGGTGGCAAGAACGGAGCTGGTCATGGAAGGCCGCTCCCGCGCCTGCCATTTCGACTCGCCCTGCTTGGGATTGATGTCGAGCGCCTGAAGCAGCCCCGCCTCCGTGATGCCTTCCGGCAGAACACGGGGGCCGAACTTCACCGAGCCGACGGCGTTGCCGGCGGTGAATTCCGACTGGGTCGGCGTCACCGTGTTGCAGGCCTCCGTCAGCGGCACGAAGAACGCCTTGGTGTCCGGGCTGTAGGCCCCGGCCATCCACAGCTTGCCGCCCGAGACGGAGGTGCAGGCGAGCTTGCTTTCCCCGATGGAGCTGGAGACGAGGTCCGTATTGATGTGAACCGTGCCGTCCGCATCGATCTTGGAGATGACGTTCTGCTTCACCGTCTCCTTCGACCACAGGTATTTCCCGGTGTCGCGGTCGAGCGCGAAGGCGATGCCGTTCTTGCCCGGAACGGAGATCAGCATGTGGCTGGTCTTGCCGCCGGTCTCCTGATCAACGAGAATCCGCTCGAACGGGCTGTCGAGGTCCCAGTTGTCGCGCGGGAGGTGCTGGAAGTACCACTTCAGCTTTCCGGTATCGGCATCGAGCGCGAGCGTGGAGTTGGTATAGAGCACGCTGCCCTCACCCGAACCGCGCACCAGTTCCGAATACGGCCCCGGCATCCCGATGCCCCAGAAGGTCGTGTTGGTCCGCGCGTCATAGGAGCCGGTCGCCCAAGGCGTGCCGCCCCAGCGGTTTTCCGCGGGCACCGGCCCCCAGCTTTCCTGCTGCTTGGGATTGTCCGGGTCGTCGATCGTGTTGAAGCGCCACAGTTCCTCACCGGTATTGAGGTTGTGCGCCATGATGAAGCAGCCGCCCGCCGTGCCCGCGATGGAGCAGCCGGAGATCGCGGAGATGATCTTGTCCTTCACGATGATCGGGCCGACGGTGTAGCTGTAGCCCTTCTGGTAATCCAGAACCTGCTTTTCCCAGACGACCTTGCCGTCCGCCGCGTTCAGCACCACGATCTTCGCGTCCGCGGTCGTCAGCACGACCTTGTCGCCGGCAAGGGCGATGGAGTTCTTCTGCCGCCGCGCCTGGTTGGCCTGATAGGACCAGGAGGCCGGGATCTCCGCCAGAACGTGACGGTAGGTCCAGATCAGGTCGCCGGTCTTGGCGTCCAGCGCTTCGACGATGTTGTTGTTGGTCTGCAGGAACATCACGCCGTCATGGATGAGCGGCACCGTCTCCTGGATGCCTGCTTCCGCCATCGGCCAGGCCCAGGCGAGTTGCAGCTTGCCGACGGTTTCCTTGTTGATCTGCTTGAGCTTGCTGTAGCCGGAGTTGAAGCGGTCGCCCCGCCACATCAGCCATTCGCCCTCCGGCGGATTGGCAAGCATCTCCTCCGTCACGGGTTTGTAGTTCTCACGGACGTTCTGGGCGAAGGCCGCGCCGCTCAGCGCCACGAGGGCGGTGGTGGCGGCAAGAAGCGGTTTCGAAAAGAATGACATCATGTCCTCCTCGGTGCGCATGGCGCGCGATATGTGCTGTGCGCGGGCCGGTCGCGGCCCCGCGCTTCACTCGACGGTCGGGAGCTTCTTGCCCCAGGTGAAGGCCTGCGGAATGCTGCTGGCGGCGGCGGTGGTCTGCATGGTGTCCACGGCTGGGCCGCCCGGAAGCGGCTTGCCCCAGGTGAAGGCCTGCGGGACGTTCGTGTCCCCCGCCATATCCGGAGCCGCAGCGCCCCCGCCGACCGGACCGGCCGCGGTTTCCGCCGTCAGGCTGATGGCGGCGAGCTTCTCTTCATCCTCCACCAGAGGATCGGGGCCGGGCTGGGCGCCGTTGAACGCCATGATGTAGGCGATGATGTCGAGATAGGTCGCCGTCCCGAGCTGACCGGGCGCGGAGGGCGGCATGGCGACGGAAATGAAATCGTAAAGCCCGCCGGGTGTATCCCAGTTGGCCATCACGTCCGGCCCGACGAGGCCGGGGGCCTCCGGGCCTTCGAGCTGCATTCCGTGACACTGGGCGCAGTTCGCATTGTAGGCGGTCTTGCCCGCCTCTGCCTGTTCCGCCGTGAACCCGCCGGCAAGGCCGGGCAGGGCGGAAGACAGAGTTGCGACTGCTGCCAGCATCCCGGGGATTGCGGATCGTTTTGTGAAGAAGATCACGGCTACCCTCCCTCCTGAAGATGCGCGAGCGCCGGCGACTGGGGTGTCGTAACGGCAGGTGGCGCGACAATCTGTCCCATACCTTAGTAGGAGGTGCAATATCATGCAGCAGAGAAATGGAAAAAAGCCAATTATACTGGCATATTACATATGCGAAGCCGCCCCTGCTTCGGCGGTCAGGCCGTAGCGGTTCCGAAGGGTCGCGATTTCCTCCCGTCCCGCCGCATCCGAAAGCGCGGCAGTCAGGGCGCGCTTCAACGTCACATCCCCCTTCCAGGTTTCAAAGGCCAGCGGCACTGGCGCGAGGGCGGGGTCGTCCGGCCAGACAGCGGTGAAACCCGGTAGGGCACCTTCTTGCCCGGACAGCGCGAAATTCTCGCCGACCGCGGCCGCCGCACGCCCCTCCAGCAGCGCCGTGCGGAGCGCCGCGCCATCCGCCACCAGCAGGGGCCGGTAGCCCTCGGCCCGCATCCATGCGGAAAGCGCCAGCCGGTCAAGCCCGCTCGCCCCCGGCAGGACCGCGAGGGTGCTGCCTGATGGCGGAAGGGCACCCGCGGGCAGCAGCAGGAGCCAGCCGATCCGCTCCCCGGTCGGGAGAAGCTGCAGGAAACCGCGCGCGGTCGGCGTATCCGCGATGCCGCCGCCGATCATGTCGCATTGGGCGCGCGTCAGGTTCCAGTTCCGCGGGTTGAAGTCACGCCCGATGGTCGGCACGACGTTCACCGCAAGGCGCAGACCCACGCGATCCGCGAGAATGCGGGCAAGCTCAACGTCGTAACCGGGCCGATCCGGCTCTCCCGTCACCAGCGGCGGATAGGCGGGGGGGACGCAGAGTTTCAACACGCCTGCCGCCCGGCGCTCGGCAAGGGAATTGTCCTGCGGAAGCAGGCCGGCAAGGGCGAGGATCACCACCACGATGCCGAGATTCCTAATCGCCGGTCCCCAGCGGCCCCGGAGCGGAGAGGCGGGCGGCGCGTTCATGCCTTGCGGAAGTCGATCACGGCGAGGAGGAAGAACACCGCCGCCATGCCGAAGATCACCAGCGGCCCCGTCGTGGGGGCGAACTGGTAGAAGCCGATCAGCACGCCCCGAAGCGCATCGACCGCATAGGTGATCGGGTTCGCGCGGACCAGCGTCACCAGCCATTCGGGATAGGTCGCCACCGTCTGTGTGCGGGTGAGCGAGGGATCCAGCGGAAAGACCGAGGAGGAGGTGAAATAGAGCGGCAGGATGATGGTGTTGGAGAACACGCCGAACCCCTCGAAGCTGCGCACCCGCTGGGCCAGAAGCACGCCGAAGGAGGTCAGCCCGAAGGCCAGCACGAACATCAGCCCGATTGCCGTGAGCGACTGCCCGACCGTCAGCGTCACATCGGCAAACCGCGCGAGGATCAGCACCAGCGTGCCATGCACTGTCGCCACCGTCGCCCCGCCCAGCACCTTGCCCAGCAGGATCAGCCATCGTGGCATGGGAGAGACGAGCACCTCCCGCAGGAAACCGAACTCCCTGTCCCAGATCACCGAAACGGCGAACTGGATGGACGTGTACATGATGTTCAGCACGATGACGGCGGGGAACAGGAACTGCAGGTAGGTGAAGGGGATGACCGTACGCACCTCTCCATAGACCTCTCCGCGGAAGTAGGGGTTCAGCCCGATGCCGAGGATGAGCAGCCAGATCAGCGGTCGGCTCACGCCGCCCACCATCTGTCCCCGGTCACGGGTGGCGCGCAGCACCTCCCGCAGCCAGACGCCATATAGGCCTCGCAGAAGGCCGGGGAGAGCGCTGGTCATGAGGCGCTCCTTTGCGACTTGGAAGGGGGTGGGGGCGCGCCATCGGCCGTGACCCACCGGCTGGCGGAGGAGGTCCGGGAACGTGGCCCGCATGATGAGCGGGATGTGCCCGACGCGCCCCTTCGGAGTGGCCCGGGTAGGGCCTGCGGTGGGGGCGACAGGAGTGGCCCCTGCCCGCAGGCGGAGTGTACCGCGCTTGGCAGAGCGGCGAACTGTGGGCTTGTGGCGCCGGGCGCCCCGCGGACCGGTTCCAGGCGCTGAGACCGGAAGCAGCGGGAGGGGCCGGGTATCGGGTTGTGGTGCCGCTTCTTGCGCTCGGACATGACGGCTGCCGGTGTCGGGCCATTGGCGAGGAACGGCGGCCAGCCCGGCAGGGCTATGGGCGGCCGGACGGTTCCTTGCGCTGCAACGGGCGCGACGATCTGTGAGCGAGAGGAGCAGGCAGTGCCCGCCCATGCCGGAATGAGCCGAGCGACGCGGGGTTGGACGAGGGCGCAGCAGCTGGAAAAAGCGCAGCGGCTGGAGGAAGGCTGGGCAGGGATGAGCCGAAGGGTGATGGGCCGGAGGGCGGGCTTGAGGGTGGCGGGCCACAGGGGGACGGGCGGCAGTGAGATGGGCCGGAGAGGGGCGGGCCGGACAGCCTCCGCGCCGCTGGGATCGCCGACTGTCGTGGGATCGTCGGCGGTGCAGACCGTTTCCAGTCCGGATGTGCTTCGGCAGTTCTGCCGGCAGGTCGGTTGGACGCGTGACGGCCTGTGCGTCCGGCCTCTGCCCAAGGGTTTGCCGCAGGGGAGCGGGTGTAGCGCTCGGCGCGCCGGCCGTGGACCCATGGCGGGCCGGATTGAGTGCCCCAGCCTCCTGAAGGTCAGCGATGCGGTCCCATGCCGCTGCGGAACCTTGCGGCAGACCGCTTGTCCGTCCCGCCATGCCCGGATCGGGAGCAGGGGCCGAAGGCGCCGCCCCTCAACCCTTGCCGACGGCAGGGGGAACCGGGCGTTCGCGTTTTGCGGTCGATGCCGTGCTGTCGGCCCCCGCAGCAGCGGGGAAGAGCTGCAGTCCGGCGGCGTTGGACCTGCCCGCAGAGACCCGGCCCGCAGAGACCCGGTCCGCAGACACCCGGTCCGCGGATGCAGTGAACCGGGGTTCAGGCACAATCCGTTCGCACAGGGCCTGCGCAAACCTCGACCGGGCAAACCGCGCCCGGCTCCCTCCCGACGATCCGGCCCTGTCATGACGGCCGGAGACATCATCGCCGCCCGCCCTTGCGTCCGGCTTCGCGCTCCGCCGCGCGTGCGCCCTCCCCGCGATCGCGAAGCTCGCGGCCTGTGAGGGAGAGGAACACGCTTTCCAGTGTCGGCTCCTCGAAGCGCACCTCCGTCAGCCGGTTGCCGAAGGCGGCGAGGAACGCCTCGACCGTCGCGGCGTCAGGAGCGGGGATCGCGAGGTGCAGGGGCGCCACTTCCATCGCCGCAGGATAGGCGCGCCGGATGGCCGAGGCAGTTTCCGCCTCCCGCGCGATGACGCGGAGCCACCGCTGGCCATATCCGGCCTTCAGGCTTTCGGGGCTGCCTTCGGCGAGGATGCGGCCATTGTCGATGATGCAGACGAGGTCCGCGCTCTCCACTTCCTCGATGTAATGGGTGGTGGTCAGCACCGTCAGCCCCCGCTCGCGCCTGAGCCCGTCCAGATAGCGCCAGATGCGCACGCGGGTCTGGGCATCAAGGCCAACGGTCGGCTCGTCGAGGAACAGGATGCGTGGATGATGCATGAGGGCGCGGGCTATCTCCAGCCGCCGCCGCATCCCGCCGGAGAAGTTGCGCACGACCGTTTCCTGCCAGTCGGTGAGTTCGACAAGCGCCAGCACTTCCGCCATTGCGGCGTGCCGCACACGGCGGGCCATGCCATGCGCGAGCCCGTGGAAATCGAGATTCTCCGCCGCCGTCAGCCGGTCGTCGAGGCTCGAATCCTGAAACACCACCCCGATGCCGCGCCGCGCGCGCAAGGGTTCGCGCGCCACGTCGGCACCCGCCACCAGTGCGGTTCCGCTGTCGGGCCGGAGCAATGTGCAGAGGATGTTGAGGAGCGTGGTCTTGCCCGCGCCGTTCGGGCCAAGCAGCGCGAAACTCGCGCCAGCAGGCACGGAGAGGCTGACATCCTCCAGCGCCCTGGTGCCCCCGAAAGCATGCGAGAGATGTTCGACTTGGATGGCAGGCGGTGTTTCCGGCATGACGGCCCCTCCCCTCAGGGAGTGAGGACATCCAGCACGGCTTCCGCCGGCCGGCCAAGGACGGCGCGGGTCTCGGAAAAGACGATGGGGCGTTCGATGAGAATGGGATGCGCCACCATCGCGGCGATCAGGGCATCGTCGTCACTCGTCTCCGTCAGCCCGGCGTCGCTCCGCGCGCCTTCCTTCCAGCGGAGGATGTCGCGGGGCGCGCGGTCGAGAAGCGAGAGCGCGGCGCGGAGTTCGGCCTCGCTCGGCGGTTCGTTCAGATAGTCCCGCACCACGGGCACCACGCCGTGTTCCTCCAGCAGCGCGAGCGCCCGGCGCGATGTGCCGCAACGCGGATTGTGCCAGATCGAGATGGTCACAGCCACCGCTCCCTCCCGGTTCCGACGGCCTCCGCCACAGTGGCGAAGCCATCGCGGAGAAGCCGGTCCTCGATGCCGCGGACGAGGTCTCCCACCAGCGACAGTCCTCCGAAGACGAGGCCGGTGTAAAGCTGAACCGCGCTCGCTCCGGCCAGAATCTTCTCATAGGCCTGATCGGGAGTGGAAATGCCGCCGACGCCGATCAGCGGCAGCCGCCCCTCCGTCGCCCGTGACAGGCGGGCCAGAACCCGGGTGGACCGCTCGAACAGCGGGGCGCCGGAGAGGCCCCCCGCCTCTCCCCGCGCCGCGCCGCCAAGCCCATCGCGGGAGAGGGTCGTGTTGGTGGCGATCACCCCGTCGATACCGGAGGCGAGCGCGACGGCGCCGATTTCGGCGATTTCGTCATCGGTGAGATCGGGGGCGATCTTAAGGAATACCGGCACCCGCCGCGACAGCCCGTCCCGCACCTCCAGCACACCCGCGAGCAGCGATTCCAGCGCCGCGCGGCCCTGAAGGTCACGAAGCTTCTCGGTGTTGGGAGAGGAAACGTTGACCGTGGCGAAGTCGATCCATCCGCCCGTGGCGGCCAGCACTTCCGCAAAGTCCTGTGCACGGTTGGCGCTGTCCTTGTTCGCGCCGAGGTTCAGCCCGATCACCCCCCGCTCCGGCCGGGCGGCCAGCCGGGCCGCGATGGCGGCGGCACCTTCGTTGTTGAAGCCGAAGCGGTTGATGACGGCGCGGTCCTCCGGCAACCTGAACAGCCGGGGGCGGGGGTTGCCGGGCTGCGGGCGGGGCGTCGCCGCGCCGACCTCGATGAAGCCGAAGCCCGCGCGGCTCAGCGGTTCGAGCGCGGTCGCGTTCTTGTCGAACCCGGCAGCAAGGCCCACGGGGTTGGGCAGGTCGATCCCGGCAAGGCTCGTGCGGAGCCGGGGCGAGGTGATCTCCCCCGGCAGGGCGACCAGCCCCGTGCGGAGGGCCATCAGCGACAGGCCATGCGCCCGCTCCGGGTCCAGCCGGGTGAGCAGGCCAAGGCCAAGGGACTCGTACCGGTTCACAGAACCCCCTCCGGGAAGATATGCCCCGTGGCCCCGAGCGGCAGGGACTTGTCCCAGACCACATCCGACAGCCGGAGCGGCCGGTAGAGATGCGGAAAAAGCGCGCCCCCCCGTGACGGCTCCCATTTCAGGTCCGCCCCCAGAGGCTCCACGGAGACGGCGACCAGCACCAGATCGCTTTCCTCCGCGAAATGGCGGGCGGCTGTCTCTCCCACCTGTGTGGGCGTGGAAAAATGGATGAAGCCGTCCGCCACATCCACGGGCGCGCCGTGGGTGACACCTGCGGCGCGGAACGCATCCCATTCGGGGCGTCGGAAAATCTTCAGGATCAGCATGGCCGGGTGATGCCCTCACTCCGCCATCCGGTCAAGGAGAACGTGTGCCCGACGGGCGTGGCTGCGCGCGCCGGGGGCGCATCGGGATGGGTCCTCGGGCGCGAGAAGCTTTGACAGAGCCGCCGCCGCTCCGCAGACTGTGAGCATCCGCACAGGGAGAACCGCATGTTGGTCCGTCTTCTCGCCACGGCAGGGGTGCTCGCCCTCAGCGCCGGGGCCGCTTCTGCCGAATACACGCTCACCATTCTGCATATCAACGACTTCCATGCCCGGTTCGAGCCGATCAACGGGTCCGATTCGACCTGCGGGGAAAAGGATGCGGCGGAGAACAAGTGTTTCGGCGGCATCGCCCGTCTGGTCACGGCGATAACGGATGCGCGGTCCCGGACCGCCAACTCGCTGCTGATCGATGCGGGTGACCAGTTTCAGGGCAGCCTGTTCTACAACCACTACAAGGGCAAGGTCTCGGCCGAGTTCATGAATGCGCTCGGCTTCGAGGCGATGGCGGTGGGCAACCACGAGTTCGACGACGGCCCCCCGGAGCTTGTGCACTTCCTGGACGAGATTCGATTTCCGATGGTCATGGCCAATGCCGACCTGAGCCGGGAGCCGCTGCTGAAGGGCCGTATCGCCAAATCGGTGGTGGTGGAGAAGGAGGGCGAGAAGATCGGGATCATCGGCCTCACCCCGCGCGACAACCCGGAACTGGCCAGCCCCGGGCCCAACATCATCTTCACGCCGCCCGCCGATGCAGTGCAGGCGGAAGTGGACACGCTCACCGCGGCAGGCGTGAACAAGATCATCGTGCTTAGCCATTCCGGCTATGAGGTGGACAAGCAGATCGCGGCAGAGACCGCCGGCGTGGACGTGATCGTGGGCGGCCACAGCCATACGCTGCTTTCCAGCACCGACCCTGCCGCCGCCGGACCCTATCCGACGATGGTGAACGGCGTGCCGATCGTCACGGCCTATGCCTATGGCAAGTATCTCGGGGAGCTGACGGTCACGTTTGACGATGCGGGCAAGGTGATCTCCGCCTCCGGTGCGCCGCTTCTGCTGGATGCCGCGGTGGCGGAGGATGCGCCTGCGCAACAGCGGCTGGCCGAGCTTGCCGTTCCGCTGGAGGAGCTGAAGGCCCGTGTCGTGGCAGCGAGCGAGGCGCCGATCGACGGTTCCCGCGATCACTGCCGTCAGCGGGAATGCGAGATGGGCACCCTCATCGCCGATGCGCAGCTCGACCGGGTGAAGGATCAGGGCATCACCATCAGCCTCGTCAACGGCGGCGGTGTGCGCGCCTCCATCGACGCGGGCGATGTGACGATGGGTGAGGTGCTGACCGTGCTGCCCTTCCAGAACACGCTCGCCACGTTCCAGACCACGGGGGCCACTGTCGTTGCCGCGCTGGAGAACGGCGTGAGCCAGCTCGATCAGGGGGCCGGGCGCTTCCTGCAAGTCGCCGGGCTGAAATATGCGTTCGATCCTGCGCAACCGGCGGGCAGCCGCGTAAGTGACGTGCAGGTGCGGAACGGCGAGGGCTGGACCGCGATAGACCCTGCGGCCAGCTATGGTGTCGTGGTCAACAACTACGTCCGCAGCGGCGGCGACGGTTTCGCCATGTTCACGCACGATGTCGCGAATGCCTATGATTTCGGGCCTGATCTGGCGGATGTGCTGGCGGAGTATCTGGCGAAGGAGGGGCCGTACAAGCCTTACACCGATGGGCGCATCACGCGGAAATAGACGTGATCGTGGGCAGGTCGCAGCGGTTGCCTGAGTGCAGTTCAGCCCCGGTGCGAAGGCGCCTTCTGTTCGCATCGGGTGGCCCGGGCGTGCCGTTCTCCGCGGCGACGGCCATGGCGGCCGATGAAGCCCGCCCATGGGGTCACCCCTGTCCACGGTCGGTTTTCTGGGGAGAATGCCGGACTTCACCCTTGAGCACCCCGCTGCCGGATGCTATCTCTCGCCCCGCGCTCGCGGGTATGGTGTAGTGGTAGCGCCTCAGCCTTCCAAGCTGATGGGGCGGGTTCGATTCCCGCTACCCGCTCCAATTCGCCTCCGGGCCATGGCGTATTTCCCAATGAATACCGTCGCTTGGGTCTCCTCCCGATGCAGATTTAAGCACGCGGGGGTCCACGCGTTGAAGCACACGGGGGTCCACGCGCCGAAACTGGCTGCTCTTCTCGGTTCGACGTGCGAGCTGGGGCCGCACCGGCCGCTTCGGAATTCCTGCTCAGATGCGGGCAGGTGTGGCGCCTGGCATCCCGTCTGCACTGGTCATTGTTCAGTGCCGCTTTGAAGATGTTTCATTTGCAGGATGGCGGCTTAATGCTCCGCCTCATCCTGACGCGGCGGAAGAAATTCCTCCTGCGCCCGGTTTGGCAGATATTTCGCCTGCCAGTCCGCAAGACGCGTGACGAAATCCGCCTTGACCCGACGTATGTCCGGCTGTCCCGTTCTGATCGAACAGGAGAAGGTGATCGCTGCGAAGGCAAGCCGTTGGGCCAGTTCTTCGCTACAACTCCGCAGCACTCCGTAGTCTGAAAAAGGACCTATGCGGGTTTCCCCTTCGGGAGAGATCAGGTGGAAACCGCCGGGGTTGGCATGCGCGGCTTGCTGGCAGAGCAGGTCATAGGCCTGCGCGCGCTTCTTCTTGGTGTAGCCCGCAAGCTTATCCAGGCGGTCCCGCACTGCGCCGGGGCTGAAACGGTTCCTGCGTTCCTTGTCCGGGAGAGAAAGCCACGCATCCAGACTGCCGGGTTCTCTAGTGAACAGGAGAAGCAGGGACTGCACCTCAAACAGATCCCGAGCCATTGTCATGGCGGGCTGAAAATAACCGCAGCGGAGCAATCGCAGCGCTGACGCCCCGCTGTTGAAGCAGCGTATGCCAAGACGAAGCAGAGCGGTTTCATTGGCATCCCGTTCCGCATGCAGCGCAGGTATCTGCGACAGCAGGTCCAGCGAAGCATTGATGATCCCCAGGTGCTGCGACAGGTCCGGGTCGCTGGCGAGCATCCTGTCATGTTCGGCCACGATCACCCGCTCATCGACCAGAAACAGGTTTGTCATGCCATTCTCCGGTTTGTCCGGCGAAATATGCGGCTGCGGGCGTGGCGCAGCAAGCAGCGGGCTGGCAGTGCCCCAGCAGTGCATTGTTGCCGGTGGCAGTGTTGTGCAAGGATCGGACAATCGGGAATCCGCGAGCAGAAACAACGGGCTTGGCCGAAGTCATGTTGTGCGAATGAGACGCATTCATAATATCATGTTTTTGCTTGACTATTTATTGTTCAACGGTATTTTCCCCGCCATCGGGGAGTAGCGACTGCCGGTTTCCGGCAGGGGCGCGTCAACAGGCTCGCGGGGGATCCGCGTGGCGCGTCCAGCCCAGCGGGCCTTGCAAGACCGTGGCGTGGGACTCTGCGGGCGGGGTCTGTCCATCGCCCGGCTGGCCCAGGAGAGTTCCCATGTCCCCGATGACCATCGGTCTGCTTGCTGTTTCCATGTCCGTGGATGCGTTTATCGCCTCATTGGGCAAAGGTGCAGCGGAACGGCGGCCCAGCTTCGGCCACGCGCTTCGCACCGGTGCGATCTTCGGCACCGTGGAGGCGATTACACCGATCCTCGGCTGGGCGTTGGGCATCGCGGCCAGTCAGTATGTGGAGGCGGTGGATCATTGGATCGCTTTCGCACTGTTGGGCGCGGTCGGTGTCCATATGGCGCTTCAGGCCTTCTCGCCGGAGGAGCGATCGGCAGGCACGTCGGGATGGGCGGTCATCGCGACGGCCATAGGCACCTCCATCGACGCCATGGCGGTAGGGGTCTCGCTCGCCTTTCTGCAGGTGAACATCCTGGTCGTAGCGCTCTGCATCGGTCTTGCGACTATGGTGATGAGTTCCACGGGGATCCTCGCGGGACGGTTCCTGGGCCGCCGCTTCGGGCGGGTGATGGAAGTCGCCGGGGGGCTGGCGCTGATCGGGTTGGGGAGCGTCATCCTGTTTGAACATCTCACCGTCTGACCACGTAGTCGATCGGATGTCGCGGGTCGGAGGGTTTCGCGGAAGCAGCCCGACCTGCCGCACGCAGGCGTAAGCCTGCGGGCCGCGCCAATCGACAGTCATCTGTGGTCGGGGCGACGCCCTTTGCCCGCGCTGTTCCGCTGGAACCTCTGCTTCCGGTCAGGTCGGACCGCCGGAGGCGCTGCCCGAGAGGTGGGCGGAGGTTCAAATCCGAACTTTCATCTGGAAACCCAAGACCCGCGGGCGTGATCTCGGCTGAACCGAAGGCCATACTTGCCGAACCGCGCCACGAGACAATTCCGTGACGCAAAAAGGTAAATTTGCCTGGAACTTGCAAAGGAAAATTGGCGCACCCGAAGAGATTCGAACTCCTGACCCCCAGATTCGTAGGCTGACCCATAGCATTGATTGCAAAGGGAAAAGATCGCAACTGACGGCTGAACGCTCCTTTTCAAAACAAGCGGTTATCGGCGAGGTGCAAACCGATAAACGGCCGCTGGAAATGAAAAACCCCGGTGCGCTGGCGGGCGCGACCGGGGCCGATAACAAAGCTGCTGAGCTTCGACCGAAAGCCTACAAGAAGCCGAATCGCAGTGCAATGGCTCGCTATGCGCAGGACCGCCACAAGCGCGCAGCGCGCACCCTTGGCTATGCGCTGACCGCCGATGCCCCGGATGTCTGGGGCCAAGCGTCGGCCATCTTCTCCGCTCGCCTCACCCGGCTTGAACTGGCCGCGCTCGCCTTCGCGGCGCTCCGTGCGCTGGACGGGGAAGCCCGCGAGATGGTGTTCGAAGCGGCCTATTGGGGGAACGCGTGATGCAGACCCGGCCGCTTGAGGAGATCGCTTTCTACTGGGGGCAGGTGCTCCGTGCCGCTCCCGAGGGCTTCGAGCGCAACTTCGCCCGCTCGATTGCCCGCCAGCTCAAACGCCCGAGTTGGACGCCTTCGCCGAAGCAGGAACGCATCATGAACCGCATGGTCGCCGACCTCTTCGAGCCGAAAGCCGAGTTCAGCCTGATCGAAGATGAGCGGGGTCTGCGCGCATGAGCCGGAGCGCAGACCCGAAGCCCGTTCCCATCGCTGGCGGCAAGCCTTGCCCCAAGTGCGGCAAGGCCATGCAGCGCTACGAGCATTCGGCGGACTGGCGTCCGCGGGGTGGTCGCAACTTCTATCGCTTCTGGGATCGCTGCGGCCTGTGCTCCCGCATCCAACACTACGGCAAGGCCAAGGTGATCGTTCAGGAGACCTGAGGAAAAACGTGACCCCGCGCATGGGTTTACGCGGGGCCGGATCAGCGGACGGCAGCTCTTGCGGGGCGAACGGTGGCGCTGATCGGGAAAGCCTACCACGGGGAGGGGTCACAGGCAAAGGGCAGTCCGAAAGGTGGAAGCCCGACCCCCGGCGCAGCGTTCAAGCGTCGCAAGTAGCCACCGACGATCTGGCGGGAACGCACGACCAGATCGGCCCAATGCGACGGCCCGGCTCCACGCCGACAGGCAAGATCGTGGCGGGATAGGGACCGACCTCGGCGCGTTGCCGGGGAAGGTCGTCCTATGCCCGCCGCTCAGACCCTCTCCATCCGACAGGGGCTGAGAACAAGAAGAGAAGAGCAACGTTCGAACGTAGAGATAGGCGAACCAGATGAACGCGCTTCAGCAGCAAGGCACATGGCAGGCTCTCGGCGATCTGGCTGACCGACTGCGCCGCCTGTGCCCCGACCACCGCGATCCCGAACGCTTCCACATCGAGAAGTCGGAGATCGAGCACGCCCTTCGCAGCATTGCCCGCACCCATCATGGGTCCTCCCGGCAGGGATCGTATGCGGGTGGCAAAGGCGCGACAATTCAATCTGTGCAAGCGAAATCAAGGGGATAAAGAATGCGCATCGTGCAGGAGCTTCCGGGTCTCGGGGATCGGCCGGTGCATCGCATTGGGGGTTCGGACCTGTGCGACCTCTGGGGGATCACGCCCGGCGCGCTGACCGGCCTGGTCAAACGCGAGATCGCGATCCGCCTCGGCCACGACGCCTACGACCTGGTAGAATCGACGCGCCGCTATCTTGAGCATCTGCGCGGGACCGCCAGCGGCCGGGGTGGGGAGGAGCAGATCCTGAACCTCACCGGCGAACGCGCCCGGCTCGCCCGTGAGCAGGCGGATGCCCAGGCGCTGAAGAACGCGGCGCTGCGTGGTGAACTGGTGAAGGCCGACGAGGTGGAGCGCGCCTGGGCGGATGTGCTGCGCAAGGTCCGGTCCCGTGTGCTGGCCGTGCCGTCGCGCCTGCGCCAGTCTCTCGGCCATCTGACGGCGGCAGACGTCGATGCGCTCGACCGCGAACTTCGCACCGCCCTTGAGGAGCTCGGCCATGCCGACGATTGAAGCCGTCACCGTCCGCGCGCTCCGCGCCCTGATCCCGCCGCCGCGTCTGCGCCTGTCCGACTGGATCGAGCGGGAGATCGTGCTGCCGGATGGCGTCTCCGCCCAACCCGGCCCGGTGCGCCTGTGGCAGTTCCAGCGCGAGATTGCAGATGCCATCGGGGATCCGCTCATCGAGCGGGTGACACTGGTCAAGCCGGTGCGCGTCGGCTTCACGACGCTCCTGACCTCGGCCGTCGCCTCCTTTGTCGCCAATGAACCCGCGCCGATCCTGTGCCTGCTGCCCGCCGAGGCGGACTGCCGGGACTACGTGGTCTCGGACATCGAGCCGATCTTCTCGGCCTCTCCGGCGCTAGCCGAAGCGCTGTCGGACGAAGCGGACGAATCGGGCCGCAACACGCTCCTGTCGCGCCGCTTTCCCGGCGGCTCGCTCAAGGTTGTGGCAGCCAAGGCCCCCCGGAACCTGCGCCGCCACAACGTGCGCCTGCTGTTCATCGACGAGGCGGACGGCATGGAGCCCACGGCCGAGGGCTCGCCGATCCTGCTGGCCGAACGCCGCACGCTGTCCTTCCCGGATCGCAAGATCGTCCTCGGCTCGACCCCGGTGCATGAGGAGACGAGCCACGTCCTGCGCGCCTATGCCCAGTCGGATGCCCGCGTCTACGAGGTGCCGTGCCCGGAATGCGGCACGCTGTCGGAGATCGTCTGGGAGCACATCGTCTGGGACGACGGCGCAGCGGAAACCGCCCGCTGGCGCTGCCCACATTGCACGGCGGAGGTGGAGGAGCGGCACAAGCCCGCGATGGTGGAGAACGGGCGCTGGCGTGCCACCCGGCCGGAGGTGAAGGGGCATGCCGGGTTCCGCATGAACGCGCTCATCTCGCTGCATGCCAATGCCGCCTGGGGGAAGCTCGCGGCCGAATTCCTCGCGGCGAAGTCCGATCCCGTCACCTTGCAGACCTTCGTCAACACCATCCTCGGCCAGGGCTGGCGCAGCGACGGCGACGAACTGGCCGAATCCGAACTGATGGCCCGCGCCGAACCCTTCAGCCTGGACGCGGTGCCGGCGGAGGTGCTGGCGCTGACCGCCGGGGTGGACGTGCAGCACGACCGACTGGAATGCAGCTTCCTTGGCTGGACGGAGAACGGCTCCGCGCTTGTGCTCGGCCACAAGGTCATCTGGGGCGCTTTCGATGCGGAGGAGACATGGGCGGAACTCGACGGGCTTCTCCGCGCCCGGTATCCGCATGCCCTGGGCGGACGCATTGGCCTTGATGCCGTGGCCATCGATGCGGGCGACGGGGCGTCGATGCACCATGTCACGGCCTTCGCCTCGCCCCGGATGCGGGCGCGGGTGCTGGCGATCAAGGGCGCGGCTGGCAACCGTCCGGTAATCGAGCGGGCAGGGTCGAACACGAAGACCGGAGCGCGGCTATGGATCGTGGGCGTCGATACCGTGAAGGGGCAACTCTTCGCCCGCATCGCCCAGGCAGGTAGTTTCCGGTTCTCCGACAGCCTGCCCGCCGTCTGGTATGAGCAGCTTGCCTCGGAGCGGAGCCTTGTGCGTTACAGCCGGGGCCAGCCAGTCCGCAGCTTCCAGCGCATCCCCGGCCGGAGGGCCGAGGCGCTGGATTGCGTGGTCTATGCCGTGGCGGCGCGCGGTATCCTCAATCCGGACTGGGATCAGCGGAGAGCCGATCTGGCAGTTGAGGCGGGACCGGCGAAGAAGGCGGGGCCGGTGCTGCAATCGGGTTGGATGCGGAGATAGCAATCTTGTTGCCCGTGAGGCTGGAAGATCATCCTTTTCGGCCGAAGATAAACCCCAGAGCAGTTCCGGAAATAGTGAAGGTTGTCTTCGACCAATCGAACCAAAACTGGCGGTCGTCGGGGTGCCACGCCGCCAACGCCATACAAGCGCCTGTCATGACGAAACCCAGAAGAAGGGTGATCGCTGCGATGATGACAGGTGCCGTATCCTTTCCGCCAAATACTTTCGCGAACCAGCCTAGCTCCGCTATGGCTTCCTTATGCCGATTTTGCTCCCTAAGAAGCTCCACCTGCAACGCTCTTCCTTCAGAAAGAACTTCGTTTAGGTCGGGGTCGCTGCTTTCAAGATTGGTGGCATTTTTCTTCGCCGCCTCTCGAACATTAGCCGTACTCAAATGACATCCGGTTCTTGATCACAGGCAGCGAGACCGCAAACAAGCGCGAAAGATCGGCAGGCCGCACATCGCCCATGTACCTTCCAAGCATATGGCGCGGTACGAGCAGATTTGCAGCAAATGCATTTGCTTCTTTTTCGTGCGTATCGTTGCGGTCGTTAAGGCTATCATCGCGCCACAACAACTTGTAGTCGTTCGACTTGGCCCAATCACGGTGCAAAAGGGCGTGCCCCAATTCATGGGCGATGGTGAAGGTTTGCCGGAGTGGGAATTCTTCACTATTCACATAGATAGCGTTTTCTTCCGGATCATAGAACCCGGACACTCCACTATACTCACCAGAAAACTGTACGAAGCGAACCCCGATGCCTTCGGAATGGGCAATCATGATGGGATCGATCGGAGGATTGTCGATCTCATACTTGTGGAGAAGCCCCTTCGCCGTCTTCTTGACGAGGGAGTAGTTCGGAGCAGAGCTCATTGCAAACCTCCATCATCTGAGCATAAGCAAAGCAGATATAGCACATCGTCTCGCCTTTGGAAGAACCCTATCACGCTGATCCTTTCCGCAATCCTACGCCGGGGCCCGCTGCGGCTGGGAATGAATTAGATACCGGCAGATCCGAACGTCACCGGCGCAGCAGAATTTCCCCATCGTCACCTATCGAAACCGACATCGTGCTCCCAGACGCCCGGAGAAAATCTTGCAGGAGCCCCAGTAGCTTGGCCTGAGAGCCACTATCAGCCTTACGATAGCGCTCCAGGAACTCGTCAAGAAGTAGGTGGTCAAAAGGCGCCGCAGGATAGACGCTCTCCAGCGCCTTCACGATTTCTGCATTCATGCTGCGGTTGCTGCTCGCAGCCGCAACCTCAATTCTCTGTTTGAGATCAAGAGGTAAGCGAAGCTTGAACTGTGGGTCTGTCTGGGTGGGTTGAGCCATTTCGCGACTATGGACCAAAAAGGTTCTTGACGGAATGGGACCTATATGGTCCTCATGGACCTAACAGGTTCATGAGGTGTTTATGCGGACTATCCAGTTCAAGCTGAATTTGCCGAGCGACGTGAAGACGTGGCTTGAGCGTCAAGCAGAGATCAACGGCAGTTCGCAAAATTCCGAAGTGATCCGCGCGATCCGTGCAGCCATGGCGCGTGACGCCCTTTCACAAGCGTAGCTCTAATCTCAAGGAATCCACCATGAGCAACCGCATTTCTGCGGCCGATGCCTCTTTGCCTTCGCGCCGTGACGTCCTGATCGGCTTGGCCGCCGCCCCCATGGCCGCGCTGCCGCTGTCAGCGCAACCCACTGATCCACACCAGGCATGGCTCGAAGAGTGGCGCACGACCGAAGAGGCTTGGGCTGACGCTGGCGAGGACACACCGGAAGCCGACGCGGTGTGGGCGCGGCGCACGGAACTTGGTGAACTTCTCGCAACCACGCCAGCCACCTCACTTGCCGGTGCCGCTGCTCAACTGTCGTGGGTGATGGAGGATGCACCGGGGCAGTGGGGTTATGTCGGGCACTCCGAAGCCGTCGGTTCGGCCAACGCGCTTCTTCAGCGGCTCATGAACTGACGACGCACGGCGCGCGGACTGGGATTAAAGTGATAGTCCATCATGACACTATTGACGACGCACTGCGCGTGAATAATAATGCCACCAAATACTGGCATTTAGGACGCGCACCATGAACCCGACCACCACCGTTCGCCTTGCCGCTGCCGCCACGATACTGGGGCGCGGGAAGCATTTCGTCCGGCTGACGATCAATGAAGGCAATGCGCCTTACGAAGAGGATAGCTTCGGAGGGGCCAAGCAGCGCCGGTTCACCACCTATCACCTGCTCGCCGAAGTCTGCGCGGAGATCCTCTGCAAACAGGGGTTCACGGTGCCCGAGGCGGGTGGCTTCGTGCGGGGACAGGCGGGCGTGCTCCGGGGCTTCATCGAAGCGCTCGAGTCGAGCGCGGAGCCGCAAGCGCGGTTCGTCATCGCCGCGAAGGTCGCCGTCGAGGATCGCAATGGCGTGCGCGCCGAGGAAGTCCATTACGGCCATACCGGCAGCGCGGGCGAGATCGAAGCGCTCTTCGGCGCGCTCCTTGAAGCGACGGGTCGGGAAACCAACGGCAAGCGGCAGATCGGCGGTCCGGTCATCGCCGTGGCGTCCGTGGGAGAGGCGCATCGCCTCCTCTGTGCGCGGGCCGAAGCGGTGGGCTACGTGATCCGGGGCAATGAGATCATTGCCGGAGAAACGGTCGAGCAGGCGGACGAAGAGGCCTGACATGCCCGCTCCGTTTGGCATTTTCTCTCGTATCTTCGGCTCGTCTTCCACCCGATCCGGTATCGAGGCGGCGGCGGGCGGTCGGCGGTGGAAGGGCGTGGCCCGCCTCGGCACGCCGCAACAGGCGGCACTGGCGGCGCGCAAGCCGTCGAAGGATCGGGCGAACGGGCTCTATCTCAACACGCCGATGGCGGCGCGGGGGGTGGAAACCTGGACGGCGGAGCTGGTCGGCAAGGGCTGGCAGGCGCAATCGCAGCATCCCGACCGCACCATTGCACGGCGTCTCAATGCCGAATTCGAAGACCTGATCGCGCCACTCCTGCCGATGATCGCCCGCGCCGTCGTGCGTGACGGCGAGGCCTTCATCCGCCTCATGCTGGACGATGGCGGTCTCCGCCTGGTCGTGCTGCCGGCCGATCAGATCGACCCGGAGCTGCACCGCGACCATGGCGGGGGGGCGCGGGTCGTGGCCGGGGTGGAATTCGATGCGGCGGATCGTGTCGTCGCCTATCACGTCCTGCGCGATGCGCCCGATGCGCCCTTCGCCCGGTTCACCGATACGGTGCGCGTGCCGGAACATGACATGCTGCATGTCTTCGATGCGCTGTTTCCCGGCCAGGTACGCGGCTTGAGTTGGCTGGTGCCGGTAGCGGTCAAGATCGGCGACCATGACGCGGCGAATGATGCCCTGCTGATGAAGCTCAAGGTCGAAGCCCTGCTGACCGGCTTCATCCGGGATACGAGCGGCGGCACCGGCGGCTTCAAGGATGGCGAGTCGGATTGGGGCGATGTGAGCCTTGAGCCGGGGGCGATGCGCATTCTGCCCCCCGGCGCGGATGTCACCTTTACCAAGCCCGAGGCGGGCTCCGGCCAGTCGGAGTTCCTGCGCGCACAGCAACGCGAGATCGCGGCCGGTCTCGGCCTGACCTATGAGCAACTGACCGGCGATCTGTCAGGGGCGAACTATTCCTCTGCCCGCGTCGGCCTCCTTGAGTTTCGCCGCCGCGCCGAAATGCTGCAACGCCTGCTGATCGAGGGCCAGTTCCTCCGGCCGCTCTGGAAGCGCTGGATCGCGGTCAAGGCGCTCGCGGGTGAGATCGCCGCCGCCGAGATCGAGGAGCACCAGGCGGTGCGCTTCGTCGCTCCGGGCTGGCAATGGGTGGATCCGGCCAAGGAAGTTGCGGCCGACGTGCGCGCCATCGAGGCGGGGCTCAAGTCCCGTGCCGAAGTCGTCGCAGGCCGGGGCAGGGACATCGCCGAACTGGACGAGGAGATCGCCGCCGATCTCCGCCAAACTCCCATGGGGCCGCAAGCATGACGATCCATCTTCGCAATCTGACACCCCGTCCGGTGACGGTGGACCGCGAAGCCCGCACGGTCGAGGCCATCGCCTCCACCTATGCCGACGTGCGGCGGGCAGCCTTCATCGAGCGCATCGGCCGGGAGGGCGCGGACCTCTCCCGCCTCATCGGCGCGCCTGTGCTGGACGGGCACCGCTCGCAGACCACCCGGGACCAGCTTGGCGTGATCGAGGCGGCCGACTTGCGCCCCGAGGGGCTTTGGGTCCGCATCCGCTTTCGCAGCAATGACGCGGCGCAGGCGGTCTTCAACGACATTGCCGACGGCACGATCCGGGGCCTGTCCGTCGGCTTCACCGTCTCCCGCTGGATCGAACGGCAGGAGAACGGCCAACGCGTGCGCATCGCCGCCGCCTGGACGCCGCTTGAGGTGAGCGTCGTCCCGATCCCGGCCGATCCGGGTGCAACCTTCAGGAACATGGACATGGAACAAGAGACCATCGAACAGCCGCAGCCCGGCCAGCAGCAGACGAACCCCGGCGTCGGTGAGAACCGGGCCGAGATCAACCGGGAAATCCGCTCCCTCGCGCAGACGGCGCATCTGCCCCGCGACTGGGCGGACGAGCAGATCGACGCGGGCGTGACGGTCGAGGAGGCGCGCCGCGCCGCCTTCGAGGCGATGCAGACCCGCTCGCAGGAGACCCGCACGACCGCGACGCGGGCCACGATCACCATGGATCACGATGCTCCGGAAACCCGTGCCGAACGGGCCGGGGAGGCGCTCTACGCGCGCCTGTATCCCGACCACACCCTGTCGGCACCGGCCCGCGCCTTTGCCGGTATGACGCTGCCCGAGATGATGCGCGACAGCTTCCGGCGACGCGGTATCTCGACCTCCGGCATGGGCGATGCCGCCGTGATCCAGCGCGCGATGACAGAAAGCGATTTGCCGCTTCTCCTCGGCAACACGCTGAACCGTGCGCTGCGCCGCGAATACGAGGCCGCGCCGTCCGCCATTCACCAGGTCGCGCGCAAGACGACCGCGCCGGACTTCCGCCCCAAGGAAACCGTTTGGGTCGGCGATGTGGGCAAGATCCAGCACGTCGGCGAGTCGGGCGAATACAAGGGCATGACGCTGCGCGAGACCAAGGAAAGCTACAGTGTCGACAGCTACGGCGGTTTCATTGGCGTATCAGAACACATGATAGTCAATGACACCCTGGGCGGTCTCAACCGCATCGCTCCGGGTGCCGCCGCCTCCTGCCGGAGCTTCGAGGCGGAGCAGCTGATCGCCAAGGTGACGAGCAACCCGACGCTGCTTGAGGATGGGGTTGCGGTGTTCGATGCCGCCTCGCACAAGAACGCCCATCCGGCCAGCACGATCAAGGCGGACCTGTCCGCTTCGCGCCTCGCCCTGCGCAAGCAGACCTCGCCCGGCGGCACGATCCTCGCGCTCCAGCCGAAGTATGTCCTCGCTCCGGCCGAGTTGGAGACTGACTTCCAGCAGGCCCTCTCGGAGATCGCGGCGACGAAGACCGACGACGTGAACCCGTTCCAGAACCTGCAACTGCTGATCGAACCGCGTCTGACCTCGGCCACGCAATGGTATCTGCTGGCCGATCCGGCGCAGATCGACGGGCTGGAATACGCTTATCTCGAAGGCATGGAAGGCCCGCAGATCATCACCGATCGGCCGTTCTTCCAGGACGGCTTCATGTGGAAGGTGAAGCTCAAGTTCGGCTGCGGCTGGCTGGACTACCGCGGCTGGCAGCGGGTCGGCTGATGGCGGTCTCGGTCGAGGAACTGGAAGGCCTGCGCGACGAACTGATCCGCGCGCGGGCCAGCGGCCTGCGGTCGGTCGAGTACGAGGGCAAGCGCATCACCTACCAGGACGATGCCCAGATGGCCGGGGCGCTTGCGGACCTCGAAACCCGCATCCGCCGCGCTTCCACCCGCCCCTCCGGGGTCGTGACCTTCGCGACCTCGAAAGGGTTCTGAACAGGCTGAGACGCCTGGTGCTCCTTGGCATGGGGGCTCCGCTGTCTCCCGTTGCTCGGCGAGTGGGCAAACCCCGAGACAGCGCGGCCGCTCACTTGCCGTAGTGGCGTGGCGCTGCATCGAACACCGGACGGCCCGCGCGCCGTTCCCCGCAACAGAAAGGTTAAGCCATGAAAAACTTCGTCGCTCCGGGTTATACCGTGCCCCTCATCGCAACCGCCGCCATCAAGTCGGGCGACGGCATTCTGTCCGGCGCGCTCTTCGGCGTGGCGCATGGCGATGCCGCCGTGGGCGAGAAAGCCGAACTCGCCACCACCGGCGTCTTCGACCTGCCCAAGACGGCCGGGCAGGCGTGGACGCAGCATGCCAAGGTCTATTGGAACAACACCGCCAAGGCCTGCACCACGACCGCCAGCGGCAACACCCTGATCGGCGTAGCCTACGATGCCGCCACCGCAGGCCTCACCACCGGCCGCGTCCGCCTCAACGGCGCCGTGGCTTAAGAGGCGAGTACAATGGCGTCGTTCAGCAGTCCCGCAGTCAAGAAAGCGATCAAGGTGGCCCAGGACATGGGACTACCCGTTTCCGGCTTCGAGCTGCTGAGCGACGGCACGATTCGAATTCTGACCTCGCAGGAGCAGCGCAATCCGGCGGATGCTGCGCTCGATCAATGGATGAAGTCGCAGCATGGCAAAGATTAAGCTGCCCCGGATCAACAAGGCGACCAAGCGTCTCGCGTCGGGTGAGGTGCGGACCTACTACTATCATCGCGACACCGGGACGCCCTTGCCGGGTAAACCGGGAGATCGCGAGTTCATCGCTGCCTATGCGGAGGCCGAAAAGATCACGCCGAAAGATGTGGGCAACATCGCGGCGCTGATCCGATCCTACATCGAGAGCCGGAAGTTCCAGTACACCAAGCGGCAGCGCCCGCGAGCGGAGAGCACTAAGCGGGAGTATCTTCGGATGCTCACAATACTCGAAGCCAAGTTCGGCAAGATGCCGATCAAGGCGTTGGAAAGCCCGCGCGTGAATGGCGTGCTGATCGCCTACCATGAAGAGATCGCCGAAGACCGCCCGCGCGAGGCCGACAATCGGATGACGGTCCTGTCTGCCGTCTTTTCGGAAGCGATGCGGCGGGGCACCATCCGCCGCAACCCGCTGGAGCGCTTCGAACGCGCCTACAGCTCTGACCGCTCCGAAATCATCTGGTCAGAAGCCGACATTCGCAAGTTCATGACCGGCGCGCCGGTGGAGCTGCAGCGCGCACTCATCCTCGCGATCCACACCGGGCAGCGTTACGGCGACCTGATCCGGCTGCGTTGGTCTGATTATGACGGCGAGACCATCAGTCTGAAGCAATCCAAGACCAAGGAGCCGGTGCGCGTCCATTGCTCAGAGGCGCTGCGGCTGATGCTCGATTCGGCTCCGAAGGTTGGCCCTTTCATCCTCACGCGGGAAGACGGACGTCCGTGGTTCACCGAGGGCAGCGACAAGGAACTGAGCAAGCGGTGGCGCGTGCGGATGGCCGAGGCGGGGTTCTATGCCAAGCCTTTCGAGGAACTAAGCAAGGCGAAGAAGGCGGAGCAACTGCACTTCAACGACCTTCGCGGGACCGCTGTGACGCTGCTGGCAGCCGCTGGCGTGGCTATCCCGCAAATCTGTGCGGTGACGGGTCACACACTACAGTCGGCCACCCGCATTCTGGAAAAGTACATGGCCCGAACGGCCGCCATGTCGAAAGCCGCGATCCTGGCATTCGAGAACAGTCCGGCAACGGCTTTTGCAAACCGTCTGCAAACCGGATCGAACCCCCTCCCGGAACGGAAGAAGAAAACGAAGGGAAATCAGTAGGATGATTGGCGCACCCGAAGAGATTCGAACTCCTGACCCCCAGATTCGTAGTCTGGTGCT
>NZ_DAMDHB010000035.1:0-39420 GCF_032102465.1 Haematobacter sp. | reverse complement strand
CTGGTCCACCACAGCGACAGGGGCTCCCAATACCTATCCATTCGCTACAGCGAACCGCAGTCCGAATGGTGAACCATCCCCATGCCCTTGGCGGGCCGCCGATCATACACGGGCTACTCCAGGGCATCGAGAATGAAGCCTGCATGCGCCCAGGTTCTGACGCGCTAACCGGCGATCTTGCGGGCATAGGCGTCAATAACGAAGGCCCATAAGCAAAGCCCTTACAGGTGGCGACGTAAGTGAAGTCGCTGACCCACAGCACGTTCGGCGCAGGCACGCGGAACTGGGGGTTCACCTTGTCCAGCGGACACGGTGCCGATCTGTCCGGGCTCGTCGTCCTGTGTGGCTTGCCACGGATAATCCCTTGGATCCCCCCAGCCCCTTCATCAACCTCCCGCCTGAGTAACGCGCGATGACGAAGCCTTCGTGGCGCAGCTGCCGCCAGACCTTGCGCACGCCCTAGACCCGATAGTTCTCTTCAAAGACCCGCAGGACTCGGGGGCGCAGTGCATCGTCACGGCGCGCCCTGTCGGACTGCCGCGCCGGGTCGGCCCACTTCGCCAGATGGCTGTAGTAGGTGGAAGGGGCGATCGGCAGCACGCTGCAGATCGGCTCGACCCCATGCATTCCCTGATCCCATGTTTCCGGCAAGGCTCAGGCACGGGAGCTCCGCTTTTGGGCTGACGAAGTACCGCCATGATCTGCGTTCCATGGAAACGGCTCTTTCTCATTCGAAGTTCCTCAACTCACGGCTCACGAGAAAATTCTACTGATGCAGCCCCTTAACCATTGAGAGGATTGCCCAGGCACTGGCCGGCTATTGTTTGAGGACAGTGCCGAACGGGTGACAACCGGCGACTGACCCACGGGCATCCACATCACGAACCCGCGCGGCAGGCGCTACTAGTGATTTCAGGGGCGCTGACCGTGGGCGATGCGCAGCTGGACTCTGACAGCTGGCGCCGCCTGCCGTCGGGCTGAGGGGGTTTCCCCCCCCGGCCCGAGGGGCTTCATCCTCCCACGATGCACAGTGATGTGCCGCATCGGAGGCGGGTCTTTGTATCAGGCCTGAAGCGCGGGCCAGCTCCGGTCCAGACGCGCGCCTTCAGCCGCCAGTTCGTCACGCACGACATTAGGAAGGGCGATGCCGCTTTCGAGACGCCTTTGCTTCAGACCCGCCTCTATCTCGCCTGGCAGATAGATCTCGCTGACGCCCTCGGCCTTCGGCACCGCTTTCACCGAGGCGATATAGGCATCCATATTGTCAACGAAATCATCAACCGCCCCAAAGGCGGAAATATCGATTGCGCCGAAGTAATGGCTGACCGGATTCGCCTTATCGGGGTTCGAGGCCATGTCGAGAAGCTGCGTCGAGAGGCGCGAATTGGCGAGAACGCCGCTGAGCACCTCGATCATCCCGGCAATGGCCGAACCCTTCGGCCCGCCAAAGGGCAGGAGAACCCCCGCCAGCGCCTCTTTCGCATCGGTGGTCTGCGCGCCATCCCGGGTCAGCGCCCAGCCCTCGGGGATCGGCTCGCCCTTTTTATTGGCGAGGATGATCTTGCCGCGCGCGACGACGCAGCTTGCCATGTCGAAGACGAAGGGCAGCGCATTGCGCGCCGGGATCGCGATGCTCGAGGGGTTGGTGCCATAGACCGGCGCCCGCCCACCCCAGGGCGCAACCCGCGCCGCACCGTTAGAGCCGGTAAAACCGATCATCCCATGTTCCAGCGCCATGCGCGAGAAATAGGCGGCCGCGCCGTAATGGTCGGAGTTGCGCACCACAACGAAAGAAGTGCCCGCCTCGCGCGCCTTGCGGATCGCGAGTTCCATCGCGCGTTTCGCCGTCACCTGGCCCATCGCGTGGTGACCGTCGACCAGCGCGGTAGCCGCGCGCTCCTGAATTACTTCGGTCCGGGCGACGGGTTGCAGCCCGCCTTGGCGCAGCCTGTTTAGATAGGTCGCCGTGCGGCTGACGCCATGCGATTCGACGCCGGTCAGATCGGCCTCGACCAGCGAATCCGCGACAAACTGCGCGTCTTCCGCCGGAACGCCCGCGCCCTCAAACAGTGTTGCGCAGATCTGGCACAGGTCCTCTGCCTTGATGGTGATGGCCATGCTCAGCGCTCCTCGTAGCTGGTGTCAAAGAAGGTGAAGCCCAGCTTTTCAAGCGCTTCATCCGAATAGGCGGATCGGTCCCAGTTGCCCGCATCAATCGCCGCGCGGGTTTTCAACTCTTTGTCGAGCTTGCCCCGGGCGCGTTGCAGGATTTCGGGGGCTTCCTTCTGCGGGATAATCAGCACCCCGTCCTGGTCACCCAGCACGATATCGCCCGGGTTGACCACCACGCCACCACAGGAGATCGGCACATTGATCTCGCCCGGGCCATTACGATGCGGTCCGCGGGGCGTAACGCCGCGCGCATAGACCGGGAAATCCATCTCTGCAATCGAGGCGCGGTCGCGCATCGCGCCATCAACCACCAGCCCCGCCAAGCCCCGCTTTTGCGCCCAGAGCACCATATTCTCACCGCTGAGTGCAGTGGTCAGATCGCCGCCATCCTCGACGAGGATCACATCTCCCGGCTCGGCCATATCCAGCGCTTTGTGCAGCAGGAGATTGCAGCCCGGGCGGGCGCGCACGGTGAAAGCCACGCCCTTCATGGGTGCCGCATTCCATGGCCGGATCGCAGCGTCGAGACAGAACATCCTGCTCATCTCATCGGCGACATTGGCAACAGGGATCTCGGCAAGGGCGGCCACCAGCTCGGGGTTGGCGCGCGGGAGACGACGATAAATGCGAAGCCCGACGGGGGACATGTTCTCTCCAAAATAGACCATAAGTTCTATTATTGATGAGACATTAGGACTGTCAACTCATCAATATCACGCGAAGATCATCAATATAGCATGAAAGTAGCCCCAAAATCAGAACTTCGGACGCGTTTCACTTGACATACAAGTTCTATTCTAACTATCCGATAAGCGAGATTCTGCACCCCAGGGTCTCAACCCAGAGGAGGAGGTAACTGTGAAACACAGCGCATGGACTGTCGCCCTAGGGTCGATGGGCGCCCTCATGATCGGCCTTTCGACCGAGGCGCAGACGCTGCCCGATTACTACCCGGCCGATTACAGCGAGATCATCGAGGCCTCGCGCAGCGAGGCCGGGCTGATGATCTATTCCAACCTCTCGGCCGAAAATGCCGGTCCAATGGTTGCGGGGTTTCGGCAGGCCTATCCCTGGATTTCGGTCGAGATCATGGACCTTGCCGCGGGCACGCTGCATTCGCGGTGGGAAGCCGAGGCCGGCAGTTCCGCCCGCACGGCTGATCTGTTGATCTCGACGGCGGTGGACCGCTGGGTTAATTATGCCGCCCAGGGCAAGCTGATGGATTACCAAAGCCCCGAAGCGCCGCACCTGCCGGAATTCGCACTGCCTGGCGACGGCATCTATGTGATGTCGACCGACCCGATGGTGCTGGTCTATAATACGCTGCTGACCCCGGCCGGGGATGCGCCGACCGGCGTGGGTGATATCGCCCGCCTCGCCGCAGAAGATCCGGGCACCTATTCTGGGCGCCTCACCACCTACGATCCGCTGAGAAACGCCTTTGGCCTGTCGATCTGGTATGCGGCGATGCGTGACAAGGGCGAAAACCTCTGGCCCGCGCTTGACGTGATCGGCCCCTCGATCCGGGGCGAGAACTCGGGCGGGGCACAGCTCGACAAGGTGGCGACCGGAGAATATGTCGCCTCGATCTATGTCTCGGGGATCGCGGTCTTCCCGCGCCAGCAGCAAAGCGGCGGCGAGATCTATGGCGTGACCTTCCCCGATGACGGCACCCCGATCGCCTTCCGCGGCATGGGGATCCCCTCTGTCTCGGCCAATCCGAATTCGGCGAAGCTCTTCCTTGATTACGCGCTGTCATCGAAGGGGCAGACCGAGCTTGGCAAGGGCGGCGTCACCCCCTACCGCGACGACGTGCCCGAGGCCGAGATCCCCTTCTACACCTATCAGTCCATCGCCGAAATGGTCGGCGAAGAAAATCTGGTTCTGATCAACTTTGACAGCGGCATGGCTGCGGGCGTTGAAGCCTTCACTGCACGCTGGAAACAGGCAACCGGCGAGAAGTAACGACCCGCACCGCCGTTTTCGTGATGGCGGTGCCGCCCGCACCTTCAGGAAATCTCCATGACCCAATCCGTGACCGGCCCGGCCGAACGGACGATGGACAAGGGGGCGATGATCCAATGGAGCATCACCGCCCTGACCGCCGTTCTAGTTCTTGGCCCGCTGCTGCCGATTTTCGTCCAGGCTTTCTCGGCAAAGCCGATCTATGAGGCCGATCCGGGCCGCACCCTTGATAATTTCACCACGCTGATGGGATCGTCCTCATTCCATGACACGCTGTGGAACACGCTGGTTTTCGGCGTGATCACGGCGCTGGTGGCGCAGCTGTCGGGGGTGATCACGGCGATCATGGTCTCGCGCACCAATCTGCCGGGGCGCCGCGTGATTGGTGAGATCTTGATCTGGCCGCTGCTCGTCAGCCACCTCGTCATCGCTTTCGGCTGGTTCACCATGTATGGCCCCTCGGGTTATGTGAGCCTTTGGATGCGGGCCAATCTGGGGTTTGTTCCCTGGAATCTCTATACGGTCGAGGGCATGGGCGTGATCGCAGGCCTGTCGCAGGCACCGCTGGCCTATCTTCTGTGCCTCTCGTCTCTATCCAAAGCCAATGCGCAGCTTGAAGATGCCGCGCGCAGCGTGGGCGCCGGGCCCTTTACCGCGCTGATGCGGGTGACTTTGCCGATGATGCGCCCGGCGATCATCTATTCGACCGTGCTGAATTTCGTGATCGGCATCGAGATGCTGTCGATCCCGTTGATCTTCGGCGTGCCCGCACGGATCGAGACGCTGACGACTTTCCTCTACAACCAGGGCATCAATGCGCCCTCGGGCCCGGATTACGGGATCGTGGCGGCGGCTGCAGTGATCCTGTTGTTCGCGGTATCGGGGCTGGTGTGGCTGCAGGGCAGGCTGATGAAGAACCGCGACCGGTTTGTGACGGTGGGAGGCAAGGCATCGCGTCCGGCGGTCATTGATCTGGGGCGCTGGCGCTGGCCCGCCTTTGTGGTGATCGGCGGTTTTGTCTTTACGACGATCATTCTGGTCTTCCTCGGCGTCTTTATGCGTGCAGGCGTCACCATCCTGTCGCCGCTGGTGCCGATCTGGAATGTTGCGACCTGGGGCAATTTCACCATCATCTTCGATCACGCCAATTACACGCGCTCGATCTGGAATTCGCTGCTCGTGGGCATCATCGGCGGCGTCGTGGGCACGGCTGCAGTGACGCTGATCGCGCTGGTCGCCGTGCGCTCGCCCTTCCGCCACGGCCGCAAGCTTGAACATGTCGCGCTCTTCCCGCGCGCCGTGCCGGGGATCATCGCCGGCATCGGCTTTTTCTACGCGGTGATCTGGGTCCCGGGACTTGATGCACTGCGTGGCACGATCTGGATCCTGATCCTCGCCTTCACTGTGCGCTATATCCCGGTGGGCTTCAGCGCGCTGGCTCCGGCACTTGGCCAGATCTCCCGCGATCTGGACCGGGCGGGATATACCGTCGGCGCGGGCTGGTGGCAGGTTTCGACCCGCATTCTCATACCGCTGCTCAAGCCTGCGATGTTCTCCTGTTTCGCGCTTCTCTTCATCCATTTCTTCAAGGAATATGTGAGCGCGGTCTATCTCTTCCAGCCGGGCTCCGAGATCATCGGGACCTCGATGCTGTCCCTCTGGGCGCAGGGCAACAGCGGTGCGGTTTCTGCCCTTGCCACGATCCAGATCGCCCTGACCGCCACCTTCGTCATCATTGCCCGCAAACTTATGGGAGTCCGCATCTATGGCTGATCTTAAAATCACAAATCTGGTAAAGGCCTTTGGTGCAGTGACGGCGGTGGACAATGTCTCCCTGACCGTGAACGAGGGCGAGTTTGTCACGCTTCTGGGTCCGTCGGGCTGCGGCAAGTCGACGACGCTGGCGGCGATTGCGGGGCTCGACAGGCCGACTTCGGGGCGGATCTCGCTGGGCGAGACGGTGCTCTTTGACGGGACGAGCAATGCCTTCCTGCCGCCAGAGCGGCGCAATATCGGGCTGGTGTTTCAGTCCTATGCGCTGTGGCCGCATATGACCGTGGCCGAGAACCTCGCCTTCCCGCTCAAGCTACGCCGCATCGAAAAGGCCGAGCGGTCGCGGCGGATCGAAGAGGCGCTGGATCTGGTCGAGATGACCGCCTTTGCCGACCGCTATCCGTTCGAGCTTTCGGGCGGTCAGCAACAGCGGGTGGCGCTGGCGCGGACCATCGTCTACCGGCCAAACATCCTTTTGCTGGATGAGCCGCTGTCAAACCTTGATGCGAAACTGCGTGAGCGGGCGCGGATCTGGCTGCATGATCTGCAACGCAAACTGGGCGTGACCACGATCTATGTCACCCATGACCAGGCCGAGGCGATGTCGCTTTCCGACCGGATCGCGGTGATGTCGGGCGGCAGGATCGTGCAGCTGGGCACTCCGAAAGAGGTGTTCGAGACCCCCGCCACACCCTTTGTCGCCGATTTCATCGGGTCGAGCAACTTCCTCACCGTCCAGGTGGAAAGCCGCGACGGCGGGCCTGCCGGGATCCTTGCCGATGGCCAGGCGATCGCGCTGCCTGAAATCGCAGCCGCCGTGCCTGGCCAAAGCCGCCGCATCGCAATTCGCCCCGAATGGCTGCGGCTGCGCCCCTTTGAAGATGCGCGCCCGGCATCGGTTCTGAAGGGCTGGATCACCGGGCGGGACTATCTCGGGGTGCGCACGCTTTATACAGTCCAGGTCGGCCAAGACAGCCTGCGGGTCGAGACCGATGAGGCTATTTCGGGCGAGGAAGTGAGTGTCTACCTTCCGGCGGCACAAACCATTGTTTATAATAGCTGACCAGCAAGAGGGCCCGACATGACCGGTGACGATGGCAAGAATGGTGGCGTTGCGGCGGTGGACAGGGCGCTGTCACTGCTCTCTGCCTTTGGCGTGGGGGATAACAGCCTCTCGCTGACCGAACTTGCCGCGCGCACCGGTCTTTACAAGAGCACCGCGCTGCGGCTGCTGAACTCGCTGATTCAGGCCGAGTATGTCTCGCGCGAGGGGGATGAATACCGCATCGGTCGCGAGATTTTCCGACTGGGCGAGATCTACCGCCGCTATCACGGGCTGCGCGAGGCGGTGATCCCGGCGATGCAGCGGCTGGCGGATGCGACTAATGAAAGCGTCGTGCTGCATGTGCGCGAAGGCGATCACCGCGTCTGCCTGCACAGGATCGAGACAAAACAGCTTTTGCGTTTCGTGATCCGCGAAGGCGACAGCCTGCCGCTTACGGTTGGTGCGGCGGGGCGGGTTTTGCTGGCGTTTTCTGGCAGTTCCGGCGCCCCATATGACACGATCCGCGACAATTTCTTCTATGCCTCGGCGGGTGAGCTGAGCCCGGATATCGGCGGCATTGCGGCGCCAGTTTTTGGCCCTGGCGGCGCGCTTCTGGCAGCTATGGCCGTTTCGGGCCCAGCATCGCGCATCACACCGGATTTCATCGGCAAAGCATGTCCGCTGTTGCTTTCAGCCGCCGCCGAGGCGACCAGCGCCTGCGGCGGTGACCCGGCCGCCCTGCGGCTTGCCGAAAGGCTCGCGGTGATGCGGCGCAAAACGGCCGTCTAGCGAGCCGCAAGCCCTGTCCGGCTGGGCCGCCTGTCAGTCTTCGCGGAGCAGCGAATGGCCATCCTCGCGCCAGTTCAGGCCTGAAAGCAGCTTGCCCGAAACCACATCAACCGTCGTGCGCCGCTTCATCGCAAGCTGGCGCAACATGGCATAGGACAAGATCCTCGGCAGCTACGTCTCGGTGCTGGAGGGCGCGGGGCTCGCGCTCTGGAAGGACCCGAACGTGCGGCGGGTGACCTCACGGTCGGATTTCGACTTCGCCAGCTTCCGGCGTGAGGCGCAGACGCTCTACATCGCCATGAAGCGCGAGGATCTGGAGACGTTGGCGCCCTTGGTCCGGCTCCTCTTCGCCGATGCCATCGCCACCCTGCAGCGCGCCGAGCCCGGCCGGGACGAGCCCCATCCGGTGATGTTCCTGCTCGACGAATTCGACCAGCTCGGCCGCATGCCGATCGTCGAGACCGCGATCAAGACCATCCGTTCCTTCGGCGGCCGCTTCTTCTCATCAGCCAGTCGCTGGCGGCACTGTACGAGCGGAAGCTTTACGGCCGCCTTGCCCGTCTTGCCCTGCAGGCGGGCGCCCCGGTGCAGCTCTTCATGACCCCGCAGGAGACCCATACCGCCGAGGCCATCTCGGACCTGCTCGGCAAGCGCACCGTCGTCGCCAAGAGCGAGAGCGGCCGGCGGGTGCGGTCGCTGAGCGAGAGCGCCAGCCTCAGTCGCCGCTCCGAGGAGCGCCCGCTGATGACACCGGGCGAACTCCTGCGCTTCCCTCTCGACGAGGTGATCGTGTTGCCGCAGGGCCAGCCGCCGATCCGGGCGCGGCACATCCGGTATTACGAGGACCGGCAGTTCCGGCCACTGGTCGCCAGCCAGAATGGGGAGCGGTTCCCGTATCCGCCACCCAGCGTCGCAGATATTCCATCTGCCGGAGTGACGGTGCTGCGGGTCAAGACACCGGACGGCCCCTCGACAGGGGAAGAAAGTGCGGATGACCCTGCAGAACTCCCCGCTTCCCCCCCAACCTAGGATCTTGTTGACGACCCTGACGGTATGCCCGCCACCTTGACCGCACAGGCTAGAGAGCGCGCACGGAAGATCGCACGCGGCCTTGGGCAGCAGGAGCGATAAAGCACGATGCTAAGGCCGCGGGCAGGCCCATCGCACCTGCGACCGCGCCTCGCAGCCATGAGCCGAGAGAACTGTTCCAATCGCTTTCAGCACGACCTGCAGCGTGATTTCGCAGGCCTGCGGAACTGTATCCAGAGCTGCAAAGGGCGGGAAAAGGCGATACGGTGTTCCAACAGAGCACCGGCGGAGGCTAACGAGATGAGCGTTCACAAGCAGAGCGTAAGCTTTACCGACGCGGCCTTCGCCTTCGCGCGCGAACTGGTCGATGCCGGCGAATATCCGAAGGTCAGCGCCGCGGTTTCCGGCGAAATGGCCCGCGCCAAGGCGTCCAGGGAGCGTGAACGCGCCCTTCTGGAAGCCGAGGTACAACGCCGTCTGGCTTTGCCGCCTGATCAATGGGAACCGGTTGCGGCTCTTGACACCTTCGCATCCCGGGCGCGCGATCGCCTCGCCATCCTACGGGCTGCACAAGAGAACAGCACGAAATCCTGATGCGGCAGAGCAAACACCCGCTGGTCGGTCGTGACCTGATCGGCATCGTAGAGCATATCCTGGAGGTTACGCAGGGCGATTTTGAGGCTGCCGAGCGCCAACTTGACGAGATCGACGAATTGCGCGGTGCCATCGCTGCGAACCCATTGTCGGGCATACGGCTTGCGGGGCCGCTTGAAGGTTGGATGGTCCGGCATGGCGGCCGGGGTCATCGACTAACAATCGTGTTCCGGCGCGACTTCGAAAAAGATGTGCTCCGGATTGCCGTTGTGGCGTTTGGCGGACAGGATTGGATGTCCATGGGTGAAACCAGAAAATGGGCAAGATACTGAACTTCTGGAGAATTGCTCGATCCGGGCAGGTTGAGCACCCGGAGCCGCACCCTCAAGCAACTGGTCATGCACGAAGACGAGTGAACAGAGCGAGTGGAGACAGTATGCAAACACATGTCAGCGACAGCGAACTCATCGAGCTGATCTACGCCTCCTTGCTGGGCGAAAGCACCTGGCAAACCTTCCTCGACCGCCTGACGGGAATGGCGCCCGGCTGCTGGTCCGTTCTGCATGCAAACGATCTGAAGAATGGCGAAGCGAGCGTCGGCCTCGTCAGCGGGCGCAGCGATGACGACATCGCCGACTATGCCGGCTATTATCACCACATTAGCCCCTGGGTGCAGCATTGCGTTGTCAGTCCGACGGGACAGGCAAATGTGGTCGAGAGGAGCGTGCCCGGTCACATTCTTGAAAAGACCGAATTCTACGCGGATTTTCTGCGTCCCATAGAAACGCGGTCCGCAATAGGTATCGGCGTCGATCGCGAGGGAGAGCGTTCGCTCATCGTCTCGCTGATGACGCCGGTCGCCTCCGAAGACTACCTGCTGCGGCTGGCCGGACAGCTCACGCGTATTGCTCCGCACCTGATGCGGGCTGGCGAGTTCTATCGCCGCACCAGCTTTGCCGCACAGAGCACCGAGCTTGGCGCTACCTTTTTCGACGCGCTGCACATGGGGATGGTAGTGGTGGGCAGCGGTCGGCGGATCAGGACGTCTTCCGATCTGGCTCGGCGCATGTTCGGGCCGGATGTCGGCCTCGATCCCCTCGGCCGCCTTCACCTTTCGGAACCGATGGCACAATCTCTGCTGAATGCCATGCTGATGCACAGCTATGACGGGCCGAAGCACCGCCGACTGCTGGTGGGCGGAATGCGCGTGACGCTGATCCGGATGGAGGGTGAGCGTGAACGCAGCATCTTCGAGGGGCCGGGCGTCTGTGTGACGCTAGAGTCCCTGCACGGACCCGGCCGCTTTGTGGATATTGATCTGTTTGCATCGGGTTACAGGCTGACGCCGCGCGAGGTCCGGGTTCTGGACGGGTTGATTGCCGGCCGGACGGTTGACGAAATTGCGCGCGAAGCCGGCCGCTCACGTGAGACGATCCGCAGTCAGCTAAAAAGCCTATGCGCCAAGACGGGGGCCCGAGGGCAGGCCGATCTGCTGCGGATAGTCGCAGGCATGAAGGCCTGAGCAGGGGTCCGCGAAGAATTTCCGAACCACCATTTCGACGTGTTTCACCCGGCGGGGTGAAGCGCGTCGCGTTGCCCTGTCTTAGCCTTTGACCGATAGCCGCATCCCTTCCGGCGGTGACTGTATTTTGAAGGCGATAGGGGAATGACCATGAATAAGATGACTTACACCTTGACCCTCGCAGTATTGTCGCTGACCCTGCAACCTGCAGAGGCAGCGACAATCTCAGGCTCATTTATTGGCAGCACGGGTTCCGTTGGTCCAGATACACAATTTTCCGTCACGGAAGATTGGGAGGACGTCACCAGCGATACCTATGTTCTCTCGAAGAGCGGGGCGGCGAGCGGCGTCTTCGGCTCGGGCGCCTTTGCGGCTACGGTATCAGGCAACACCACGACAGGTGAGATCAAGGCCGATCTTCGTGTCAGCCGCAGCGGGGAGCCGGATGTTTCACCTATTCCTCACATTTCTACATGGCTCAGCATTGCCGAGGAATTCCTGCTGACGGGCACAGGCACGTTCAGCGTCTATGCCCTCGTTGATGCCGCCTGGTCATTCCCGGATCAAGGCACCTTCCAATTTGGCCTGCGCACCTGGCCATCCGGAAATCATTACGCCATGGGGCATGATGATTTCTTTGTCGACACCAGCGGGACGCCGGAAACGGTTGCCGGCGGTCAGCACGATTCCTTCAGCAAGTCCGGTTCTGTGACGGATCACCTGCTTATGGCAAGCGTCGATATCCGGGATGCCGACAACGCGCTGCAGTATTTCGATTTCACATTCAACGCCTCGCTGACCAGTTGGTCTGGACGCGCGTTCCTCGACGCAGGTCACACGGCGACCTTCATGTTCAAGACTACCGGCGATCTTGTGGCAACACCGATGACTCCGGGCTTCCTCTCGCAATCGCCGTTGCTGGATTCGGAACCCAATCCAAGCCCGGTGCCCCTCCCGGCCGGGGTGCCGCTGCTCCTGTCCGGTCTGGTCGCCCTGCTCGGCTTGGGCCGACTGAAACGCCGGGCTGCGTGATCCCCTCCCCGAAAACGTGCGTTCACCCAGCGGAATCTGCTCAGGTTAAACTGCCAATCTGAATACCTCGGCCGGCGTCCACAGTTCTGGCTCCCCTGCCCCGGAACGCGCGTCGGTCGGTCATTTTCGACCGTGGCACCGGGTTCATCGACTGGCCGCATCTGCGGGCGGAAGTCGTGACCCAGACATGGTTCTGGGACGCACAATCGCCTCGGCAAAAAGGCGCGGATCGTAATGCCAATAAACGCCTGCGCCGCTGGCGTTGCCGCGACCCGACCCGACCCGACCCGATCAGCTTGTCTCAGGGGGAGGATTCACAAACGAAGTAAAAATTCTGTATGAATATAGCCCGTTGCACTGAGGGTGATGAATGCCCCGCCACTATCTGCATTTGAGTTTGGAAGAACGCCATAACATTGGCAAATGGCCGCTTCGGCCATGTCCGTGCGGGCCGCGTCCGAGGGATATCAGACGGTCAGATCATCGCCGTGAAACCGCATGAGCGCCGCCCAGTTGATGCCGATCAGATCACAGCCCATCACCGCGAGAGTCGCCCGTTCCGCGGGGCAAGCGGCGCGCTCATCGGCCCACCATGCTCGGCCGCGCAGGCTATATTCGGATACGCCTTACGAGAAGGGTCTCTTTGATACCGCAGACTTTCGCCCTCTGTGCGATATGCGGGTTCCGCGCCGCGTGTCACCGCTCCAGCAGGCGGCGCAGGAAGTCCTGTGTGCGCTTTTCCTTGGGGTTCACAAGGACTTCCTTGGGATCGCCCTCTTCGACGATCACACCCTTGTCGATGAACAGCACCTTGTCGCCAACCGTGCGCGCGAATTCGATCTCATGCGTCACCACGACCATGGTCAGGCCAGCCTCGGCCAGAGTGCGCATCACCTGCAGCACCTCGCCGACAAGCTCGGGGTCGAGCGCCGAGGTCGGCTCATCGAACAGGATGACCGAGGGGTCGGTTGCCACGGAGCGGGCGATCGCCACCCTCTGCTGCTCGCCGCCCGAGAGTGACGGCGGATAGACCGACATGCGGTGACCGAGTCCGACACGTTCGAGCAGTTCGCGGGCCCGCGCCTCGGCGACCTTCCGCTCCACGCCATGCACGTAGATCGGCGCTTCCATGACGTTTTCCAGCACGGTGCGATGCGGGAAGAGATTGAACCGCTGGAACACCATCGAGACATGTTTGCGAAGCGCCTTTGCCGATTTCTGATCGACGCGCGTGTTGTCGACGAAAATATCGCCGCCTTGGTAGGTCTCTAGCCCATTGATGCAGCGCAGCATGGTCGACTTGCCTGACCCGGAGGGGCCGATGATGCAAGTCACCGTGCCCTCGGGAATATGGGCGTTGATGCTGCGCAAGACTTGGACATGCCCGTAAGATTTCTCAACGTTCTTGAACTCGATCATTTTCAGACCTTTCGAGAGATCCGGCTTTCCATGAAGCGGATTAGAAGAATGAGAGGGGCGCAGATCGCACAGTAAAGTAGTGCGGCCTGCGAGAAGACTTCGAGCGTGCGAAAGGTCTCCGCGGCGATGATCTGGGCTTGGCGAGTGATCTCGGCGACAGTGATCACCGCGCAGAGGCTCGAATCCTTGATGGCCATCACGATGGAGTTCCCATAGGGTGGCAGGAAGCTTTTGATCGCCTGGGGCAGCACCACGCGCCGCATCATCAGGGCCTTGCCCATTCCCATCGAACTCGCCGCCTCGAACTGGCCCTTGTCGAGCGCTTCGATGCTCAGCCGCATGTTTTCGGCCATGTAGGGGGCATGCGAGATCGCCAGCGCGAGGATACCCGCCGCGATCGGCGGCAGGTCGATCCCGATCGAGGGAAAGACGAAATAGACGTAGTAGATGAACACCAGCGTCGGAACACCACGCAGGATGATCACCAGAACGGAATTGCCTCTGGTAAGGACCGGATGCTCGCCCCAGCGCATGGCTTCGAGGATCAGGCCGAAGACGGTGGCGAGCGCGATGGCACCGAAGGAGATGATCAGCGTCAGATACAAACCTTTGAGGAGGTCGGGCATGAAGCCCAGCCAAGTATCGAATATCTGGGTCATTTTCGTTCCATCCGCCGGATCAGCACGATCAGCGGCACGCTGATGGCGATGTAGATGAGCGCCAAGAGGCTGAAGAGTTCGACGCTCTTCAACGTGGATTGGACGAGGAGATAGGCGGTACGCGAGATCTCGGGAACCGCGATGACAGAGCCCAGCGACGTCGTCTTGAGGATCATTACCACGACATTGGCATAGCCCGGAAGCGAGGTCTTGACCGCCTGCGGCAGGACAATACGCCGCGCCACCAGAAGCGGCGGCATCGCCATCGAGGTCGCCGCCTCGAACTGGCCGCGGTCTATGGCCAGGATGCCAGCACGAAAGACTTCAGCCATATAGGCCGAGAATGCCAGCCCCAGACCGAAAACCACCGCCCAGTAAGGCGTCAGCACGATGCCGATATCCGGCAGCAGAAAGAAGATATAGAAGATCTGCACGAGGATCGGCACACTTCTGACAAACAGGATGAATGCGGACGCGAATTGCGCGAGCACGGGAACTTTCAGCCAGATCAGCATCGCCCAGACCACACCAAGCAGCGTCGCCAGCACAAGCCCCCCTAGCCACAGCAGCAGCGTCGTCCATACCCCTGTGTAGAACAGAGGCAGAAATTCGAGCATTGTCGAAGCCATTTCCAACATCGTCGTCACCTTGAAGTCTGAATTGCCCCCATCCGCATGGGCGGGGGCACCGCCGGAGGCCAAACGTCACGGAGCGATCTGGACCGAAATGCCCCATTTCTTGATGAGCTCGGCCAAGGTGCCGTCGGTCTTGATCTGTGCGAGGATCGGGTTCACCCGAGCGAGAAGCTCTGTGTCACCCTTGCGCACCGAGAAGGTGTAATACTCTGTGAAGAAGGGTTCGAAGCCTTCGACCCACTCCATTTTGTAGTCGGAGTTGGCGCTCATGATCCAGTCTGCGATGGGCATGTCGACCATCGCGGCGTCGATGCGGCCAAGCGACAGGTCGCGCAGCGCGTCTTGGATTGAGCTGTATTGCTCGAAGTTGATGTCATGCTTCCGGCCCGCAGCGATGGCGCTGTTGCCGATGTTCGTGCCGATTTTAGCGGCCTTCATGTCGTCGTAGTTGGCAAGGCTCTTGGGATTGCCGGCAGGCACAAGCAGACCTTGGTGGAAGCTGTAGATCGGCTCCGCGAAATCGACGACTTTCGAACGTTCCTCGGTGATCGAGAAGGATGAGGTGATGATGTCGATTCGGCGGCTTTGAAGCGCCGGCACCAGCGACGCGAAATCGACCGTTTGCAGATCAAATTCGAACCCTCCCCGCTTGGCGACCTCGTTGGCGATGTCGAGCATGAAGCCACTCATCGTATTGGTCTTGGGGTCGAGGAAGTTGAACGGGACCCCGGTGGCTGTTGCCCCGGACTTGATGACATCTGCCGAGGCGGGCGTGCCTGCGGCCAGAACGGCGAAAACCACGGCCTGCATGATTTTGATTAGATTCATTTCAAACTCCCTGTTGTGTGAGCTGTCGGTGGTGGTTTGTCTCCGCACTTTCGCGGATTGTGGGCGGTTGGTGAAAGCGGCTGAGAAAGCGCGCATCAAGCTTGTTCGCCACTTTTTTTTCAGAGGACTACGCCGGATTCTTAAACTGACCTTTCGGTGTAGTAATCAGCGAAAAAATTCTGCTGTCAACATAACTGGCCCGGTGCGAGACCTTCCGTTTGGGCAGCACCAATGTCTCTGGGACCACCACTGCGCACGCCGCGGCGGTCAGCTCTCTCACGGAGGCGCCATGGCGGGGACCCGCTCCCCAGTCAGTGCCTGTGCGGCCAGCGATGCATCGACATTCGCCCCGGAAGCCACAACAGCAGCGGTCCGGCCCCGCAGCGAAAAATTCCCGCCGAGAAGCGCCGCAAGGGCTGCGGCACCACCAGGTTCGACGACCACCCTGAATTCCTCGAAGGCGAAGCGCATGGCCTGCAACACGTCGGCATCCGTCACCGCAATCGCCCCCGAGAGCGTCCGGCGCAGGATCTCGAAGGTCAGATCCCCTGTGGTGCGCGCGTTGAGCGAATCGCAGATCGTCGGCGGCCCCGGCGGAAGCGTGACGCGCGCACCCTGCGCCAGGCTCATGGCAAGATCTTCGTAGCCCACGGGTTCGACCCCCCAGAGTTCTGTCGTGGGCGAAAGGGTCCGCACCGCAATGGCCGTTGCGGCCAGCAAACCCCCGCCGGAGCATCCTGTCAGTACCGCGTCGAGGCTCGCCACCCCCATTGCCGTGGCCTGCTCGACCAATTCCAGTCCCAGCGTTGCCGCTCCGGCCAAGACGCGGCGGTCTTCGAAGGGCGGAATGAGAACCATGTTGCGCTCGGCCGCGATCCGGGCGGCGAGTTCGCGGGACCTATGCACACGCCAGTCATGTTGTTCAACCTTTGCGCCAAGCGCCCGTGTTCGCTCGATCTTCACCGCGGGCGCCCCCTCCGGCATCAGGATGAGCGCCCTGATCCCGAAGCGGGCCGCCGCCCAGGCGACCGCTTGGGCGTGGTTGCCTGAGGAAAAGGCGATGATGCCGCGCGCCCGCTCTTCCGGCGTTAGCGCGGCGATCCGGTTGAGCGCACCGCGAACCTTGAAGCTGCCGGTGACCTGAAGCCCTTCGGCCTTCATCAGCAGGCGCCCGCCCAACATCTTGTTCACGCGGGCGCTTTCCAGAAGCGGCGTCCGCACTAACGCGTCGTTGCGTGCGGCGAGGACCTCTGTCCAGGAGGGCGGGCGCAGATGCCAGGGTGCATCGGGGCAGATCGAATTCAGCGATGTGATGGTTGAGGGAGTGATAGCGGTAGACATCTTGGCAGGCGCCTCTTTCGGGGCGCGACCGGGCTCGAGAAGCACCGGCCGCGCCAGAATCGGTTGCGGACCGTCGGGATCCATTTGCAGCCTGCGGAATTAACTGCCCGTCCGGACCGGTTCGGGAAGCACGCGCAATGTCGCCTCGATCTCCACACTGACGTTCAACGGCAGCGAGCCCATGCCCACTGCGGATCTTGCGTGGCTGCCCCGCTCTCCCAGCACCTCGATCAGAAGGCGGGAGCAACCCTCCATTACCTGTGCGTGCCCGCCGAAGCTCGGCGCCGCATTGACCATGCCGTTGACCTTGAGAAACTCGATATCGTCCAACGTGCCGGTGACCTCGCGGGCCGCAGCAAGAAGATGCAGCGTGCAAAGCCTGGCCGCTTCGGCGCCTTCTTCGATGCTGACATCCGTGCCGACCTGGCCGACCAGAAAGGTGCCGTCCGGCAGGCGCGGGACTGCGCCTGACAGGAAGACCAAGTCTCCTGCGCGCTTGGACGACCGGTAAGAATATTTCGGAGTCGAGGCCGCGGGCAACGCAATCCCTCGCTCCGCGAGTCTGTCGGCAACTGACATGTTAAGCGTCCTTTGTGACTGTCTGGAGAGCCGCTATAACAGGGCGGCCATGCGGTGGGCCGGCACATAAACCGGACGCGGCTCAACCTTCGGCGGGACAAACCTCAAGTGCGGCGCGCGCGGCCTGCTGCATAAAGAAGCCGTCGCTACCGATCGTCGCCAACCCAAAGCCTGCGGTGCGCATCCTGTTGGCATAGGCGGCGCTGAGCGTATGGATGCCCGCGAATTTCCCCACCGTATGAGCAGCGGCGCGGATCCGTTCGAACGCCGCAAGCATTTCGGGTTCGTCGCGGTCAAAGGCTGGCCCGAGCCCGAGCGAAAAGCCGAGATCACTCGGCCCGATATAGGCCCCGCTCACCCCAGCAACCGCGAGGATTGCCTCAGAATTCTCTAGCGCCTCGCGCGTTTCGATCATCGGGATGACCAGAATCTCGTCGTTGGCGAAATGGTGATAGGGCACGTCGGTCGCGTATCCCGCGGCCCGGTTGGGTCCGAAAGACCGAGAGCCGTCCGGCGGATAGCGGCAGGCCTCCACCAACGCGCGCGCTTGATCGGGGGTGTTCACCATGGGGCAGATCACGCCCCAAGCGCCGGCATCAAGAACCTTCCCGATGATCCCGGGCGCGTTCTGCGGAACCCGCGCCATTGGCACAACCTTTGAGCCGGCCATACCTTGGAAGCAGGCGACGAGGCTCTGGAAATCCTGGACGCCATGCTGAAGGTCCACCGTCAGACTGTTCCAGGGGAGGCGAGCCATCAGTTCGGCCGAATATGCACAGGGAAGGGAGAGCCAGCCGTTCCGGATGAACTGACCCTTCTTGACCATGGCTTTCAGCGGGTTGGACATTGCACTTCCCTTCCTGTCTGGGCGGGCATCCGCCCTGCCTTGCGGGGACCGGTTTCACCCTGCCTCCCGACAATTACTGACCTATCGGTGCAGTAAATATTGCTCTCTCAATCTGTCAAGATATTTCTACGCAGGCTCCGGTCCGCTTGTGCTGCAGTCGCCGGAGAGGTGAGAGCTGTGCGGCTGGCTATTCTGGCAAGCCGGCATGCAGCGTCGTGCAATGCAGTTCCATCTTGCACCGCCGTTCTCGATAATCGGAAAGACCTAGCGGCGGGACGAAGGCAGATATCACCGGCGGCCCGGTTGAATGTATGCCGCAATTCGCACTAGAATTGCTCGCTAGGACACGTTTCTGGTTTTTGACCACAGGGACGAAGAACCATGGATTTGCCCTCGAAAGATGCGACACAAGGCCCGCCCCGCCGACAACGCGGGCGCCCCAGTTCGCGTTCAGAGTTGCTGGACAAGGCGCTGGAACTGATCCTAGAGCGCGGAGTGGAGGGGCTGAGCTTCGACAGTCTCGCCCAGCATTCCGGCATCAGCAAAAGCGGTGTCATCTACCACTTCCCAAACCGCGAGGAGTTGAACCGCGCGGTACGTGCCCATGTGCGCCAGCGTTACCTGCTGGCCCGTCACGAGGCAACCAATGACCTTCCCGACAGCAGGACCAAGGCTCTGAAGGGCTGGGCGATCTCTTCCCTAGAAAAACGCTCGAAGCTGGACGAGGTCAGCGCCAAGATTATGACCTCGGGGATCTGGGACGCGACCGAAGGGCGTGAGCACCACAAGGAGCGCTTCGCGGCCATGAGCGAAGGCGCCGGGTTCAACCGGGCGGCTCTCGCCTATCTGGCCATCGAGGGTCTCTGGTTTCTCGATCTCGCCGGGTTCACGCCGTTTGACGCGGAAGAGCGGGCTCGCGTCTCCGCCCTGCTGCTGTCGGTCATCGACGATCCCGCCTTCGATCATCTCGGCGAATAGCACTCCTCGGGGGATGATAGCGACCCGGCAATCGGGCGCTCGCCCTGCGCTCCATGCTCGGTGGGCGAGACGAATGGGTCTCGATATCTGGTGTCTCGAATACTCTTAGCTGTTTGATTCCACGGCTTGATGACGCGATCCATTCGTTAGTATGGAGGATGGGCCAAGTTCATTACGAAAGCGCCATAACCCCGCATGCGGTCAGAGCAGCAATCCGATCCACCAGATGCCCGGACTGAACGACTAGTTAAGCCACTGCGAGACACGGCTTCGTGGAAAGATCCAACGGACACATGCGCGACGAACTGCTCAACGAGACCTTGTTCCACAACCGGGCTCACGCCCGGGTCGGGATCACTACTGGGACGGCCGACGTCAACTGAACGCCCGTATTCGGCCTGACATGCCAGACACCGGCTGGCCCTGACCGCCGCAATCCTCAGCCTTGCTGGGCGTTTCAAAAGCTCCGCACGTCGGGCAATCGCTCACGCTGCGGACATTGGCACAACCACCAGGTTCAAGTCGCGGCTGGATGAACGATCAGCGGCGGGTCACTTTTGTCCGATAAACAGTGTGTATTTGTGTATCTGGATTGGATTGTTATTCCTCAGCAATCCATCAGGTCAGGCCCTGAGTAAAGGCTTCGTCGGAAAAGCCCCGGATATCTCGACAGATGGACGCGACTGCTGCGAAGAAGTCGCTATACGAGTCGTTCCTGTATGTGCCGTAATAGTTGAGCTTCGGAAGCGGCAGCGGCGTGCGCACAACTTGCAGGCGCCCCGCCTGGATGTAGCGTCCGAAGAAGCTGCGCGGCAGGATGGTAATCCCCATGCCCGTCGCTGCCATTTCCGCCAGGGCGCCCATGTTGTTGCAGTTGATCCGCTTGCGAAACCGCAGGGCCTCATTATCGATCACTGCATGCAGCATGGGGCGCAGGATCGAGGACGAGGACTGAGACAGCAAGGTCAGGTCCAGCAGCTCTGCACGCGTCAACTCGGTCCGGCCATCGATCAGACCAGGGCTGCACATCCATTCAAGCGCCAGATCGTCCAGCGGCGCTTCGACGAACTGCGGCAGCAGCGTGCTGTAAGGGCAGATGATGAAATCGACTTTTCGGTCCATAAGGCGCTCCACAAGAACGCTGCTGAGATCGATTTCGGGCTCGATCTCAATGCCCGGATAACGGTCCCCGATCCGCCCTACCAGTTCCGGCAGCCAGGAAATCGCCACAAGATCCGTCACGCCAAGCCGGACCCTCATCGGCGCGACATCGCTGCCACGGGCAGAGCTGACCAGCCGGTCATTCAGGCGCAGCATCTGTTCGGCGATATCACGGATCGTCTCGCCACGTACAGTCAACACCGACTGACGGCCCGAGCGCTCGAACAGTGGATCGGTGAAATGGCTCTCCAATTCGCTGATCCGCTTCGAGATCGTCGACTGAGCTACATTCAGGTACTCCGCTGCCGCTTCGAAGCTGCCGAGCGAGGACGACCAGTAGATAGCTTCGAGCTGTTTGATAGTAAACATGTGCGATCCATGCAAAAAGTGCACCAATTATAGTCAATTAATATCGCTTTTTTGTTAAAAAAGGAAGCCATACGATTGCTGACGTGGCGATGCCACGCCAAACGTCTTGGGGGGATTCATGACGATCCGAGAATATCCGGCGGCGCCGCAGGTGCCCGCCGATCTGCTACGCGACTATAGCGGGACCGCAAGCTCGATCATCAGCGACTGCCTCGACCGCCTGCCCGGTGCCGTTGGGCTGCTGCCCTATCACGCTGCACAGGCGATCATCGGCACCGCCTTTACCGTGCGGACCCGCGCGGGCGACAACTTCGCCATCCATGCAGCGCTGAACCTAGTGCGCCCGGGTGACGTGATGGTCGTCGATGGCGGCGGCGATGTCACCCAAGCCTTGATCGGCGAGATCATCGTGCAGAAGGCGATGGCGGTCGGTCTTGCGGGCTTCGTCATCGATGGTGCGATCCGCGATGTCGATGCGATCCGCGAACTAGGGCTGCCGGTCTATGCCCGCGCGGTCACTCATCGCGGCCCCTACAAGAACGGTCCCGGCGTGCTGAACCGGCCGATCGCCGTTGGGGGAAGCGTGGTAATGCCGGGTGATCTGGTGGTGGGAGATGCCGATGGCATCGTGACCCTCCCCCCGGAGACCGCCGCCGGGATCCTGCCTGCCGTCCGTGCCAAGGAGGAGCATGAGCGTCAGAAGATCGCCGAAATCCGCAAGACACTTACGGAGATGACCCGCCGCGCGGGATAACACCGACATTGTCGAAAGGGAGGAGCCTTATGCGACATCTGGGAGTTCTGGCCGCAGCGACGCTGCTGGCCGCGACAGCCGCCATTCCCGCCCTGGCCGGGCCGGAGACGGAAGTGAAGATCGTGCTGCCCGCCGGGCCGGACCGGCTTGACCCTTGCGAAACACCACGTTCGGTGATCGGCAGGATCATCAAGCAGAACGTGGTCGAAACGCTCGTCGAGCTGAACTATAACGACGCCTCGCTGATCCCGAGGCTGGCTGACAGCTGGACTCAGGACAGCCCGACGGAATGGACTTTCAGGCTGCATCCCGGAGTGACCTTCCATGACGGCGCGCCATTCGATGCACAGGCCGTCATCAAAACACTGGAACGGACGACCGACCCCGCGCTGACCTGTATCACCCGCACGAAATACTTCGACGGAGTGGATATCAAGGCCGAGGCGGTCGATCCGCTAACCGTGAAATTCACCACCGGAAAGCCAAGCCCGATCCTGCCGACGCTTCTGGCCCAGATGGCGATCTCTTCGCCCAATACCCCCAAGGGCATCTATACCAACGAGCCTGTTGGCACCGGACCGTATCGCTTCGTCAGTTGGACACAAGGCCAGGACGTGGTGATCGAGCGCAATGACGATTACTGGGGGGCTGCCCCGACGATCACCAAGGCCACCTATGTCTGGCGCGCGGAATCTTCGGTCGTGGCTGCTATGGTGCAGACCGGCGAGGCCGATCTCGCCTTTTCCATCGCTCCGCAGGATGCGACGAATGCGGAGATGGACAAGGTCTATCCGAATTCCGACAGCGCGATGTTCCGCCTCAGTGTCGATATCCCGCCGCTGAACGATGTCCGGGTGCGCAAGGCGATCAACCTCGCCATCGACCGCCAGGCATTCCTGGGCACCATAATCTCTGATCAGGCCAAGGTGGCGACCCAGCAGGTCGGCCCCAATGTCTTGGGCTGGAACCCGGATCTGGTGCCGTGGAAATACGACCCCGAGGAGGCAATGCGCCTGCTGGCCGAGGCCAAGGCGGATGGTGTGCCGGTCGAGACGGAGATGCGGCTGATCGGCCGCCCGGCGATGTTCGCCAACAGCAACGAATTCGTGCAGGCGGTGGGCGAGATGCTGCGCGCGGTCGGACTGAACGTGAAGATGGAAACGCTGGAGATGTCGCAATGGCTGGAGGTGGCCAACAAGCCCTTCGACCCTGCCCGCAAGCCCAACATCTTCCTGACGATGCATGACAACAATAGCGGCGATGCGGCCTTTACCGTCTACTTCAAGTATCACTCGAACGGACGACAGAGCGAGTTGCATGACCCCAAACTCGACGCGATGATCGAGGAAGCCTCGACGCTGTCGGGCGAAGCCCGTGCGACCGCCTATCACAAGGTCTTCCGCACGATCTATGAAGATATCGTTTCGGACGTGCCGCTGTTCTACATGGTCAACTACATGCGCGTTGGTCCCCGGGTCGACTTCACACCGACCATAGCCAACGCGGTCGAATTGCAGTTGTCTAAACTTCAGCTGACCTCGAGCTGACCGCCCGCCGGGGTGTGAACGCCCCGGCCTCCCGTCCCCGATCGGAGGTGCCCCATGGGCGATTTCATCTTCAAGCGATCGATGCAGAGCATCTTGTCGCTAGTCTTCCTCGTCATCGTCGTCTTCATCCTGGCCCGAATGACCGGGTCTCCCGCACAGCTATTCCTCCCGCCGGAGGCAACGCAGGAACAGATCGACGCGTACAACGCGCTGCACGGGTTCGACGACCCGCTGCTGGTCCAACTCGGCACCTTCATCCGCGGCGTGTTCCACGGTGATTTCGGCCAGTCGCTGCGCTATTCGCGCCCCGCGCTCGATATGGTGCTGGAAGCGTTCCCGACCACGCTGGCCCTGGCCGCGGTGACCATGCCGCTGGTGTTGACGATCTCCATCGTCACGGGCGCGCTCGCCGCCTATAGACCCGGCGGACTGTTCGACCGGATCGCCAGCCTGATCTCGCTGATCGGTGCCAGCACGCCGAACTTCTGGGTCGCCATCGTCGGCGTGCTGATCTTCGCCGTCACGCTGAACGTGCTGCCGACCTCGGGCACCGGAACCTGGGCGCATTGGGTGCTGCCCGTGGCCGTGCTGACGCTGCGCCCGGCGGGGGTACTGGTTCAGGTGATGCGCACCTCGATGATGACGGCGCTCTCCTCGGTCTATGTCAAGGCGGCGAAGGCCAAGGGCGTGAAGGCCCGGACAATAATCTTCGTCCATGCCTTGCGCAACTCGCTCCTTCCGGTGATCACCGTGGCCTCCGACCAGGCCGCGGGCATCGTCAACGGTGCCGTGATCGTGGAAACCGTCTTCGGCTTTCCCGGCATCGGCAAGCTGATGATCGATTCCGTCCTGATGCGTGATTTCGCGGTTATTCAGGCAGCCATCCTCGTGACCGCGCTGGCCGTCTTCCTCATCAACATCATTGTGGATATCTCCTATGCCTTCGTCGACCCCCGCATCCGCCACAGCTAAGCTGCCGGTCGCGTCCGGGCGTCGCAGGTCTTCGGTCCTGCTGCGGTCTCTGTTGCGCGATCGCTACGCCACGGCATCGCTGATCTTCCTTCTGATCGTGCTGATCTGTGCGATCATCGGCCCCTCGCTTCTGGCGGAACAGGCCCGCTCGCTCAACCTGCGCGGACGCAACGCGCCGCCGTTTTCGATCGAAAACGGCTGGATGTTCATTCTGGGCGGCGACGCGCTCGGGCGAAGCCTGCTAGCCCGGATCATCGTCGCTAGCCAGAACACCCTCCTTATCGCCGGCAGCTCCGTCCTTGTCGCGATGCTGGTCGGCGGATTTCTCGGCCTCGTCGCCGGCTATCGCGGTGGCTGGGTCGGAGCGGTTCTCCTCCGGCTGGCGGATGCGATCATGAGCTTTCCGTCGATGCTGCTGGCGGTGATCGTGCTCTTCGTGTTCGAACCGGGCGTGATAAACGTGGTGCTGGTACTGGCCGTTTCGCGCATCCCGATCTTCATGCGCACCGTTCGTGCAGAGGTGCTGGAGCTGAAGCAACGCATGTTTGTCACTGCCGCCCGCGCGATGGGGGCAGGAAAGAACCGCATCCTGCTGCGCCACATCGCGCCGATGCTGCTGCCGACGCTCATCAATCTGGCGGCGCTGGAGATGGCCTTCGTCATGCTGGTCGAATCCGGGCTCAGCTTCCTCGGCATCGGCATCCAGCCGCCCGACGTGACATGGGGCCTGATGGTGGCGGATGGCCGCAATTATCTCGGCTCCGCCTGGTGGCTCGCCTTCTGGCCAGGCCTCGCGATCATGCTTGTCGCGATGTCCCTCAATCTGCTGTCCAACTGGCTGCGCATCGTTACCGATCCTGTGGAACGCTGGCGCCTTGAAACCGAAGCGAGGTAAGCCATGGCACCCCTTCTTTCCGTGAAGAACCTCTCGATCCAGTTTCCGTCCCGTGCAGGTGTCGTGCGCGCCGTGGAGAACGTGAGCTGGCATGTCGATCCGGGCGAGACGCTCGCCATCCTCGGCGAAAGCGGATCGGGCAAATCGGTCAGCGCCTCGGCAGTGATGAACCTGATCGAGACACCGCCCGCCGCCATCTCACAGGGCGAGATCCTGTTCGAAGGGCTGGACCTGCTGAAAGCGGATGACGAGACGCGCCGCCGGATCAACGGGCGGAGCATCTCGATGATTTTTCAGGATCCACTGGCGGCGTTGAACCCGGTCTATTCGATCGGCTGGCAGATCGCCGAGACGATGCGTGTTCATGGCACCCCCGGCGATCAGGCGCAGGCACGCGTGGTCGAACTGCTGGCCCGCGTCGGCATCGCCGAACCGGAACGGCGGATGAAGGATTATCCACACCAGTTCTCCGGCGGGCAGCGGCAGCGGATCATGATCGCCTCGGCCATCGCCCTGAAACCGAAGCTTCTGATCGCCGATGAACCGACCTCGGCGCTGGACGTGACCGTTCAGGCCCGGGTGCTGGAGCTTCTCAAGGAAATCCAGACCGAGAACGGCATGGGTATGGTTCTGATCACCCACGACCTTTCGGTCGTGGAACGCGTGGCGGACCGCGTGGTGGTGATGCAGGCGGGCCAGATCGTGGAGACCGGCAGCGCGGCGCAGGTGATGAACGATCCCCGGCACAGCTACACCCGCCGCTTGCTGGACGCGGTGCCGGGGCGCAAAGGCTTTGCCACCGCCGCCGATGATGCAGGGGGCACGCCGCTTCTGGAAGTGCGAAATGTCTCGAAGGTCTACGGCGGCCTCGCGCGCCAGTTCTCCAAACTGAAGACGGCGCCGGTGAAGGCCGTCGATAACGTCTCCTTCACCATGGCAAAGGGCGAGACACTTGGTGTCGTCGGGGAATCCGGCTCCGGCAAGTCGACGCTCGCGCGGATGATCCTCGCGCTCGATGAGCCCAGCTCGGGAACGATCCACTTCGACGGTCAGCCGTTCAATGGCCTGACCGGGGCAGAGGACTACAGGATGCGCCGTCGGGTACAGTTCGTATTCCAGGATCCGACCGCCTCGCTCAATCCGCGAATGACGGTGCAGCAGATCATCGCAGAACCCTGGGCGATCCATCCCGATGTCCTACCGCGCGGGCAATGGCGCGCGCAAGTGGGCGAACTTCTGGAACAGGTCGGACTGAAACCCGATCATGCGGACCGCTATCCGCACCAGTTCTCGGGCGGGCAGCGCCAGCGGATCGCCATCGCCCGTGCTTTGGCCCTGAAGCCGGAACTGATCGTCTGCGACGAGGCGGTTTCGGCGCTTGATGTGTCGATCCAGGCGCAAGTGATTGATCTGCTGAAGGATCTGCGCCGCGACTACGGGCTGTCCTATGTCTTCGTCGCCCATGATCTGGCGCTGATACGGGATTTCGCAACGTCGGTTCTGGTGATGTATCAGGGCAGGATTGTCGAACAGGGTCCCGTGGCGCAGGTTTACGACCACCCGCAGCACGACTACACCAAGGCTCTGTTGAGGGCTGGGGCGACGCTCCCTGTTCAGGCGGCATAGGACGACAGAGTGACCCAAAGACCCCGGCGTCAGATCATGACGCCGATTCTCCTACCGATCTTGGCGACCGGATTGCTGGTGCAAGCGACTGTGCCGCTGGCCCGGATCCTAACCACCTATGCCGCCCTCGATGCGGGCTTCGGCCCAGAGGTCATCGGGTTCTTGTCGGCGGCTTTCGCGATTCTGCCGGTTTTACTGACGGTGCTCCTTGGCCGGTTCAATGATCGCGGGGGCGCCAAGGGCGCGGCACTGGCAGGCTCCATCGGCCTACTGATCGCTTGCCTCGCGCTGTGGCTGCTGCCGCCGTCACTCCCCGGCCTGCTGGCGGCGACGGCAGTCTTGGGCATCGCGCAGACACTGGTGCTGGCCTCGATGCAACTTTTGATTTCGCGCAGTTCCAGCCGGATGCATCGTGATGCGATGCTGGGCAATTATATGGTCGCCATCTCGCTAGGTCAGGCCGTGGGGCCGCTGTTTCTGGGCGCGACGGAGGGGCAGAACCATGGTACCGCGATTCCGGTTCTAGGGGCGGCGCTCCTGGTGCTGGCAATACTCCGGCTGATGCGGGTCGCGCCAAGCCGCAAGCGCGCCAAGGATCAGGCGGAAATCCCGCTTTCGCAGATCGCCGCTACCCCGGGCCTGCCGTGGCTGATCCTTCTCGGGAGCATCTGTGTCGCCTCTCAGGACCTGATCCTTGCCTTCCTGCCGTTGCTCGGGATGGAACGCGGTATCGCTCCCGCCACAATCGGTATCCTGCTGAGCCTGCGCGCGGGGGCTGCAATGGTGTCGCGTATCTGCTTCAGCCGGGCGGTTCGTCTTCTGGGCCGCGGTCGACTGTTGCTGGTGGCGACCCTTCTCGGCGGGGTCGGGCTGCTAGGGATCAGCCTACCCCTCCCTGTCTGGGGGCTGGCGACAGGTCTGGCCCTCACCGGCTTCGGCGTCGGCATCGCGCTGACCAGCACCGTGTCGTTGACCATGGTGATCGCGCCTCCAGCCGCGCGCGGAACTGCACTCTCATTGCGCCTGACCGCGAACCGCATCGCGCAGTTCACGATCCCGATCATCGCAGGGGTCGCCGTCGGGTCGTTCGGTGCGGCGGGCGTCATGGGCGTTTCGGGAGCGGCCCTGATGACCGCCACCCTGATGGCACCGAGGGCCTTTCGCGGCAAGGAGTTCTGAGACAGAACCAGGCCGGAGCCCGGCTCAGGACATGCGATAGTGTTACACGCAGTACCCAATCGCGCAACACAGCATCGATCCACCACGACCGGCAGCGACCAGCGTTTACGCTGTCTTATGACTGGCCTTCAGACTCGCCTTGCTGGCCAGAAATTGTCATGGCAGGCACATCGACGATAATCACATGCATGACCATCTCCGGTTGGAAGACTGATTTCGACAGATACTTCCGAGGGAGACCGCGGCGGCGAGGACCGGCAAATCGGCAGTGCACGCCGCTTCGCGTAGCCGATTAAGCAGGGGCGCGATCACCTCACCGGCGGGCCAAAGTTCCGGCGCCTTGGCACCACAATCTTGTGGCTAGACCTTACGCTGACGGTGATCGCCTCGCTTAACAGCATCGTCGGTCCGCTTGCCGCAGGCTCGCGCAACCCGGAGACGAGGCGGGACATCACATCACCCAGGCGGGCGACCGGGACGTCAGTCAAGACAGTAACGGACCCTCGTCCCTTTGCGCTGATGCCCTGAGTTAACCTTATGGAAGAGCTTCATTCTACGTCCCTGTAAAATTCTAGGTCCCTGTAAAGATGAGTTCTGAAATAGCCCCGGCGCTAGCTCTCCGTCCGGGGCAAAGACCGTGATCGTTGCAGTGGATCCGGATAGGAGCTGCATTTGTCGGCTGGGGTATCGAACGTGATGCGCACCGGCACCCGTTGGGCCCGCCTGACCCAAATGAAGGTCAGCGTGCATTGGTAATCCTCCCATGGTTAAGGGGCTGGCGTGAGCCGTGAGTTGAGGAGATTCGAATGAGGAAGACCCGATTTACCCAACCGCAGATCATGGCGGTGCTGCCAGGCCGAAGGCGGCGTTGCGGTGCCGGAACTGTGCCGAGAGCATGGGATCAGCAGCGTAAGCTTGTACATCTATGGGCGGCTCTCCCTTGGCAAGCGCTTCGAGGTGGTTTCCGAGCATGACGGGTGCTGACATCTATCCGGCGTCGCCGGTTGATGCTGGCGCGCCCAAATGGGTAATCCGCGAAGCGTGGCCCTCAACAAATGTTCGGCCTCGGAGGCCTTTATAAAAGCCAGGGCCTCCACGCACCGGGTCCGTCCGGTCGGTCCATTTCCTCTCGCCTGCACCTCCTAGCAACTGTATCTGTCAGGTTGGATTGTCCGCCCATTTCTGACGGCTTTTGCACAACGCATTCGCGATGGTGACCAGCTTTCTGGCGACAGCGATTATGATGAACTTGTGCGGTTTCCCCGCCTTGCGAAGGCGATCTGCAAAGGATCTCAGGCTGGGGTTCTGATGTGCCGCAACCAAGGCCGCTTGGAACATCACCTACCGGAGGACACGGCGACCACCGGCGATCGCCCGTTTTCCGCGGAGGGTTCCGCTGTCATGCGCGACCGGGGCCAACCCAGCGAGTGCGGCCGCTTCTTCACCGGTGATGGTGCCGATCTCAGGCATTTCGGCGATCAGCATTGTGCTGGCAACCGGGCCGATCTCCGTGATGGAACGGAGGACGGTGGCCATCTCCGATAGGTGATCATCGCTCACAATGGCCCGGATGATCCTGTCTTCAAGCTCCTTGATCAGGCTGTCGATCCGTTGCTTCAACTCGGTGTCGACGTCCTCAAACATCTCAGCGGTTCCCAGTTTCTGATGCGCGCAGATTTAGGCAAGCAATTGCCTGCGCATCTCCACCAGCTGCGCTAGTTTTGACATCAACGCCTTGAGAATGCGCAGTTTTTATTCGGGAAGGCTTCGGCCCCCTTCGGGGAGGAGGGCGAAGAAGCGAGCGATGAGTTCGGCGTCGATACGGTCGGTCTTGGCGCGTGTGCCACGGCTTTGCGCAAACGCTTTTACCTGAGCGGGAGGAACCTGGCGGGCTGCAACACCTTCTGCTTCCAGGTGCGCCCAGGACTGCCGTTCCTGACCGCCGGTCGACTCGAAGCAGACGACGGCTTCCCGCTCCCGGGCAAGATCCGCCACGGCAGTATGACCCGCCGGAGCGTTTGGCACTCTGCAGCGATGCCCTTCGGGCAGGCATCCTACACAGAGGTCGGCGGGAGGGGCGGGCCATCCATAAGGGGGGCATGGCGACTGATCGGGCGCACGAGGGGCGGCATGACTACCAAACTTCATGCCGTGACCGATGCGGATGGCCGCCCGATCCGCTTCTTCATGACGGCTGCTCAGGTCAGTGATTACACCGGCGCCGCGGCTCTGATCGGCAGCCTGCCGAAAGCGGGTTGGCTGCTGGCCGACAGGGGCTATGATGCAGACTGGTGATGAGATGCTTTGAAAGACAAGGAGATAAAGGTCTGTATCCCCGGTCCCGAAGTCTCGCAAGAAGACAATGAAATACGACAAGCGGCGTTACAAACGGCGCAACCGCATCAAGATCATGTTCGGTCGCTCAAGGACTGGAGGCATGTTGCGACCCGATACGCCAGATGTCCCATCTTCTTCCTCTCAGCCATCGCCCTCGCCGCAACCGTTTTCTTCTGGCTATAAAATGAGAATGATATACCGTAACGGGGCCTGTCTCGCAACCCGCCCGTTACCGTTGCAAGATCGAGTGTACGCTGGCGCCATTCCCGTATCGGATGCACCTGGAGGACCGCGGGATGAAGCTGTTTGTCGTGCTAGATGTGTCGCTGGAGATGACCGCGCTCTGCGTGATCAGTGAGCATGGAAAGATTTTGAAGGAGGCTCAGGTGGCCAGTGAACCCGAAGGGCCGTTGCGCTGGACCGCGATCAGGACGGCGCAATGCTGCCGTCGGACTTGAGACTGGCCCGTTGTCGCAATGGTTGTATCGTGGGTTGTGAGAAACGAGACTACTGTCGTTCTGATGGAAACCCGACAAGTAAAAGGCGCCCTGAAGGCCATGCCGATCCAGACGGACCGACGGGATGTCGAGAGTATTGCACGTCTGCCTCATCTTGGTTGGTTTCGAGCCGTTCATTGCAAACCGGTGTCTGCACAGGAGGCTTAGAGCGGTGCTCAGTGCCCGCAAGGCTGTGCAACAAGGGTTTATCACGCTGGAAATGTCTCTGTGCGGGCTACTGTGGAACTTCGGGCTCAAGGTTGGCACCATATCCCGTAGCAGGTTCGAGCAGCATATCCGCGAACTGGCGGCAGGCAATCCGATGCGGGAAGCGGCAACGGAATCCATGCTTCGCGCCGCTCGGCACTGCGGCGAGAGCTGGCGGGTCTTGAACGCAATGTCCGTCAACTCGCCCAAGAGGATCCAGGATGTCGTCGGCGGATGTCGATGCCCGGAATCGGCGCTGTTGTGGCGTTGACCTTATCGATCCGCTGTCGGTGACCCCGCCCGTTTCATATCCTCAAAGAAGGTCGGACCGTGGGTCGGCCTGACGCCCTCTCGCAACCCGTCAGGCGAACGCGACGTCTCGGGCAGGATCACCAAGGCAGGCGACATCAACCTTCGACGCGCGCTGTGCCAGGCGGCAACCGTCATGATGTATGAGAAGGATCAGAAAACAGTCCGGTGGACTGTTTTCCCGACGACTGGTGGACGGGCGAGCTGACTGCGACCTTGGGCGGCAAAACTTGCGCACCGTCGTGGTGCCAAGCGCGCGATGGTTGCGCTGGCCCGCCGCATCGCCGTGATCCTGCACCGCATGTGGAAGGATGATACCGACTTCCGCTGTGACATTCCGGTGCTTCATGCTGGCTGAAGATACAGGTTCCAGACTTCTGCCCACCTGACCGCGGGCCTTCGAGGTCCCCACAGGACGCGGTTCCGGTGATGCCGTGCTCAGGACTGACGCCGATCGCATCGAGCACGCCAAGGAGACGGGCACATCGGAATTGCATTGAACCAGCATCATGTTGGCGGCCAAAGCTCTGACCACGGACCGAAGCATGCACCCGGGTCGATCTCGGGCGAAGGCTGCCGAACAGGGAAGCAGATCAACGGATCTAAGAGAAAACTGCGGTTAAGCGGAACATTCGACATGCGCAAAACCCCTTTGACCGGGACGACACCGTCACCGAAGGCTGGAGCCTATGCGCGTCAGATGGCTTCTCATGGACAGTCTTTGGACGCAAGCCATCTTCCGCGGCCACGCGCCAATGCTTCCAGCCTCGCGACCTTACTCATTGCAACTGCAATGCGGATGCCTTGTCCAGCGCGGGAGGGGGTCCTTGTACGCCGCTGACCCCCGCGGCCCGAACGTCAAGAAATACGCAATCGCAGTCGATCTCCGTCTGCTCGACAACGAAGCCCGCCGGTCCCGGCCTCGTCAATCCAAATCTGCGTTCAATCGCGCTGATTCTCCTCGAAATCAGCGACACCATCCTGCACATGCAGCAAGTTCGAGTCAGACCTCAACTCCACTGAACAATCACAGGTTTCTAGAAAGTTTGCAGCAGAACCGGACGAAGTGGCTTTGTGGCATTCGTCTCAGCAAGCAGGACACGTCGTAAAGTTCTCTTTCAGATGGCACCTGACCTGGTGTGCCGCGTCAATCTTGTGCAGGGCCTGCTGCCGTTCACATCCACTTGCAGCCTTGAGGCAGCGTTCCAGGTAGAAGTAGCCGTGTGGCAGTTTTCGATTGTTCGGCAGTTCGCCGATACGCACTTCCGCAATCTCCGGCAGGGCGGTCTCGAAACTGGGCGCTGCAACCAGCAGGGTTTGCGTGTATGGATGGCGCGGGGCGCCGAGAACTTCCTTCGCCGGACCCGATTCAACGACCTGGCCACGCTCGCGCTGCAGCTTGAGCAGCAGTTTTATGATCTGCGCCTGGACAGAAACGTCGAGCGCCGATGTCGGCTCATCCAGCACCAAAAGCTCCGGGTCGGTCGAAATGGCGCGGGCAATGGCGATGCGCTGGCGCTGGCCGCCGGAAAATTCGTGCGGCAGGCGATCCAGTTGCTCGGGCCGCAGGCCGACAGACACGGCAAGCTCTTCGGCCCTCGCCCGAAGCTCCGCGTCGCCGAGCCCGCCGCGGATATGCAGCGGCTCACTGATCAACCGCCAGACCGGCAGGCGGCGGTCCAGCGACGATTGCGGATCCTGAAAGACGATCTGCATTTTCTGTCTGATATCGCGCTTTTGCTTGCCTTGCGCCGATTGGAAATCCTGACCATGGATGGCGACCGTGCCCTGCTGATAAGGCGCCAGCCCGATGATCGCTTGTGCCAGCGTGCTCTTTCCGCAGCCGGATTCGCCGACAACCCCTAGGCTTTTGCCGGCACGCACGGCGATGTCGACGCCGTTGACCGCATGCACGAAGGATGTCGGCCGGCCCATCCAGTTGCGCGATGCCGGAAAGCGGACATAGAGGTTGGCGACGGCCAGAACCGGCTCCTCGCGCGTGTTGACCGTCATGTTCATCCCTGTCCTCCGCTTTCCAGATCGGCAACGACGGGCGCGCGCCGCCAGCAGGACACTTTGTGCGCCTGCGCACCCAGCAATGAGGGCGCCTCCGCCTAACAACGCTCCACCGCCTCTTTGCAGCGGGCGCGGAAATAGCAGCCGGCGGGAGGATGCAGAAGGTCCGGCACGGCACCGGGTATCGCTTCGAGTTCCTGCTTTGGCGCCACGCGTTCAGGCAGACAGCGCAACAGGGCCTGCATGTAAGGATGCTGCGGCGCCTCCAGCACCGTGCGCGTCGCGCCGCTTTCGACGATGCGCCCGGCATACATGACGTAGAGCCGATCGCAGAGCTGCGACACGACCGCGATATTGTGCGAGATGAAGACGACGAAGGCGCCGGTCTTGCGGGCGCGGTTCTGGATCAATCTCAGAATGACCGCCTGCACCGTCACGTCCAGCGCGGTTGTCGGCTCGTCCGCTATGATCAGGCCCGGATTGGACGAGAAGGCCATGGCGATCAGAACACGTTGCCGCATACCGCCCGAAAGTTCGAACGGATAGGCCCGCATCACGCGTTCGGGTTCGCCGATCAGCATGTCGGCAAGAATGTCATGCGCGATGCGCCTGGCTTCGGCCAGCGTCCTTTTCTCATGCGCCATGATCACATCGGTCAACTGCCTGCCGATGCGGATCGACGGGTTGAGCGCGTTCATCGGCTCCTGAAAGATGGTTGACACCAGCTTTCCACGCACGTGCTGCAACTGGTTGTCGTCCATCGCCAGCGTGTTGCGGCCAAACAGGCTGACCGAACCGGCGGTGATGTCGTAGCGGCCACGCGGCAGAAGCCCGGTCGCCGCCATCGTCGTCACCGACTTGCCGCGGCCGCTTTCACCGACAATGCCGACGATCTCGGCCTTGCCGATCTCGATCGAGATGTTGTCCAGCGCCTTGACGGGGCCGGAAAATGTCGGGAACTCCAGCGACAGGCCGCTGATGGACAGGGCTTCGGAAGGGTCTTGTGCGGAATTGGCCATCATCTCCCCCTCAGGCGCGGGTCGAGCATGTCGCGAATACCGTCTCCGACCAGATGGCACCCCATCGCCGTGATGAGGATGGCAAGGCCGGGGAAGGTCGCATACCACCATTGGTCCAGCATGAAGGAACGTCCGCTCGAAACCATCGCGCCCCATTCGGCCGTCGGCGGCTGCGCACCCAGACCGATGAAGCTTAGCGCGGCCGCGATCAGCACCACGCCGCCGAGATCGAGCGTCGCCTGCACGATGATCGGCGGCATCGCGTTGGGCAGGATATGCCAGCGAAGGATATACAGCGGCGACGCGCCATAGCTGCGCGATGCCTTCACGAAAACCTGCTCGCGCAGCGACAATGTCTGTCCGCGCGCGAGGCGCACATAGGCGGGAATGCGCACGACGGCGACTGCTAGCATCGAATTGAAAAGACTGGGCCCGAGTGCCGCAGCCAGCGCCATGGACAGCACCAGCGCCGGCAACGCCATGATCACATCCATCAGGCGCATGATGCCGGTATCGAAGCGACCGCCAAGCACGCCGGAGAGGCAGCCTATCACCACTCCGATGGTCGTGGAGATCAGCACGATCATGAAGGCCGCGCCGCAGGATGCCCGCGCGCCGAAGACGACGCGCGAAAACAGGTCGCGCCCCACTTCGTCGGTGCCGAACCAGTGATCCATGCTCGGCGGCCTCAGCCGCGCGGTCAGCGAGATCTTGTCGGGATCATAGGGCGCGATCCAGGGCGCGAAGACGATCAGGATGAGCACCAGGATGATGATCGCCACACCAATGAGCGTCAGCGGGCTGCGGCGGCTGAGGTACCACAGATAATGGAACCTTCTGGACAGGGATCTTGCGCCGCGCAACCTGGCCGCGCCTGCCGGTTCAGTTGACTGGACGATGCTCATGATCAGACCTCCCTGATCTGCGGATCGGCCAGCAGGTAGGCAAGATCGACCAGAAGGTTGATCAGCACATAGCCGATGGAGGCGACGATGGTGAACCCCATGATGGCAGGGAAATCGAGCGTCCTGACCGAGGTCACCACATAGGTGCCCATGCCGGGCCAGGCAAAGATGGTTTCGGTCAATACGGCACCATAGAGCAGGTCGCCCAACGCCAGCCCCAGCAGCGTGATCGAGGGGATGAGGGCGTTGCGCAGCGCATAGTTGAAGATGATCATGCCCTTGCGCAGGCCGGAGGCGCGCGCGGTGCGGATGTAGTCTTCCTGCAGAACGTCCAGCATCGAGGCTCTGATCTGCCGGGTTATGACACCCATGTTCGCAAAGGCCAGCACGAAGGCAGGCAGGATCAGATGGCAGGCGGCGCTGCGGAAAGGATCGAAGCGACCTTGCAGCAAAGAGTCGATCAACAGAAAGCCGGTCATGCGATCGGGCGGCGCAATTCCCATCGCCAGCCGCCCGCTGTCGGGCAGGATCTGCAACTTCGCGTAAAAGAAGTAGATCAGGATCAGGCCGAACCAGAAGACGGGCATGGAAATGCCGCACACCGATACCGTCCGTGCGATCTGGTCGATGGGGCCGTCCTTGTACACAGCCGAAAGCACACCGAGCGGCACACCGATCACGATCGCCAGAAGCAGCGCGAATGTGCCCAACTCCAAGGTCGCCGGCAGGAACGTTCTGATGTCGGCAGTCACTGGACGATTGGTCCGCAGCGACGTGCCGAGGTCGCCTTGCAGGAGCTTGCCGACATAGATGTTGAATTGCTCGACGACCGGCCTGTCCAGCCCGAGATTGTGTCGGACGTTTTCGAGGGTCTCGGCGCTCGCGCGATCCCCGGCAATCATCCGGGCGGGGTCGCCTGGGATGAGGTGAGAGATCGTGAATGTGATGACGACGACGCCGAAGACAACGAAGAGGAGAAGGATCAGCGGTGGAATGATGATGCGGGTGATTGCCATGATATCAGCCCTTGCTGTTAGGGTGGATTCCGAACTGGCGTTGAGGGAAGTGGAAACCGGATGGACGCTGTGCGTCAGATGGCGGCAGCAATTCCACTGGCAGGCAAAGCGCTGTGGCGGACCGCTTGGAAAACGTCCGCCACCGCCTTTTCTCACTGCGTCTTCGACATGGTGCCGAAGTTGTAGACCTGGATCAGCATGGGATTGTAGACATAGCCTTCCACCGCTGCGCGGCGGGCAAAGATGTCGTTCTTTTCCATGACATAGATGTAGGGCGCCTCTTGCGTCGAGATCTTCTGCGCCTCGATATACAGGTCCTTGCGCTTGCCCTCGTCGACGATGCTGGCCGCTTCGTTAATCAGTTCCGCGACCTTGGGTTTTCGTAAAAGGAACGGTTGCCCCCGCCGCCCATCCTGGCCGGATCGAACCAGTAGTTCATGAACATGTAGGGATCGGCGAAGTCGGGCGTCCAGGCGCCCGGCGACAGGTCGGTCTTGCCGGTTGCTGCAAGTTCGCGCTTCGTGGTGTCGGCGACGCCCTGCAGATCGAGCTTGATCCCGATCTCGGCAAGGTTTGCCTGCAATGCGAGACCAAGCGGCTCCCAGACGGGATCGGCCTGCGAAAACGTATATGTCAGACTGATGCCGGTCTTGCCCGATTCCGCCAGCAGCGCCTTCGCCTTCTCGATATTCTGGTTGTATTGGAAACCCTGCGGATCATGGCCCCACATCCCGCTGGGCACCGGGCCGCGCATCTGCTTGGCCTGACCCAGCATGATGCCGTCGATCAGCCCCTGATAGTCGAGCGCATAGGAGATCGCCTGACGCACCTTGGGATCATCCAGCGGCGCCTTGCGGTTGTTCATGTAGACGATGTCGACATACATGCTCGGATTGCTCTCGACCACGATCGAGGGATCCTTCTGCAGCGCCTCGGCCTGATCGAGCGGAACCTGCTCGATGATGTCGGCATCGCCATTGGCAAGCTGCAGGCGGCGCGCCGACACGTCACCCACGATACGGATCAGCACCTGCTTCAGCGCGGGCGCGGGACCACCGTAATGTTCGTTGCGATCGAGGGTGATGGTCTGATTGCGTTCCCAGTTGGCGATGCGGTACGGGCCGGATCCTGCCGTATTCTCGGCCAGCCAGGCCTGCGCCATGTCGCCGTCCTTTTCATGCTCCATCACCTTGGGATTGATGATGGCTGCGCCCGAGACCGCGAGGGTGGAGATGAAGGGCGCGAACTGGCCGCTCAGGTGAAAGCGGACCGTCTGCGGATCGACGACCTCGACTTCCTTCAGGACAGGGAAGGCGTCGGACGGACCGGCCTTGAGTTTCATCAGGCGATCAATGCTGAATTTTACCGCGGCGGCGTCCACCGGCGATCCGTCGTCGAACCTGTGGCCGGAGGCCAGCTTGAAGGTCCACACCAAGCCGCTGTCATCCACGGACCAGCTTTCGGCAAGTTCAGGTCCGACTTCCGTGGACGAACCTTTGTAGGCGACAAGGCGCTGATAGGCAGCGTAGGTGAGCGTGTAGCCGCTGTTGCTGATTTCAATGCCGGGATCAGCCGTAGGCGGGTCTTCGGCTCGCAGCACAACCAGAACGTCTTGAGCAGCGATTGCGGCCGAAAGTGGGGCTGCAGAGAGGCAATGGGCAGAGCATCCTGATCGACAGGCTCCCCGACTATGTCCAGATCGTGCGCTCCTGGCCACGCCCGTTGATGATGATGTAGGGCGTCCAACTCGACCCGTTCGTCGGCGCTATTCTCTTGGGCTACCACGCCGGTGCCAGCCATATTGGCGGGGTACTGTCGCACACGATCGGCGGAACGGCGTTTGCCGAGGTGCGCATCAACGGAAAAGTCATGCCGGAGGCAGGTATCAACGCCGCCATCGCCGGGCATTTTGGTGTGCCCGTGTTGATGGCGTCGGGTGACAATGTTGCTCTTGAAGAGATCACGGAATGCATCGGCGATATCGTCACGGTGCCGGTGAAGCAGGTCTACTCTACCCAGTCTGCCATCACGCTCACCCCTGCCGTCGCGCATCGGAAGGTGCGCGACGGCGTGAAAGCGGCCTTGGCCAGAGCCGGCTCCGCCAAAGTGTTCACGCTTGACAAACCGCTGCTGGAGATCGTCTTCCGCAACCGTCTCCCTGCCGAATATCTGTCTTACCTCAAGGGGGTGGAACGGACGGACGGCTATACGATCCGCTATCAGGGCGACGACATGGTGGATGTTTCGCGCTTCATCGGCTTCGTGACCGGCTACAATTCCCGGCTTACGTTCTGATGATGCAGCTCGCAGCTCTCAACGCAGACTGTTTGCCCAAGGCCAGAGGCTCATGACTGATTGTATCGTGCTCGGCGCCGGAATGGTCGGCGTCTCCACCGCGCTGGCTTTACAGGAAAGCGGGCGCCAGGTCGTTCTGGTTGACCGTCAGGCACCGGGCCGCGAAACCAGCTATGGCAATGCCGGCATTATTCAGACCGAAGCGGTGGAGCCCTACGCATTCCCCCGCACGCTTTCGGGAATCCTCAGGGTCGCGCTGAAACGCGGCAATGAGGTCGATTGGCGTCTGCGCGATCTGCCGGCACTGGCCGGTCCCCTCCCGCGTTATTTTGCGCATTCGGCCCCCGAGGGCTACGCGCGGACCGTTGCCGCCTATCGCAGCCTCGTCTTGAGAGCCAGCGAGGATCATGCCCGTTTCATTGAACCTACCGGCGCCGAAAACCTGATCGTGAAACGCGGCTGGCGGGCAATCTACAGAGACCCGGCGAGGTTCGAGAAGGCCGCCGCAGATGCCATCCGCATCGGGCGCGACTATGGCGTCCACTCGATCGCCCAGTCCGGCGATGATCCGGCGAAGGCGGAGCCGACCTTGCGGCTGCGACTGGCCGGTGCCGTGCATTGGACATCGCCTTGGACGTGCCGCGATCCGGGTGAACTGACGGCCCGATACGCGGCGCTGTTTGCCGCGCGCGGCGGCGCCATAGCCTACGGCGACGCCGCTACCTTGCGGCAAGCGGGCGCCGGTTGGCAGGTCATGACCCGGGATGGTCCACTCCAGGCCGAACATGCCGTGCTCGCTCTCGGCCCCTGGTCACCGGGATTGGTGCGAAAGCTGGGCTATCGCATTCCCATGGTGTTCAAGCGCGGATATCACCGTCACTTTGCAGGGAAAGCTGGTCCCGACTTGTCGACTCTCGATGAGGAAAACGGGATTGTTATTGCGCCGATGGATGCAGGCGTTCGCGTGCTGACCCGAGCGCATATGGCGCCGCTTGGGGCGTTGCCCTCGTCACGCCAGATTACCCGCGCCGTCCAAGCTGCAAGCGAGTTGTTCGAGTTAGCGTCCGCGCACGTGGTGTAATTTCAGCGCCTTCGACGGTGTAATCCCG
>NZ_DAMDHB010000034.1:0-39578 GCF_032102465.1 Haematobacter sp. | reverse complement strand
TCCGAGCCGCCGCTTGTGCGCGCCCGCCGGCCCATGCCGCTGATCGCCAACACCCGTCCCCGGCCTCCCCTGCCCCCCGTTGCCGCACCCGCTCCCGCAGGCGCGCCGGAGCTGGACGAGCAGTTGCCCCTCGACCTTGCCGACGACTTCGACGATCTGGAGATGTTCGAGGATGTGATGCCGGAGCCGGTCATGGCCCCGGCGCCCCCCCTTCCCGCCGCGTCGCGCCGTCCCGATCCGCTCGAGATCGCCGACGAGGACGAGATGGAGGATGAGGACACCACGCGCAACATCTTCGCGCTGGACGATGACCGCGCCCCGCGAGAGGCGCCGGACGCCCGGCGGATCAAGGTGCAGCACGGCTCGCGCCGGACGGCGCAGACCGCGCCCCAACCCGCAGCACAGGCCGCGACAGCACCACGCCGCCTGCCGGTGCCGAGCTACCCCGACTACGAACATCCCCCGCTGGCGCTGCTGATGGACCCCGCGGAGATCTCCCGCCATGTCCTGCCGGACGAGGCGCTGGAGGAGAATGCGCGTACGCTTGAATCCGTTCTCGACGACTACGGGGTGAAGGGGGAGATCGTCTCCGTCCGTCCCGGCCCCGTCGTGACGATGTATGAGCTTGAACCGGCGCCAGGGCTGAAGGCCTCCCGCGTGATCGGGCTGGCAGACGACATCGCGCGGTCCATGTCGGCGCTTTCGGCCCGCGTCTCCACCGTGCCGGGCCGCTCGGTGATCGGGATCGAACTGCCGAACGAGAAGCGGGAGAAGGTCGTTCTGCGGGAAATCCTGACCTCCCGCGATTTCGGCGATACCGCGATGCGGCTGCCGCTGGCGCTCGGCAAGGATATCGGCGGGGCGGCGGTCGTCGCCAACCTCGCCAAGATGCCCCACCTGCTCATCGCGGGGACGACCGGCTCCGGCAAGTCGGTCGCGATCAACACGATGATCCTGTCGCTTCTCTACCGGCTGTCGCCGGAGGAATGCCGCCTCATCATGATCGACCCGAAGATGCTGGAACTGTCCGTCTATGACGGCATCCCGCATCTGCTCTCTCCGGTCGTCACCGATCCGAAGAAGGCGGTCGTCGCCCTCAAATGGGTCGTGGGCGAGATGGAGGAACGCTACCGCAAGATGTCCAAGATGGGCGTGCGCAACATCGAGGGCTACAACGGCCGCGTCCACGAGGCGCAGGCCAAGGGCGAGATGTTCAAGCGCACCGTCCAGACCGGCTTCGACGAGGAAACCGGCGATCCCGTCTTCGAAACGGAGGAGATCGAGCCCCGGACCATCCCCTTCATCGTCGTGATCGTCGATGAGATGGCCGACCTCATGATGGTCGCCGGCAAGGAGATCGAGGCCTGTATCCAGCGGCTGGCGCAGATGGCGCGGGCTTCGGGCATCCACCTCATCATGGCGACGCAGCGCCCCTCCGTGGACGTCATCACGGGCACGATCAAGGCGAACTTCCCCACCCGGATTTCCTTCCAGGTGACCTCGAAGATCGACAGCCGCACCATCCTCGGCGAACAAGGGGCGGAGCAGCTGCTGGGCCAGGGCGACATGCTCTACATGGCGGGCGGCTCCAAGATCACCCGCGTCCACGGGCCTTTCGTCTCCGACGAGGAGGTGGAGGAGATCGTGAACCATCTGAAGTCCTTCGGACCGCCCGAATACATGTCGGGCGTGGTCGAGGGGCCGGATGACGAACGCGCCGACGACATCGACGCAGTTCTGGGTCTCGGCGGCAATACCGATGGCGAGGACTCGCTCTACGATCAGGCGGTTGCCATCGTGGCGAAGGACCGCAAGTGCTCCACCTCCTACATCCAGCGCAAGCTCGGCATCGGCTACAACAAGGCCGCGAAGCTGGTGGAGCAGATGGAGGATGAGGGCGTCGTCTCCCCCGCCAACCATGTCGGCAAGCGCGAGGTGCTGGTCCCGGAGCCGTGATCGCGCGTGGGGATGGCAGAGCGCGCGGGATGCGATAAATAGGCGATATGAAGATCTTCTCCCGCGTTGTCGCCGTCATCCTCGTGCTCCTCATGGCCCTGCCCGCCTTTGCGCAGGAGGTGCCGCTGTCGGAGCTGTCGCGTTACCTGAACGGGCTGCGCACGGCGGAAGCGCCGTTCACGCAGATCAATGCCGATGGCTCCCGTGCCGAGGGCACCGTCTATATCCGCCGTCCGGGGCGGATGCGGTTCGAATACAATGCGCCGGTTCGCAACCTCGTCATGGCGGGCGGCGGACAGGTGGCTATCTTCGACGCGAAGTCGAACTCCGGCCCGCAGCAGTATCCGCTGAGCAAGACGCCGCTGAACCTGATCCTCGCCCCCACTGTCGATCTCGGGCAGGCGCGGATGGTCGTGGGGCACGGAACGCAGGGCAGCGATACCTATGTGATCGCGCAGGATCCGAAGAACCCGCAATACGGGCAGATACGGCTGGTGTTTTCTTCCAATCCCATCGCGCTGAAGCAATGGATCATCACCGACGAGGCGGGCACCCAGACGACGACACAGCTCGGCCCGCTAAAACTCGGGGAGAACTACCCGCCGTCGTTCTTCAACATCCCCCTGGAGACGGCAAAGCGGCAGCGTTGAACCTCCCGGTGCTTCGCTAACGGGTCGTTGTCTCGGGCCGGATATATCCCGGCGGGAAATCCGGCGCCCCCCCTGCAGCGTCGCCGGTTTTCCGAACTCCAATAGCGGCGGGCGTCAGATCTTGCGGCAGGAGACCAGCTGGGCGCGGTATTTCTCCGACCGTGCCGACATGCTGTTCGCAACCGACATGAGCCACGGCTTGCCCCTGTAGGTCTGCCGCGCATAGCCGCCCCGCCCCTCATGATAGGCGAGGTACTGGTTGTAGATGTCGTACACAGGAATACCGAGGGCCTGACGCGTCTGGTTCATGTACCAGCCCATGAAATCCGTCGCGTCGTGAATGTCCCTGCGGTCGGCCCCGCGGTTCCGCGTTTCGCGCTTGTATTCCTCCCAGGTGTCATCGAGCGCCTGCGCATAGCCGTAGGCGGAGGACTGGCGGCCCATCGGAATGATGCCGAGCGTGTAGCGGAACGGCGTCTTGGCATCGCCGATGAACTTGCTCTCCTGGTGAATCACCGCCATCTGGACATAGACCGGGACGCCCCAGCGCGCCTCTGTCCGGCGCATGGCCGAGAGATATTTCGGCCGTTCGCGCACGATGGCGCAGGCATCGTCGAGATTCTTCGGGGCCGAATATTTGCCGCCGCCGCATGCCGCCAACAGCAACAACACCGATAGCCGGAGGTATCTGCCCATCTGCCCCTCGTGTTCTGTCTTATTGTTTTCCAAGGTTATACGCGAAAGGGCGCGCCAGAGAAATGCCGCTGTCGTCCGATTTGCGATCAGATCCGCGAGAGCAGGCGCCTTTGCCCCTTGCAAAACGTTCATCAGACACCGCTGCGAGACAGATTGTGCCCGGCGAGATCATGGACTTTTCGACCGGCAAATCGTAACAATGATTAAAAAGAGGCCCCGCTCATGATCAAGTCAGAGGCGAAGTATCATCTCGGACAGGTCCTGCGCCACCGGAAGCATCCCTTCCGGGGGGTGGTTTTCGACGTGGATCCGGAATTCAACAATACCGAGGAATGGTATGCCTCCATACCGGAGGACAGCCGCCCCTCGCGTGAACAGCCGTTCTATCATCTTCTGGCCGAGAACGACCGGAGCTACTACGTGGCCTATGTCTCGGAACAGAACCTGCTGCCCGACGAGACCGGCGAACCGGTGGAGCATCCCGATCTGACCGACCTTTTCGGCGAATTCGAGGGCGGTCGCTATTCGCTGCATTTCCGGCTGAACTGATGCCGCCCGGAGCAGGGGAAGGTCGTCGGGTCTAGGACGGGGTCGTGGCCCCCGCCCAATCGGCGCCCTGCATCTCGCGCAAGCGGCTGGCGGTGCGCTCGAACTCGAATGCCCCCTCCCCCTCCTGATACAGATGCTCGGGGATGTCGGCGGCGGAGCAGATGAACCGCAGCCGCGCCTCATAGACCGCGTCGATCAGCGTGACGAACCGTTTCGCCTCGTTGAAGTTGGACCGGGAGAGCCGCGGAATTTCCTCAAGGATGAGCACCCGCGCGGCCCCTGTCAGCGCAAGGTAATCCGCCGGGCCGAGCGGCTTGGCGCAGAGATCCCAGAACCGCGCCCGCGCGACGCCGTTGTGGAAGGCGGGGATCTCCACCTCCCGCCCGTTGACCTTCAGGAACATCGGGCGCTTCGGCGCATGACCGGTCAGGTCGTTCCATATCCCTTCGATCGCCGCCGCGGCAGCGGCATTGGCGGGCGAGAAATAGACCGGCGCACCGGAAAGCCGGTGCTGGCGGTAATCCGTCTCGCTCTCGATCTCATGGACGGCCAGCCGCTCCTTCAGGAGCGCGATGAACGGCAGGAAAAGCTGACGGTTCAGGCCGTCCTTGTAAAGATCGTCCGGCGCGCGGTTGGAAGTAGTCACCACCACCACCCCCGCATCGAAGAGCTTCTGGAACAGCCGCCCCACGATCATCGCATCGGCGATGTCGGTGATCTGCATTTCGTCAAAGCAGAGCAGCCTGAGTTCGGTCGCGATCTTCTCCGCCACCGGCAGGATCGCATCCTGCACCCCCTGCGCCCGAGCCTCGTTCAGCCCCGCCTGCACTTCCTGCATGAAGGCGTGGAAGTGGACGCGGCGCTTCTCCGGGATATCGACGGACTCCATGAACAGGTCCATCAGCATGGACTTGCCCCGCCCTACCCCGCCCCAAAGGTAAAGGCCGGGGATCGGCTCCGGCGGCTTGCGGGTCAACCGAGCGAGAAATCCCTTCGGCTTGGGCGGCTGCGTCTCCAGCGCCGTGCGGATCGTCTCCAGCAGCGGCAGGGTGGATCGCTGCCCCGCATCGGCGCGCAACGTGCCTTCGGCGACCTTGCGGTCGTAGATTTCGCTCAATGTAGCCATGGGTCAGGTCCGTCCGAGTGTCGCGCGGCAATGGTCGAGGATGCGGCTCCAGGCAGGCCCCATCGCGGCAGTGCTCCAGATGAGCTTGCGGCCCTTCCTGTCGGTCAGTTCGGCGCCCTCCGGCATGTCGATCAGGACCTCCGGCTTGATGTCCTCACCGTTGAGCGTGATCGCAGCCTGTCGGGCGCGGCGCGCCGCCACCCAGGGCAGCTTGGCGCGAAGCAGGATCGGCCAGCGCCAGGGGAACATGAACTCCCACGTGAACTTGACCGCATAATCCCTTGGAAGGGCAGCCATATGAGGCTGCGCACACCAGCTGATGAAGCGCTCGTCGGCGATCATCGGGCGGAAGTCGCCGTGATTGGGAAACCGCGCATCCAGCTCCCGGAAACGTTGCGCGATATAATGCCCCTCCGCCGGGTGCCAGACCACGACGGAAGAGTTTCCCCGCGCGTAGTGCTTCCCCTTCGACAGCCGATAGACCAGCCGCCCCAACGCGCCGAAGGGAATGATCGCGCTTTGCAGCATCAGCACGGATTGCCGGTCCCGCATGAAACCGATGCCCCGCGACATGTCGCCCGTGATCACGGTGTCCAGATCGACATAGGTGGCCGGCAGATCGACCGGGACCACCCCCTCCTCGAACATCGCCAGCTTGGCCTGACAGCCGGAGCGGCGGAAGCGTTCACGCAGGAAAAACTCTGGGAATGGACGCAGCATCACGGCGGGGTCCAGCCCCGGCTTCGGCAGTTCGGTGATGAGGACGAAACGCGGCACGCTCGCCGCCTGCCTGCGGATTTCCCCGACCAGATGGTTCAGAACTTCCACGGGATAGCGCGTGCCCCAGCAGACCATGACGCACTGCCATGTCTCCGCACCGGCCATGTTCATCCTCCTGAAAGATCGCGCGCGACCCTATCCGCTGCCCGCAAGGGACACAACCACCCCTCCGCCGCGCATCCTTCGCATTCCGTGATGCTTCCATCACAAATCATCAATTGACGGCTGGGTGCCTGCCGCGCAAAACCTGTGGACGAGGAGACCTCCCATGACGAACACCCTGAGCCGCGACCGCCTGTTCACCCCGATACTCATCGGCGGGTGCATCATCATCCTGATCAACTTCGCGATCCGCGCCTCCTTCGGGGTGTTCCAGATCCCGGTGGCGGAGGAGTTCGGCTGGCCGCGCTCCTACTTCTCGCTCGCCATCGCCATCCAGAACCTCGCCTGGGGGATCGGGCAACCGGTGTTCGGCGCGATCGCGGAACGCTGGGGCGACAAGCGGGCGATCATCATCGGGGCGCTGTTCTATGCGGCGGGCTTGGCGCTCACTGCCTGGGCCTCGACGCCCGGCATGGTCCAGTTGCTGGAAGTGCTGGTGGGCTTCGGTATCGCGGGCACCGGGTTTGGCGTGATCCTCGCGGTCGTCGGGCGGTCCGCGTCCGATGACAACCGGTCCCTCGCGCTTGGCGTGGTGACCGCGGCGGGATCGGCGGGCCAGATCATCGGCGCGCCCATCGCCGAGCTGCTGCTCGCGCAGTTCCCGTGGCAGACCGTGTTCATCATTTTCGCCGGCGCCATCCTTTGCGCGCTGTTCGCCCTGCCGCTTATCCGCGCGCCGGAGCGGGCGAGCACCGAGGTGGACGAACCCCTGGGGCGTGTCCTCGCCCGTGCTGTGAAAGACCCATCATATATCCTTATTTTTCTTGGTTTTTTCTCCTGCGGCTATCAGCTTGGCTTCATTACCGCTCACTTCCCGGCCTTCGTGACAGAACTCTGCGCCCCGATCAGCGCGGGAAGCTGGCTCTCCTCCATCGGCATCACCTCCACCTCGGCGCTGGGGGCGTTGGCGATTGCGGTCATCGGGCTGATGAACGTGGGCGGCACCATCCTCGCGGGGATGCTGGGCAAGACCTATTCCAAGAAATACCTGCTCGCGGGGATCTACCTCGCCCGGACGGTCGTTTCGGCGGCCTTCATCATGGCGCCCGTGACGCCGGGTTCGGTGCTGCTGTTCTCGGCGGCGATGGGTTCGCTCTGGCTTGCCACCGTGCCGCTGACCTCCGGCCTTGTCGCGCAGATCTTCGGGCTGCGCTACATGGGGACGCTGTATGGGCTGGTGTTCTTCAGCCACCAACTCGGCAGCTTCATGGGCGTCTGGCTGGGGGGCGCGCTCTACGACATGTATGGCAACTACACGCTGGTCTGGTGGATCGGTGTGGGGATCGGCGCGTTCTCGGCGCTCGTCCACCTGCCGGTGAACGAGCGTCCCTACGCCATGCGCGGCGCGACGGCCTAGCCGTTCCGCGCGCGCCAGGCGTCGAGGATGTATCGGCTTGTCATCAGATCCAGATGCGCCCCGCCGCCGTTCTTGCAGAGCGTGATCTCCTCCGCGCTCTCCCGCCGGAAATCCCCCCGGTCGATGTCGTAGAAATCGGCGATCACGTCATCCTCGGTGATGACACCCGCCGCGATGGGCTTCATCAGTTCTCCGATATGGTGAAGGGTCGTGGCGCGCGCGTTGACGAAGATGCTCGCGCGCCGCATCGCCTCGTCATCCACCTCCCGCATGTCGGGACGGTAGGCCCCGATCAGGTCGAGATGCGTTCCCGGCTGGATCCAGCGCCCCTCGATCACCGGCTCGGAAGACATGGTGCAGGTCGCGATGATGTCGGCGGTGCTGGCGGCCTGCTCCAGATCGCTCACCGCCCGCACGCCGGGATACCGGAGCGCCAGCGCCTCCGCCGCATCCTGCTTGCGCCCCCAGACGCGGAAGCTCGCCTCCGGGAAGGCGGCCGAGTAGGCCTCTATCATCGAGGCCGCGACCGCCCCCGCCCCGACGATGAGGATATGCCTGCTGTCGGGCCGCGCCAGCAACCGAGCGGCGAGCAGGCTGTCTCCCGCCGTCTTCCACTTGGTCACCAGATGGAAATCGACGAGCGCCAGCGGGTAGCCGGTCACATCGTCGAACAGCGTGACGACCCCGTTGACGAGCGGCCTGCCCGCCCGCCGGTTCTCCGGCACGATGGTTGCGGATTTCACCGCGACGCCCAGCCCGTCGATCCAGGCGGAGCGGGAGAGGAGGGTATCGTCCTCGCGGTAGAGAAACGTATCGCCGATGCCCGAGAGCGGCAGCAGATGCCCCTGCTTCAACGCCTCCGTCAGGGCGATCCAGTCCAGATGGGCCTCCGCCTCCGGGCCGATGATCTCAATGGTCATGGCTGTACCTCCTCCTCCGTCAGCAACCCCTCGCGGACAAGCCGCCGCGCCCAGCCTTCCGGCCCGTCGAAATGGTGTGTCCGCCATCCCCGCGCGCTGGCTGCCGCGATATTGTCGATCCGGTCATCGGTGAACAGAAGGTCGGCAGGCGCAACGCCGCTGTCCTGCTCCAGAATCGCGTAGATCTGCGGGTCGGGCTTGATGACCTTCAGCTCACCGGAGACATAGCGGCGGTCGAACTCATCGAGAAACGGATAGGCTTTGCGGGCAAGGGCGAATGTCTCCACCCCGAAGTTGGTCAGTGCAAAGACCGGTATTCCCTTCCGCCTGAGCGCCCGCAGCAGATGCACCGACCCCGGTATCTCCGGCCGCGCGATGTCGAGCCAGCGATCGTGCCAGAGGCGGATCTGCGCGCCCCAGGCGGGGTGACGGTCGGCAGTGGCATAGACAGCATCCTGAAAGCTCTCGCCCCGGTCTATGCCGTCGTTCATCGCGTGCAGGTCGATCTCCGCGAACATCCGCGCCCGGTCCGCGGCGGGCATGACGCCATCGAAGAAGCGCTCGGGCTGCCATTCGATCAACACGTTGCCGATGTCGAAGACAACGGCCTTCGGGAGGGATGAGGCGGCTGCGGTCATGGGGCTTCCTTCATCGCGGCGCGAAGCTCCCGCTCCAGCGCATCCAGAAAACGGGATCGGCCGGCCTTGGCGAAGGGGCGCCCGCCACCTTGCAGGAAGGGGTCGGCGGAACGGATATCCGCCATCAGGTTCCGCTGGGCCAGCACCGGGCCGATATTGGCTTCAGTCAGCACGGATCCCTCAGGCCGCACAACACGCGCGCCGCGCTCGATCACCCGCGCGGCAAGCGGGATGTCATTCGTCACCACGACATCGCCGCGCGCCGCCCGCTCGGCGATCCAGTCGTCGGCCACGTCCGGCCCTGCGGGGACGAAGATCATCTCCACCAGCGGGTTCGGCGAGGGGCGAAGCCCGCCGTTCGAGACCATGAACAGCCGCAGCGCATGGCGCGTCGCGACCCGCTCGGCCTCCGCCTTGACCGGGCAGGCATCCGCATCGACATAGATCGCCGTCATGCCATGAGCACCCGCGCGATGATGAGCGGGAGCGTGATCACACTCGCCGCCGTGGAGAAAAGGATGGCCGTCGAAACGCGCAGCGGCGCCACGCCGTAGTGCTGGGCCAGCATATAGACATTGCCCGCAACCGGCAGCGCGGCCGTCGCCACCATCAGCCCCGCCGCGAAGGGATCGACCGGCAGCAGCCAGAACGCCACCACCGCGCAGGCAAGCGGATGCAGCAGCAGTTTCACCGCCGACAGCCAGGCCGCGACCGCAGGCCGCTCCGCATTCCGCCCCGCGAGCGAGGCTCCAATGGCAAACAGCGCGCAAGGCGTTGCCGCCGCGCCAAGGAGCGTCACGAATTCCTTGACCGGGGCCGGCAGCGGAACGCCCGAGGCCGACCACAGCACCCCCGCCACCATCGACACGATCATCGGGTTGCCGATGAGTCCGCGCGCAAGCGAGGGGAAGATGTGCAGGTCGAACCGCCTGTCCCGCCACAGCGTCATGATGACCGTGATGAGCGTGGAGAACACGACAAGGTCGATGAGCAGCATGATCAGGATGGGTGCCGCGGCCTTCGGGCCGAGCAGCGTCACGAACATCGGCAGGCCGAAGAAGCCGGTATTCCCCACCACCCCGCACTGCGCCTCCACCGCCGCTTCCGCCACCGTGCAGCCGCGAAGAAGCGCGACCGCTCCCGTCAGCGCATAGACGGCAAGGCTCGCGCCCGCGTAGGCCGCGATGAAGACCGGCTCATGCAGCGCGGAGAGCGGCAACGAGGCTGCGAAGCCGAACAGCATCGCAGAAAGCGGCAGGAAGAACACGAATCGCGTGAGCCACGCCGTTGCTTCCGGGGAGCAGAAACCCCGCCGCGCCGCGATCCAGCCAAGGCCGATCAGCGCGAAAAAGGGCAATGTCTTGAGAAACACCGGAAGCATCGGTTTCGCCTAGCACGGTCCAGGGTGCCGGACCAGCGCCCCGCGCATCCCCGCGCCATGCTGTGTCGGCAGGAGCGCGATGGTCGCCCGATATTCAGGCCGGGAGGCGGCCTGGCATGCGCCGGGAGAGCGGTGCTCTATGCGCCTGCCCCGACGGCGGGGGCAGGTCGGGGCGATCTTCAAGCTCCGGCAAGCGCTCCAACAAGGGGAAGTTTGCAAGCGTCCGAGGGATGCAGCCGCGGAGTTGATCTTGCCAGGCGATCGCCCGCCCGCGATCATGGCTCCCCCTCCATGGCCATGCCCGCGTTTCCCGGGCACGCGGACTGTCTCGGTTCTTCGCATTCCAACGCTGACAGCTACGCCCGCCGCACCCGCGCCGGCCCCAACCGACCAGTGAAGGCCGAAATCGTGTCGATCGCCGCGCCTGCGCCCGGCCACATGTATCGGATCGGATCGGCCCGGCCACACGCACCGGATCGAGGGTGAATCAACCTCCCCCGACAACCGCCGCGCGGGCCAGGTGTGACCCAGGACCCGGAGCAGGAATTCTCAGGTCCCCGCTTCCGGGATGCGCGTTAAGCAGTCGGTCAGTCGTCCATGCGGTAGGTGTCATGGCAGCTCTTGCACGCACCCGCCATGGGCCGGAACCCGGCAGCGAGCGTCTCGGCAGAAGTTGCGTCTATGGCTTTGGCGGCAGAGGCGAGCTTGTCGGCATGGGCGACGAAATCGTCCCATTTCTCCCAGATGACCGGAAGCGCTTCGGAGGCAGGGTCGCTCTCTCTGGGCCTGAACAGCGTGTGGATACGCCCGGCATCGGTGGCGATGGTCCCCGCTGCGGCATGGGCCGCATGGCTGTCGAACGGGGCCTTCTGCTGAACCATGTCGGCGATGGATTTCAGGTTCCGACCAATATCCTTCATCAACGCCATCCGCTCCCGCACCGCGGGGTTGGTCGCCTCGCCCTCCGCATGGACGGGGCCGGACAGGGTGCCGAGGCAGAGAAGTCCGAGGGCGAGAAATAGGCCGGCGGCGCGCGCCGGCCGAGGGGTAGCTACCGTCTTCACGTGGCTGTCTCCTCCAGATTGTCTACAAAGCTTAACACGGAAGAACCGGTTGAACAGCCTCTTGGCCGGTGGGTTTTTCGTTGACACGAATGTTTCGTGCATGAAACAAGTGTTTCACACATGACCGTTAGCACCCTGCATCAACAAATCGACGCGCTCTATCCCGGCCTTTCCCCCAAAGGTCAGGAGGCGGCGAGATATATCCGCGAGCACCCGGCGGAGATCGCGCTGCACGGTCTTCGCTCGGCGGCGCGCAAGGCGGGCACGTCTCCGGCGTCGGTGCTGCGGCTGCTCCAGACGCTGGGTTTTGGAAGCTGGGCGGAGTTTCAGGCGCTGCATCAGCACTGGCTGACGGAGGACCGGTCAGCGGTGTTCTCCCGGCGGGCGGGCGATGTGGTCGCGCATCGGCGGGGGTCGGAGAGCGGTCTTCTGCTGCGGCTGGCCGAGGCGGAGACGGCAAACGCGGCCTCCGGTCTGGCGGAGGCGCAGCACCCCGCCCTTGCCAAGGCGGCGGACAGGTTGGCGGCGGCGGGCGAGATCGGGATCCTCGGGCTGCGAAGCTGTCACTCCGTCGCGTACGGGCTGGCCTACGGCCTGTCGCTCTTTCGCCCCGGCGTGCGGCTCATCGGCGCCACGGGCGGGATGATGCTGGACGAGATCGACGCCTTATCCCATGGGGCGACGCTCGTTGCCATCTCCATCGCGCCCTACAGCCGTGAGACGGTGGAAGCGACGCGCCACGGGCGCAGCCACGGGATGGGGGTCATTGCCGTCACCGATGCGCCCTTCGGCCCGCTCTCCCGACTGTCGGACATCACGCTGACCGCGACGACCGATCTTCCGGCGCATCTGGCCTCCGTCACCGGGCTTGTCGCGCTCTGCGAGGGGCTGACGAGCCTTGTTCTCACCCGTTCGGGAGAGGCGGGGCTGGCAGCCCTGCGTCTGCGCGAATCCCGCCTTTCCCAACGCTCCGCCTACCTGCCCCCTGAGGATTGACATGGCCAAGGATCTGACCGCCAACCAAACGCGCATCCTGCATCGCGACCCCGCCCGGACCCTGCCGGTGGCGATCGGGGGCGACGGACCCTATGTGATCGACAGCACCGGCCGGCGGTATCTGGATGCCTCGGGGGGCGCTGCCGTATCCTGCCTCGGGCACAGCGACCGGCGGGTGATCGAGGCCATCAAGGCGCAACTCGACCGGCTACCCTATGCCCATTCCAGTTTCTTCACCACCGAACCCGCGGAAGCGCTGGCCGATCACCTGATCTCCCGCGCGCCGGAAGGGTTGGAGCATGTCTATTTCATCTCCGGCGGCTCGGAGGCCAATGAGACGGCGCTGAAACTTGCCCGCCAGTACTTCTGGGAGAAGGGGGAGACGCAGCGGCGGCATTTCATCGCCCGCCAGCAAAGCTATCACGGCAACACGATCGCTGCGCTTTCCATCGGCGGCAATCCGGGACGCCGCGCGGTCTATGAGCCGATCCTGCTGCCCGCGAGCCATATCGAACCCTGCTTCGACTACCATTACCGCCGCGAGGGCGAGAGCATGGAGGACTATGCCCTCCGCGCCGCCGACGCGCTCGAGGCCGAGATCCTGCGGCTGGGGCCGGAGACCGTGATCGGCTTCGTGGCAGAGACGGTGGTGGGCGCGACGGCCGGTGCCGTGACCGCCGCACCCGGCTATTTCAAGCGCATCCGGGAAATCTGTGACCGCTACGGCGTGCTGCTGATACTGGACGAGGTCATGTCGGGCATGGGCCGGACCGGACGCCTTTTCGCCTGTGAGGACGAGGGCGTCGTGCCGGACCTGCTTACCTGCGCAAAGGGGCTGGGCGCCGGTTATCAGCCGATCGGGGCATGTCTGATGTCGCGCGAGATCCACGACGCGATCACCGGCGGGTCGGGCGTGTTCCACCACGGTTTCACCTATATCGGTCATGCCACCGCCTGCGCCGGCGCACTGGCGGTTCAGCACGTGATCGAGGAGGACGGCCTTCTTGCCCGCTGCCGGGATGCGGGAGCGGCGTTGCGCGCCGCGCTGGCCGACCGGCTGGGCGGAAACGCCCATGTGGGCGACATCCGTGGGCGTGGCCTGTTCATCGGCGTGGAACTGGTGCGGGACCGGGCCACGAAGGAGAGCTTCGATCCTGCGCTGAAGCTTCATAGCCGCATCCGCGCCGCCGCGATGGCGGAGGGGCTGATGGTCTATCCGGGCGGCGGCACGGTAGAAGGCACACACGGGGACCACGTTCTGCTGGCCCCTCCCTTCATCATCGGCAGCGATGAGATCGCCCTGATCGCAGAGCGGCTGGGCGATGCCATCGATACGTCGCTGAAGGCTGTCGCGTGACGCGGCCCTTTGCGATAGCGGTCGCCCCGAACGGCGCGCGACGGACGAAGGCGGACCATCCCGCCCTGCCGATGACGGCCGCGGAACTCGCCGGGACGGCGGAGTCGGCGCTTGCGGCAGGCGCGGCGATGATCCACCTGCATGTGCGCGGGGCGGACGGCGGCCATGTGCTCGACGCGGGCCTTTACCGCGAGGCGGAGGCGGCGATCCGCGCCGTCACCGGTGACGCTCTGGTGGTGCAGGTCACGACGGAGGCCGTCGGTCGCTACACGCCCGCCGAGCAGATCTCGCTTGTCGATGCGCTTCGGCCGGAATCCGTGTCGCTGGCGCTTCGCGAGATCATGCCGGAGGGCGGGGAATCCGCTGGCGCCGCCCTGTTCGAGCGGATGGAGGAATGGGGCACGCTCCACCAGATCATTCTCTACGATGCGGCCGATGTCGCGCGGCTGGAAACATTGCAGAGGCGCGGCCTGCTGCCGGAAGGACCGCTGGCGATCCTGCCCGTCATGGGCCGCTATTCCGGTACCGGGGCGGAGCGGGCGGAGCTTGACGCCTATCTGGCCGCCGGCATCGCCCGCCATGCCTTCATGCTCTGCGCCTTCGGCCCGCAGGAAGCGGCCTTCATGGCGGCGGGTGCCGCGCATGGCGGCCATGCGCGCGTGGGCTTCGAGAATAACCTCCACCTGCCCGACGGCAGCCTTGCCACCGACAATGCCGCCATCGTCGCGGCCACCGCCAGACAGACCATGCGCCCGCGCGCGACGGCGGAGGATCTCCGACGGCTGTGGCGGACGCCCGCGAACGGCTGACAATCATCAACCGGCACCCGGAACGGGGCCAGACAGGGAGAACGACCCATGAAACTCGACAGGATGCTTGGCTGCGGCCTTGCCTTCGCACTTGCCTCTACCGTGACGCCTGCCTTTGCGCAGCAGCAGTTCGTCACCATCGGCACCGGCGGCGTGACCGGGGTGTATTACGCGGCGGGCGGTGCGATCTGCCGGTTGCTGAACAAGGATCGCGCGACGCACGGCCTGCGCTGCTCCGTCGAATCCACCGGCGGCTCGGCCTATAATGCCAATGCGATCAAGCAGGGCGAGATCGACTTCGGCATGGCCCAGTCCGACGTGCAATACAATGCCTACAAGGGCGAGGGTGCCTTCAAGGATGGCGGCGCGAACGACAATCTCCGCGCGGTCTTTTCCCTCCACCCCGAGCCTTTCACCGTGCTGGCTCGCCCCGATGCCGGCGTGACCACGTTCGAGGATTTCAAGGGCAAGCGGTTCAACGTCGGCAATCCCGGTTCGGGAACGCGCGCCTCCATGGAGATCCTGCTGGACGCGCTCGGCTGGACGACGGCCGATTTCGCGCTGGCCTCCGAGCTGAAGGCCGATGAGCATGGCGCGGCGCTCTGCGACGGCAAGATCGACGGCTTCTTCTACGGCGTCGGCCACCCCTCCGCCAACATCCAGGATCCGACGACCACCTGCGGCGCAAAGCTCGTGGCGCTGACCGGTGCAGCGGTGGACAAGCTCATGGAAACCTACCCCTACTACGGGGCCGCGACGATCCCGGGCGGGCTTTACAACAACAACCCGGAACCGACGGAAACCTTCGGCGTGCTGGCGACGCTGGTCACCTCCGCCGATGAGCCGGACGAGCATGTCTATCAGATCGTGAAGGCGGTCTTCGACAACTTCGACGAGTTCAAGGCCCTCCACCCCGCCTTTGCGACGCTGGATCCGGAAACGATGGTCACGAACGGCCTCTCCGCCCCGCTGCATCCGGGGGCCGAGAAGTTCTACCGGGAGAAGGGCTGGCTGAACTGAGGCCGCACGCGGCCCGCGAAACGCCCCATCCTATGGCCCGGAAGCAATTCCGGGCCATTCCCATCCAGACCGCGCCACCCCGGCGCGAAAGGGTCAGGACATGAAAACCTCTCCTACCTCTCCCGGCCCCGCGCCGAGCGACGCGACACAGGCCGAGCTCGACCAACTCGTCGCCGATATCGATACGGGCGGGCGGAGCCCGGCCGGCCTCACCGCGCGCGTGCTTACGGTGACGGCGGTCTGCTGGTCGCTGTTCCAGCTCTGGTATGCATCGCCCCTGCCCTTCATGCTGGGCTTCGGCGTGCTGAACGACACCGAGGCGCGGGCGATCCATCTGGGCTTCGCGATCTTCCTCGCCTATCTTGCCTATCCGGCGCTCAAATCCTCCCCCCGGAACCGGATCCCGCCGCAGGACTGGCTGTTCGCGCTGATTGGGGCCTTCTGCGCCTCCTATCTTTTCTGGTTCTACGGGGCGCTCGCCCAGCGGCCGGGCCAGCCGACGACGCTTGATCTGGTGAGCGGCATCGTGGGCTTCGTGCTGCTTCTGGAGGCGACGCGCCGGGCGCTCGGCCTGCCCATGGTCATCGTGGCGCTGGTGTTCGTGGGCTACAGCTTCGGCGGGCAATACATGCCCGAAGCGATCATGCACCGCGGCGCTTCTCTGGCGAAGTTCGTGAACCACCAATGGCTGACGACGGAGGGCGTATTCGGCATCGCGCTCGGCGTCTCCACAAGCTTCGTGTTCCTGTTCGTCCTGTTCGGCACGCTGTTGGAGAAGGCGGGCGCGGGCAACTGGATGATGAACATCTCCATTGCGCTGCTCGGCCATCTGCGCGGCGGTCCGGCCAAGGTGGCCGTCGTCTCCTCCGCGCTGAACGGGGTGGTGTCGGGCTCCTCCGTCTCCAACGTGGTTTCGGGCGGTATCTTCACCATTCCGCTGATGAAGCGGACGGGGCTGTCCGGGGTGAAGGCCGGCGCGATCGAGGCCTCCGCCTCCATCAACGGGCAGATCATGCCGCCGGTGATGGGCGCCGCCGCCTTCCTGATGGTGGAATATGTGGGAATCCCCTATTCCCAGATCATCCGCCACGCGGCGCTGCCCGCGATCTTTTCCTACCTCTCGCTGCTCTACATCGTGCATCTCGAAGCGATCAAGATCGGCGCGCGGCCCATCCCCTCGGCCCCCATGCCCGCCCGTCACCGGCTGCTGCGGTTCGGACTGGGCATTTCCGGCTTTATCGCGGTGCTCTGCCTGCTGTCCTGGGGCATCGGGCTGATCCAGACGCTCGCCGGTCCGGGGGCGGGCTGGGGGCTCGCGCTCGCGGGGGGCGCGCTCTACATCGCCGCCGTCGCCTTCTCGGCGCAGTATGAAGACCTTTCGGTGGACGATCCGAACGCGCCCATCCTGCAACTGCCGCTGGCATGGGAGGTGACGCGGACGGGGCTGGATTTCCTCATCCCCATCGTCGTGCTCCTGTGGTGCCTGATGGTGGAGATGATGTCGCCGGGGCTTTCGGCCTTCTGGGCCACGCTGACCATCATCGTGATAGTGGCGACGCGAAAGGCGCTGCTCGCCGTCTTCCGCAAGCAGGATGTGGGCGCGGGCCTCCGGAGCGGCCTCATCGACCTGTGGGACGGCCTGGCGCTCGGCGCGCGGAACATGATCGGCATTGCGGTGGCCACGGCGACGGCAGGCATCGTGGTGGGCACGGTGACGCTGACGGGCCTCGGCCTCATGATGACGGAGTTCGTGGAGTTCATCTCCGGCGGCAATGTCATCATCATGCTGCTGATGGTCGCGGTCATCAGCTTGATCCTCGGCATGGGGATTCCGACGACCGCGAACTATATCCTCGTGTCCTCCCTCATGGCCCCGGTGGTGGTGAGCCTCGCCTCGCAGGCCGGGCTGTCGATCCCGCTGATCGCCGTGCATCTCTTCGTGTTCTACTTCGGCATCATGGCGGATATCACGCCGCCCGTCGGGCTTGCCGGCTTTGCCGCGGCGGCGATTTCACGCGAGGATCCGATCAAGACGAGCTTTCAGGGCGCTCTCTATTCCCTCCGCACGGCGATCCTGCCCTTCGTCTTCATCTTCAACCCGGCGATGCTGCTGCTCGATGTGCATTCATGGCCGGAGACGCTCTGGCTCTGCGCCATGTCGCTGGCGGCGATCCTGCTGTTCGCCGCCGCCACGATGAACTGGTTCGTCACGAAAAGCCGTCTGTGGGAGAGCGCGGTCCTGCTGCTCATCTGCTTTACGCTGTTCCGGCCGGACTGGTGGCTCAACCGGGTCTCTTCCCCCTATGAGCAGCGCCCCGCGGCGGAGTTCATGCAGCTGCTGGACGCGGCGCCAGAAGGCACCCGCTTCCAGTTCCGCGTCGAAGGCATGGACCTGATGGGCGATGACGTGGCCAAGACGGTGAACCTGCGCGTCGGGCCCGGACCCGCCGCAGAGCGGCTGCGGGACAACGGGCTGATGCTCATGCCGCTGGGCGACAGGCTGACGGTGGGGCCGGTCACCTTCGGCTCCTACGCCGCGCGCATGGGGATCGAGCCGGGGTTCGAGGTGACGGCAGTGCTGCAGCGCGCCGACCAGCCGTCGCACCTGTGGCCGACCGGGCTTGCGCTGCTGGCAACGGCCGGCATCGCCGCGCTGCAATGGCGGCGGCGGGAGCGGGAACGGGAGGCGCCCCTCCCCGCGTGAGGCCTGCGCTTTATCCGGGGAAAGGTCCGCTCCTCGGAGCGGGCCTTTTCACTGGTCGAGTTGCCGGGAGATGATGATCTTCTGGATGTCGGAGGTGCCCTCATAGATCTGGCACACGCGCACATCGCGATAGATGCGCTCCAGCGGGAAATCCTGCATGTAGCCGTAGCCGCCGAAGGTCTGGAGCGCGCCCGACACCACCCCTTCCGCCGTCTCCGACGCGAAGAGCTTGGCCATCGCCGCCTCGTTCAGGCAGGGAAGGCCTGCATCCTTCATCCGCGCCGCCAGCAGCACAAGTTGCCGCGCGGCCTCCAGCTTCGTGCGCAACTCCGCCAACCGGAAGGCCACGGCCTGATGCTCGATCAGCCGCTTGCCCATGGAGGTCCGCTCCCGCGCATAGGCCACAGCCGCGTCAAAGGCCGCCTGCGCCATCCCGACCGACTGGGAGGCGATGCCGATGCGCCCGGCCTCAAGGCTGGACAGCGCGATGCGATAGCCCTCCCCCTCTCCGCCGATACGGTATTCCTCCGGGATCTCCAGATCCGTGAAACGGAGGGAGCAGGTGTCGGAGCAGCGCTGACCCAGTTTCTCCTCCACCTTCGCCACTTCGTAACCGGGGGCGGAGGTGGGTGTCAGAAAGGCGGTGATCCCTTTCCGCGTGCCGTCCAGCGTGGCGAACAGGATACACCAACCGCCGATCCGGCCGGAGGTAATGAATTCCTTGCCGCCGTTGATGACATAGCGGTCACCGCGTTTCTCCGCCCTCGTGCGGATCGCGGCGGCATCGGAGCCGGCATTGGCTTCGGTCAGGGCGAAGGCGCCGATGAACTCTCCCTTTGCCGCGGGGCGGAGCACCTGCTCCTTCTGAAAATCGCTGCCGAAGCGGGTGAGGATCGCGTTGAAGGGTGCATTGTGCACCGACATGATGGTCGAGATCGCACCATCCGCCGCCGCGATCTCCATCAGCGCCAGCGCATAGCTGACGTAATCGGCCCCGACACCGTCCCATTCCTCCGGCACCGTCATGCCGAGGAACCCGAGCTCCGCCATGTCGGAAAAGACGGACGGATCGACGGTCTTGCTCCTGTCCCGCGCGGCTGCACCGGGCGCGAGGACATCCTGCGCAAAGGCGCGGGCCGTGTCGCGGATCAGGGTCTGCTCTTCATTGTACATCTGTGATCCTTATCGCCCGGTAAAGACGGGTGTCCGTTTGGCGGTGAAGGCGGCGGTGCCTTCGGCGAAATCCGCCGTGCCCGTGCCCGCGAGAAACGCCGCGCGTTCCTTCTCCAGCTGTTCGGCGAGGGTCACGTGTTCGGCCTCGTCTATGAGACGCTTGGACTGGCCGAAGGCGCGCGTCGGCCCCCGCGCCAGCGTCTCCGCCAACGCCTGAACCCGGCTGTCGAGATCGTCGGCAGGCACGACCTCGTTGATGAGCCCCCAGTCACGCGCGGTTTCCGCATCGAGCACGCGGCCCATCAGCAGAAGCTCCATCGTCCTCGCCCGCCCGAGGAGCCGCGGCGCGAACCACGTGGCCCCGCAATCGGGCGAAGACCCGAGCTTCTCGTAAGCCATGAGGAACTTCGTTCCCGTGGCCGCGACGATGATGTCGGCAGCCATCATCAGCGACAGCCCGGCCCCGGCTGCCGCCCCGCGCACGGCGGCGATCACCGGCGCATCCGCCCGGCGCAGCGCCAGGATCGCCGGGTTCAACGCGTCGAGCAGATCGTTGACCACCGGAACCGCTATCTCCGGCCCGCCGGCGAAGCTTGCCACATCGCCCCCGGCGACAAAGGCGCGCCCCTCCCCGGTGAGCACGATGGCGCGCAGACCCTCCAGCGCCGTCACCTCCCGCACCGCGGCGAGGAAGGCACGCGCCAGCGGCACGTTCAGCGCATTCAGCACCTCCGGCCGGTTGAAGGCGATCCGCGCGATGCCGGTTTGCGCGTCGAACCTTGCAAGGACCAGATCGCTCACGGCTTGGCCTTGTCTGTGATGGCTGAAATCACCGGGGACGACACGAAGCGCGGCCCGTAGGAGTATTCCAGTGCGCCCATGCGCTTCCTCAATTCTTCCTCTCCCAAATGACGGGCGAAATAAATCGGCCCTCCCAGATGCACCGGGAAACCCCAGCCCATGACCGCGCCGTAATCGGCCTCCGCCGCAAGCGCCACGGCTCCGCCCTGAAGCGCGGTTGCCGCAGTTGACACCTGGACGAACAGCAGCCTGTCCTTCACTTCCTCCAGCGAAACGGTGTCCACGGCCTGTTTGAAGGTCTTCACGCTGTTCGGTCCGTCGCGGACATCCTCCGGCGTGAGCGACATGCCGAGCTGGTCCGCCGCAGTCTGAAGCACGGCATCGGACACCCCCTCCGCCCGCAGCAGGCGCGTCTCCTCCAGCAGCGCGGACAGGCCCGACGTCACATAGGGGCCTTTCGGGTCGGTCACGTTGCGCCCCGCCTTGGCGGCGGCAATCCGCGCCTCGAAGGTGACCCAGACCATCGCGGGTGCGACATCGCCGGTAACGAGAGTGCCGAAATAATCCCGCTCGATTTTCAGCCCCGCGTCGATCGGCACGCGGGTGCCCTCGAACACGCAGGAGAGAATGGCCTGTGGCGCAGGCTGGTGACCTCCGGTTTCAGCCAGAACCTTTGCATTCCAGGTCGTGAACAGATCCATCGCCTCGGCGGACTCGGGCGCCGGCCCCGGCAGGGCGAAACCCTTCTCGTCCCAGGGCTGGACGGACCTGACGCGCCCGTCGCGGATCGCGGATTTCGCGGCAGCGAGCAGGTTTTCCGGCGGCACCACCTCATCGAGAATGCCTGCATCCAGAGCCTCGGACGCCGTCATCGGCTGCCCTTTGACCAGCACCGGCAAGGCGGCGGGGATACCGATGATCCTCGGCAGGCGCTGCGTTCCGCCCGCGCCGGGCAGGATCCCCAGCGTCACTTCCGGCAGGCCGAACCGCGCCTTCGGATTATCCGCCGCGATCCGGTAGTTGCAACCGAGCAGGATCTCCAGCCCGCCGCCAAGCGCCGTGCCGGGAGCGGCGCCCACGACGGGCTTGCCGGAGGTCTCGAACGCCCGCACCATCGCGCCCAGCGTGCCGATCCTGTCGGACGCGGCCTCCGGGGTCAGATCATAGAGATCGTGCATGATCGCGAGATCGGCTCCGGCGACGAAATCCTTCTTGCCCGAGGTCAGCACGATGGCCTTGACCGCCGGATTGGCGGCCAGCGCACGCGCCTCCGCGTCCAGCGCATCGGTGAGCGCCCAGTCGATCACGTTCATGCTCCGCCCGGGCATGTCGATGGTGACGGTCGCGATGCCTTCGGCGTCGATATCGGTCGTGAACATGTCTCTCAGACCCTTTCGATGATCGTTGCGACACCCATTCCCGCCCCGATGCAGAGCGTGACGAGCGCAGTCTCCCTGTCCTGCCGCTCCAGTTCGTCGAGCGCGATGCCAAGGATCATCGCCCCCGTCGCCCCGAGCGGGTGGCCCATCGCAATGGCGCCGCCATTGACGTTGACGCAAGCCGGGTCGAGGTCAAGCGCCTCGGTGAAGCGAATGGCCACGGCGGCGAAAGCTTCGTTGATTTCATAAAGATCGATATCGCCCGGCGTCATTCCCGCCCGCTTCAACGCCTTTTCGGCGGCGAAGGAGGGCGCGGTCAGCATGATCGTGGGTTCCGACCCGATCTCGGCAAAGGCGCGGATACGGGCGCGGGGACGCAGCCCCTGCGCCGCCCCCGCCTCCTGCGTGCCGATCAGCACCGCCGCCGCGCCGTCCACGATACCGCTGGACGACCCCGCGTGGTGCACGTGGTCGATCTCTCCCACCTCCGGGTAGCGGAGGCGGGCGATGGCGTCGAAGCCCATCTCCGCCCCCATGCGGGCGAAGGAGGGGCGGAGCTTTGCCAGATCCGCCGCCGTTGCATTGCCACGCACCGTCTCGTCCCGGTCGAGCATCACCCGCCCGACCCGGTCGCGCACCGGCACGACGGAGCGGTCGAACCGCCCCTCGCCCCAGGCGCGGGCGGCACGGCGATGGCTTTCGACGGCAAAGGCATCCGTCCGCTCCCGCCCGTATCCCCATTTCGTCGCGATGAGATCGGCGGAAATGCCCTGCGGCACGAAGCGGGTGTTGAAGGAGACCTGCGGATCGGAACTCCATGCCCCGCCATCCGACAGCATCGGGATGCGGGACATGCTCTCCACCCCGCCGGTCACCACCATGTCCGCCTGCCCCGCCATGACCTTGGCCGCGCCCATGTTGGTCGCTTCCAGCCCCGAGCCGCAGAAGCGGTTGATCTGCACCCCCGCCACGTCCTGTGCATAGCCCGCCTGAAGGGCGGCGATGCGGGGCAGCACCTGCCCCTGCTCGCCCACCGGCATGACGATCCCCATCACGATGTCGCTCACCGCCGCGGTCTCCAGCCCGTTGCGGTTCCGCACCGCCTCCAGCACGGTGGTGGCCAGGGTGACGGGCGTTGCCGGATGCAGGGCGCCGTCGGGCTTGCCCCGGCCGCGCGGCGTGCGCACGGCGTCGTAGATAAAGGCCTCGGTCATGATCCCCCCTTGCGGCTTACCGCGGCGCCATGCGGATCGCGCCGTCCAGCCGGATCGTCTCGCCGTTCAGCATTTCGTTCTGGATGATGTGCAGCGCCAGCGCGGCATATTCCTGCGGGCGGCCCAGGCGCGAGGGGAAGGGCACCATCTTGCCAAGGCTTTCCTGCGCCGCTTCCGGCAGACCCTTCAGCATCGGTGTCTCGAAAATGCCGGGTGCGATGGTGCAGACGCGGATGCCGATCTGCGCGAACTCCCGCGCCGCAGGCAGCGTCAGCCCCGCGACCCCTGCCTTGGAGGAGGCATAGGCCGTCTGGCCGACCTGCCCTTCAAAGGCCGCGACGGAGGCCGTGTTGACGATCACCCCCCGCTCTCCCGAAGCCTGCGGCTCCAGCGCCTGACAGGCATCGGCAAACAGCCGCAGCATGTTGAACGTGCCGATCAGGTTCACCTCGATCGCGCGGCGGTAATCGTCGAGCGGCATGACGCCGTTGCGCCCCAGCACCTTCTGCGCCGGCGCGACACCCGCACAGTTGATGAGAACGCGCGGGGTGCCAAGTTCAGCGAGGATCTTGGCAAAGGCCGCCTCGCCGCTTTCCGCCTTGGACACATCGCACTGCACGGCGATCCCGCCGATCTCCTCAGCGGTCTTGCGTGCGCCTTCCTCATTGTAATCCACCAGCGCCACCTTCGCGCCGCCCGCGGCCAGCGCCCGCGCCGTCGCGTCACCCAGCCCGGAGGCGCCCCCAGTCACGACCGCGACGATTCCCTTGATGTCCATATGTCCCTCCTTCCGGCACGGAGCCGGTTACCTCGGCGGAGACGCTAGCACGGCTTCGGATGTTACTGAATAGTAAAATTCATAAATGATATTCCAATGTAAACAGATGCTTGAATATAAAGTTCACCTCCATTGGCGAATTTCCCTTCCTGCAGGAGATGCCGACAGAATGTGCCAATGCGCCGCAGTCTTTGCTTGATTTTCAAAATGACGCGGCGTATCCGCATCAGCGGGACACCTCTCCCCAACGAGAGGCGATTATCTGTAAGGATACCAGCGATGGCGATCTCCGCTCCGGCTCAACGCCCGGCCAATCCGCGTTTCTCCTCCGGCCCCTGTGCCAAGATCCCCGGCTTCACCCTCGACATGCTGTCCGACGCGCCGCTTGGCCGCTCGCACCGCGCCGCTGTCGGCAAGGCGAAGCTCAAAGAGGCGATCGACCTTACCCGTGAAATTCTGAACGTGCCGGCGGACTACCGCATCGGCATCGTGCCCGCCTCCGACACCGGCGCCGTGGAAATGGCGCTGTGGAGCCTCCTGGGCCAGCGCCCGGTTGAAATGCTCGCCTGGGAAAGCTTCGGCGAAGGCTGGGTCACCGATGTGGTGAAACAGCTGAAGATCGATGCGACCGTGAAGAAGGCAGGTTATGGCGAGATTGTCGATTTCGCCACGGTGGATTTCGACAGGGACGTGGTCTTCACCTGGAACGGCACCACCTCCGGCGTGCGCCTGCCGAACGGCGACGCGATCCCGGCGGACCGCGACGGCCTGACCATCTGCGACGCGACCTCCGCCGCTTTCGCCATGGACCTGCCGTGGGACAAGCTGGATGTCGTCACCTTCTCCTGGCAGAAGGTGCTGGGCGGTGAGGGCGGGCACGGCGTCCTGATCCTGTCGCCCCGCGCGGTCGAACGGCTGGAAAGCTACGCCCCCGCCTGGCCGCTGCCGAAGATCTTTCGCATGACCAAGGGCGGCAAGCTGATCGAGGGCATCTTCGTTGGCGAGACGATCAACACGCCGTCCATGCTCTGCGTGGAGGACTACCTTGTCGCGCTGAAATGGGCGAAGGCACTGGGCGGGCAGAAGGCGCTGATCGCGCGGGCCGAAGCCAACGCGAAGGCGCTGAACGATTTCGTCGCGACGAAGGACTGGATCGCCAATCTTGCCGCCGATCCGGCCACGGCCTCCTGCACCTCGGTCTGCCTGAAGTTCACCGATGCGCGGATCAAGGACGCTGCCGCCTTTGCCAAGGCCGTCGCGAAACGGCTGGAAAAGGAAGGCGTGGCGCTGGACGCCGGCGCCTACCGCGACGCGCCTCCCGGCCTGCGGATCTGGTGCGGCTCCACCGTGGAAACCGCCGACGTGGAAGCGCTGCTGCCGTGGATCGAATGGGCCTTCGAGGCCGAGATCGAAGCGCAGGCCCTCGCCGCCTGATCCCTGTCCCATACGAGACCGCCCCTGCTGACGCGGGGGCCAATCCCTCCATTCAAGGAGCCTGAAATGGCACCCAAAGTTCTGGTTTCCGACGAGCTTTCCGAAACCGCCGTCCAGATTTTCCGCGACCGTGGCGTCGAGGTCGATTACCTGCCGAAGATCGGCAAGGACAAGGACGCGCTGGCCGAGATCATCGGCCAATACGACGGCCTCGCGATCCGTTCCGCCACCAAGGCGACGGAAAAGCTGCTGGAGAAGGCCACCAACCTCAAGGTCATCGGCCGCGCCGGGATCGGGGTGGACAACGTGGACATTCCGGCCGCCTCGAAGCGCGGTATCATCGTGATGAACACGCCCTTCGGCAACTCCATCACCACCGCCGAACATGCCATCGCGATGATGTTCGCGGTCGCGCGCCAGCTTCCCGAAGCCTCCGAATCCACCCATTCTGGGAAGTGGGAGAAATCCCGCTTCATGGGCGTCGAGCTGTTCAACAAGACGCTGGGCGTGATCGGCGCGGGCAATATCGGCGGCATCGTCTGCGACAGGGCGCTCGGGCTCAAGATGAAGGTCGTGGCCTACGACCCCTTCCTGTCTGAAGAACGCGCCAAGCAGATGGGCGTGACCAAGGTCGAACTGGACGAACTGCTGGCGCGGGCCGATTTCATCACGCTGCACGTGCCGCTGACCGACAAGACCAAGGGCATCCTGAACGCCGAGAACATCGCCAAGACGAAACCCGGCGTGCGGATCATCAACTGCGCCCGGGGCGGACTGGTCGATGAAGCCGCTCTGGCCGAAGCCCTGAAATCCGGCCACGTCGCCGGTGCCGCCTTCGACGTGTTCGAGGTGGAGCCCGCCAAGGAAAGCCCGCTCTTCGGCCTGCCGAACGTCGTGGTCACGCCGCACCTCGGCGCGTCCACCACGGAAGCGCAGGAGAACGTGGCGCTGCAGGTGGCCGAACAGATGTCTGACTACCTGCTGACCGGCGCGGTGTCGAACGCGCTCAACATGCCATCTGTCACCGCTGAAGAAGCCGCCGTGATGGGGCCGTGGCTCAAGCTGGCCGGGCATCTGGGCGCCTTCGTCGGGCAGATGACGGACGAGCCGATCAAGGCGATCAACGTGCTCTACGACGGCACTGTGGCGAAGATGAACCTTGCCGCGCTGAACGCCTCCGTGATCGCCGGGGTGATGAAGACGACCAACCCCGACGTCAACATGGTCTCTGCCCCGATCATCGCCAAGGAACGGGGGATCCAGGTCTCGACCACCAGCCAGGAGAAGTCCGGCACGTTCGACGCCTATATCAAGGTGACGATGGTGACGGAGACGCGCGAACGCTCCATCGCGGGCACCGTGTTCTCCGACGGCAAGCCGCGGTTTATCCAGGTCAAGGGCATCAACATCGATGCGGAAGTGGGCGAGCACATGCTCTACACCACCAACAACGATGTGCCCGGCATCATCGGCGCGCTCGGCACCACGCTGGGCCAGCACGGGGTGAACATCGCGAACTTCACGCTGGGCCGCTCCTCTGTCGGCAAGGACGCAATCGCCATTCTGTATCTGGACGAGCCGCTGGATGGCCCGACGCTGGACGCGCTGCGCGACACCGGGCTGTTCAAGCAGGTCCGCCCGCTGGAATTCGCAGCCGCCTGATCCTGCCGGAATGAAAGATGACAAGCCGCGCCCCGTTGGGCGCGGCTTTTTCATGGGATATGGCGGCGGGAGGCATCAGAGCCGATGTAAACCTGCGGGCTTTCGCGGGCTGCTGAAAGCAGTTCGGAAGTCTCGCATCCGGGCCTTGGAAACCGGAAAATCGGACTGAAGCATCCGAAATGTGTGGATTTCGGGATTTCGCCGGATTGCGAACGATTTCCGCTCCAACGTGGACCTGAAGGCCTGTTGGAGAGTCGGGCGGATCGGACACCTTTCTGCGGGAGACAAAGGGCATCCGCCCGCCGCCGGTTGGGCTCGGCGGGGCCGCCCGGGGCCTGCCCTCAGGCGCCCAGAAGCTTCAGCCAGACCCAGATGGTGAGCATGGAAGCCGCCGTTCCGAGCAAGACGGAGGAGGCGGCCACGCGCTTGGCCGCGCCATACATGTTGGCGAACAGATAGGCATTCGCACCCGGAGCCATCGTCGCGGTCTGGACGGCGGAACGGAACCCCTCGAACGGCAACCCGAAGGCCTTGCCCATTAGCCAGACCAGCGCCGGATGCCCGATCAGCGACAGGAAGCAGATCACCATGATCAGCTTCATGTCCCCCTCCGGCCGGTAGCGGAACAGCACGCCGCCCAGACCGAAAAGCGCGGCCGGCAGCGCCGCCTGCGCCATCATGTTGACCCCGCCCCAGAGCGGCCCCGGCAGCGGCAATCCGGTGAGGTTCACCACAAGGCCGGTGGTCACACCCATCACCAGCGGATTGTGGAACATCGCGTTCAGCACCTGCACCGCAACCCGGGCGGGACTTTTCGCGGCGTGGCGGCTGCGGATCACCTCCATCAGCGTGATGCCGATGCCGTAAAGCAGTGGCGAGTGGAAGGCGATGATGAGGTAGTTGCCCGCCAGCCCCTCCGGCCCGAAGGCGCGTTCCGCAATGGGAATGCCGAGCAGGAGGGAGTTGGAGAACATGCAGCAGAAGCCGACCGCCACGCAATCCTCCGGCGGCCGCCTGAAGGCATAGCGCGCGGCGCCGGCTCCGATCAGGAAGCACAGGATCGCCGGGATGAAGAAGCTTGCCAGCAGCCGGATATCGAAGCTCTGACCAAGGTCCAGCGTGGCAATGCCGCGGAACAGCACGAAGGGGATCGCGAAGTTCTGGGTGAAACGCATGAGCGCATCGACCATCTGGTCCGTGAACAGCCCCCGCCATGCGATGAAGTAGCCGAAGCCGATGACGAGAAAGACCGGAAGGATGACATCGACCAGCGCCTGCATCAGAGATCGTAGCTCAGCGTGAGCCCGTCATAGGCCGGCACGACGTTCTCCGGCGTCTCCGCCATCACATCCTCATAGTCGAGGTCGATATGCATGTTGGTGATCACGGCCTGCCGCGGGGCGGCGCGCGTGATCCAGCCCAGCGTGCGCTCCAGATGGGCATGGGTCGGATGCGGCTTGCGCCGGAGCGCGCCGACGATCCAGCAGTCCAGACCGGAGAGCACGGGCCAGGCCTCCTCCGTCAGTTCCAGCGCATCCGGGAGGTAGGCCACGTCACCGATACGGAAGCCGAGCGCGTCGATGCTGCCATGGTTCGCGCGGAAGGGCACGAACGGGATCGTCCCCCCCGCCCCCGTGACCTCGAACGCGCCGGTGATCGGCTGGAGGTTCAGGATCGGCGGGTAGGAGGAACCGGGCGGCTGCACGAAGACATAGTCGAACCTGTGGAGCAGCGCCTCCGACGTCGGCTCATCCGCCCAGACGTCGAGCCTGCGGCGGATGTTGAACACCACCTGCCGCAGATCGTCTATTCCGTGAACATGGTCGGCATGGGCGTGGGTATAGACAACGCCGTCAAGCTCCCCCACCCCGGCGCGGAGAAGCTGGGTGCGCAGGTCTGGCCCGGTGTCCACCAGCACGCGCGTAACCCCCTCCGGCGTCTCGCGCGTGACAAGGAGCGCGCAGCGGAGACGTTCGTTCTTCGGGTTGGCCGGGTCGCATTCCCCCCAGTGGCCGCCCAGACGCGGCACCCCGGCGGAGGATCCGCAGCCCAGAATGGTATAGGTGATCCGCCCCGTCATGCCGCATCCGCCTTTCGCGCCGCGCGGGCGAAAAGGCGGTCGAAATTGTCGGAGGTCAGGCGCGCGAAATCGGCATAGTCCATGCCCAGCGTCTCCGCCCCCTTGCGTGCGGTGAAAGCGGTATAGGCCGGTTCGTTGCGGCGGCCCCGGTGGGGCGGCGGGGCGAGATAGGGGGAGTCCGTCTCCACCAATATCCGGTCCCGCGGGGCAGCGGCGAAGATGTCGCGCAGATCGCCGGACTTCGGAAAAGCGGTGATCCCCGACATGGAAAGGTAAAACCCGATGGCCAGCGCCGCCTCCGCCAGTTCGGCGGAAGAGGTGAAACAATGCATGACGCCGGTGAAGGCGCCCCTGGCATGTTCCTCCGTCAGGATACGGGCCATATCCGCATCGGCGTCGCGGGAATGGATGATGAGCGGCAGGCCCGTCCGCCGCGCGGCGTCGATATGAAGCCGGAGGCTGACCGCCTGCGCCTCCGCGCTGTCGGCGGAGTAATGATAGTCGAGCCCGGTCTCGCCGATCCCCACGCATTGCGGATCATCCGCCAGCGCCAGAAGCTCCGCCAACGTCACCGGCGGCTCCTCCGCCACCGACATCGGATGGATACCCGCCGCGTAGAACACGCCATCGAACCGCCCGGCGATGCCGCGCACGGTGGGAAGGCTGCCCATCCGCGTGCAGATCGTGACCATCCGCGTCACGCCAGCCGCACGGGCGCGGGCCACCACGTCGTCAAGCTCTCCCTGAAAGTCGGGAAAGTCGAGGTGACAGTGGCTGTCAACGATTTCAGGAACCGCGTCGGCGGGGGAAGCGGAAGGGGAGGAATGATCGGTCATCGGTGCCTCAACGGGCGGCCACTGCCGCCGCCGTCTCGTCCAGTGTCAGAACCATATCAAGGAGAAGCGTGGCAGGGTCAAGGTTCACCGCCCGTCCCTGTCGCGCGCGGGCGCCTGCCGTCTCCTGCACTTCGGCCCAGCGGCGGGCGGCCGCGAGGTCCGGCGAAAGCCGCGCGAGGAGCGCCCCTTCCCCCGGCAGGGCCTCCAGTTCAGGCGGTCCCGCGACACCTGTCCGGGCAAGGCGGGCCAGAAACAGGTCGAGCAGCGTGAGGATCAGGTCGAACGCCGCCTCGTTCCCCCGGCCCGCTCCGCGTTCCGCCAGCGACAGGGCTGCCTGCCTGTCCATGCCCGGCGCCTTTGCCATGAGCGCGAGGATATGTCCGTAAAGCTCGGCGCCCCCGCCTGCTCCAAGACGCACCGCATCGCCCACCGATCCCCCGGAAAGGGCCGCCAGCGCCGCCCCCTCGCCGCTCACGCCCGCGCCTTCCAGCGCGCGGGACAGGTCGGCCTGATCCAGCGGGCGGAGCCGCAGCTCGCGGCAGCGGGACCGGATGGTCGGCAGCAACCGCGAGGGCTGATGGCTCACCAGCAGGAGCACCGCGCCCTCCGGCGGCTCCTCCAGCACCTTCAGCAGCGCATTCGCGGCGTTGGGGTTCAGCTCATCGGCCGTATCGACGATCACCACCCGGCGACCGCCCTCTGCCGCGGAGAGGCCGAAGAAGGCGCGCAGGCGGCGCACTTCATCCACCGGGATCTCTGCCCTGAAGCGGCCGGCCTTTTCGTCATAGGGCCTGCGGATCAGCAGCAGGCGCGGCTCGCTCAACGCCCGCAGGCGATGGGCCAGGGCATCGTCCTGCGGCGGGTCGAGCGTCGCGCCGAACATCCCCGGCGCGGGCGGTTGCAGCAGGTAGCGCGCGATCCGCCACGCCAGCGTGGCCTTGCCGATGCCGCGCGGGCCGGTGAGAAGCCAGCCGTGGTGCAGCCGCCCGGTCTCCACCGCGTCGAGAAAGGCACCTTCCGCCGCTTCCTGACCGTACAGGCGCTGCGTTTCGCGGGGATGGGGCACGCCCTCCAGCCGGTCGGATTCGGGAAGATCGTCGCTCATCCCGCCTCGCCCAGTGCCGCGCGCACGCGGGCGGCCACGGTATCCTCGTCGTCTCCGCCGTCTATCACGCGGCAGCGGACGGGAAACTCTCGCGCCAGCGCCAGGAACCCCTCCCGCATCCGCGCCTGAAGCGGGAGGCCGAAATCCTCGAACCTCTGCTCCCCGCCGGGGCGGGCGCGGGCGCGGGAGAGGCCGGTTTCGGCGTCGATGTCGATGATGAAGGTCAGGTCGGGCTCCACCCCGATCATCAGGTCGTGCAGCCTGTCCACCATGCCCCGCAGATTGCCACGGCTCACACCCTGATAGATGCGAGTGGAATCGGCGAAACGGTCACAGACGACCAACTGGCCCGCAGCGAGCGCGGGGCGGATCGTGCGTTCGAGGTGATCCCGGCGGGCGGCGGTAAAGAGCAGAAGCTCCGTTTCCGGCGACCAGCGGTCCGGCTCCCCCTCCAGAACGAGACGGCGGATCTCCTCCGCGCCGAGTGATCCGCCCGGTTCCCGCGTCAGCAGAACCTCCCGCCCCTCAGCCGCGAGGGTCGCTGCCAGCCGCCGGGCCTGAGTGCTTTTGCCCGACCCGTCTATGCCTTCAAAGCTGATGAACACACGCCCCTCCGCCCGGTTCGGCGGCAAGCGGCCGGGGCCCGCTCAGAACTCCGCCCCGCCGGCGGGGGCGCTCTCCGCACCGGTCATGCGGTGCACCAGCACACGGGCCGCCGTCAAGAGCCGCGTGCCGAACCCCCCCTCCGCCACCGCCGTCGCGGTGACAAGCGGGACATGCCGCGGCTCCATGTCCGGCATGCGGATGACCAGTTCGCCGACCTGCTGCCCGGCTGCGAGCGGTGCCTTCAGCGGGGCGGCATAGATGGCCTCTGCCGAGACCTGCCCCTGCACCAGCGCCGGCACCAGAAGCTGAAGATCTTCCGTCACCGTCAGGCCGACCGTAGAGGTGCTGCCCATCCAGACATCGGCCTCCACGATGACCTCGCCCTTACGGACGACGGTCTTTTCGACGAAGTTGCGGAAGGCCCAGTTCACGACACTTTCCGACTCCTCCCGCCGCTCCGCTTCCGTCGCCATCCCGTTCAGCGTGAACACGACGCGCCGCTCGCCCTGCTGCGCGGAACCGACAAGGCCGTAGCCCGATTCTTGCGTGTGCCCGGTTTTCAGCCCGTCCGCCCCGATGCCGAGGCTCAGGATCGGATTACGGTTGTGCCGGTTGGCGGGCGCGCGGTTGTCGAAGGGAAATTCGGTGATCGCGAAGTAATGGTAGTATTCGGGAAATTCGCGGATCAGATGCACGCCCAGCGTCGTCAGATCCTTCATCGTCATCCGTTGTTCCGGGTCGGGCCAGCCGGAGGCGTTGGAGAAATGGGAGGCTTCCAGCCCGATGGCCCGCCCTCGTTCCGTCATCTGGCGGGCAAAGGCCTCCTCCGATCCGGCAAGCCCCTCCGCCACCACGACACAGGCGTCGTTACCGGAAAGCACAATGATCCCCTTGACGAGCTGCTCCACCGTCGGGCGGTCACGTTCGTTCAGGAACATGGTCGAACCGCCCATGGCCCGCGCCTTGGAGGAGACGGCGAAGGTGGTGTCCATCGTCACCCGCCCGTCCCGCAGCGCCTCGAACAGCATGTTGAGCGTCATGAGCTTGGACATGGAGGCGGGCGGCAGAGGAACCTCCGCGTTCTTGTCCATGAGGACGGTGCCGGTCTTGAAATCCACCACATAGGCCGAGCCCGCGCGCGTCTCGAACGCCGAGGCAGGGATGGGAAGGGCTGCGAGAGCCGCGAGCACGAGGGGGGTAAAAGGCTTGAACATGGCTCTCCATCCAGATCCGGGTGGCCTCATAGGGCGACAGCGTAGGCATCGGCAAACCCGAGCCGCTTCACTTTTGCGAGAAGTTCGCCCGGAGCGCCATCCCCCGCGGCCCCACCAAGCGGAATCGTGACCCGCCAGGCAGCCCCCGACCGCCGGATTTCCGCGCGAAGCCCTGCCTCCGCCAGCTTCTCGCGGGCCGCATGGGCATTCGCCTCCACCCCGAAGACCGCGACCTGAATCGCCTGCGGCCTGCTGAGGGTAACCCGCGCGGCGCTCTCCGCCACCGCAGGGACGACGGCAGGAGTGTCTGCCGAGAGGGGAGAGGCACCCGCAGAGGGCATCACAAGCGCCGTCACACGCACCGCAATCCCTTGACCCGCGCTCACTCCAAGCACCCCCGCGAGGTCGGAGGAAAGCTGAAAGCGCTGATCTCGGGACATGTTGGGCAGGAGCGTGGCCGCCGCACTGCCGTTCCGCCCCTCGACCAGCACACGGCGGCTCTCCACTCCGGGGCGCGCGATCCACAGACCACCGAGCGTGGGCCGCCCGTCCCAGACCGCGCTGCCGGAGAGGCGCAGCACGTCCGGCGCCGACCGTTCCTCCGCGCGCGGCCGGGCCTGCTCCTCCAACGTAGGAGCCGGAACGACAGGTTCCATGCCGCAGGTCGCCAGCATCATCGCGGCCAGAACACCTGCCACTGCGTGTCTCATCCCCTGTCCCGCTTCTCCCCTGTCCCGTTTCCATCCGGTTCGCCCGGTTTCCGTTCCATTTATCAACGACGCTAGCGCAAGTTCATGCAGCGCAGCATTTATCTTTCCGAATCGCCCGCCACCCGTTATCCGCCCACCGACGGAAGAGTGGCCGAGCGGTTTAAGGCACCGGTCTTGAAAACCGGCGATGGGCAACCATCCGTGGGTTCGAATCCCACCTCTTCCGCCACTTTGGAACCCCTCTGGGCACGCCAGCCACCGCCGATTGCCGCACTTGGCCAGCAATAAGCGTCCTTAGCAGCTCCGTCTTCGATCCCATGATGCGAATTGCGTCGTCTGCGACCTCGACACGCTGCGCCAGTGAGCGCAGATGATCCCGCCGATAGCCGCCCTCGCTGCCCCGGATGCGTTCGCGTGCGCGACGCGCAAATCCCCGGATCATGGTCGGGGTGATGGCGCTGTGGCCGGGGCTGTCGAGCAAGGCTTGCGCCCGGTCGGCGTCGGCCCTGGCCTGATCGCGGATGACCTTGAGGCCGGCGATGCGTTCCTTGAGCGCCGGGTCGTCAAGATCGGCGACGCCCGCCTCGATGGCGTCGTAGAGGCGCTTGAGGCGCAATTCCGATTCGGTCGCGCGCCGCTCCAGTTCGGCGATGTGGTGCCGGCGACGCTCGGCCTGATCGTCGCGACGGCCGAGCACGGTGCCAAGCAAGTCCTCCAGCCGGTCGGCATCGAGCAAGCGTTCCTCGATATGCCCGACCACCATTCGGTCGAGCTTATCCATCGGGATCGCGCGGCCCTTGCAGCCGGTTTCGCCCTGACGCGCCTTGATCGAGCACGCATAGTAGCGATAGCGGCCACCCTTGCCGGTGCGAATGGTCATCGCGCCTCCGCAATTGCCGCAATAGCAGATGCCGGTTAGCAGCGTCGGCCCGATCACGACGCGCGCGGGCAACTCGGTCTTGGGATTACGGGCCTGCAAAAGCTTCTGCACCGCGTCGAACGTCTCCCGCTCGATAAGCGCCGGCACCTGAACGGTGATAACCTCGTCTTCGGGCTTCACCTCTCCCTTGTTGGAACGGCGATTGAACCGATGCTCGCCGATATAGGTGCGCCGGGTCAGGATGCGGTGAACCTGACCGATGCCCCAGCGCCCGCCGTCGCGCGTGAAGATGCCCTTGCCATTGAGATATTTGACGATGGCCTTCACGCCCATCTGGCCGGATGAACCTTCACCCTCCAGCGCAAGGCGATAGATGACCCGGATCGTCTCGGCGTGCAGCGGGTCGATTTCCAGCTTCTTCTTGACCTTCGCGCCGCGCTGCTCGGCCGCGACGACGCGGTAGCCGATGGGCGGCAGCGAGCCGTTCCAGAAGCCTTGCCGGGCGTTCTCCTTCAAGGCGCGCAGGACGTGCTTGGCGTTCTCCTTGGACTGGTATTCGTCGAATAGCGACATGATCCGCCGCATCATGTCGTGGATCGGATCATCGCCAAGCTCCTGCGTGATCGAAACCAGCTTCACGCCGTTCTTCGCCAGCTTGCGGTAATAGAACTCCATTTCAAATTCGTCGCGGAAGAAGCGTGAGAAGCTGTGAACCACGACGACATCGAACGATGCCGGCTTGGCGGTGGCAGCCTCTATCATCCGCTGGAACTCCGGGCGGCGGTCGTTGGTCGCGCTGTTGCCCGGCTCCACGAATGTTTCGACAAGCTGATAGCCGCGCGCCTCGCAATAGGCTTCGCCCTGGCGCTTCTGGTCGGGGATCGACACGTCATGCTCGGCCTGCCGAGTGGTGGAGACGCGCAGATAGAGGGCGGCGCGCAGCGTGACGTTGGGATTGTGGACGGTGGGACTATGGACGTTCATTGCCGGCCTCCTGCCGCCTTGCGCGGCCCTGCGCGCTCGGTCAGCGGCAAGTCTAGTTCTACTCGGTCGTGGATGACCCTGGGCGTGAGCTTGCGGCCTTCGCCCTTCTCCATGCGGACAAGGCCGTAACTGGCCATCCGTTTCAGAGTGCGGGACAGGTTGGACTTGGCCCGGCCGGTGATCTCGGCCAGTTCCTCCAGCGAACCCGGCGCTTGCTGGTCGATGACGCGCAGCAATTCGCGATTGCCCGCCGACAGCACCTTGGCGAAGGATTCCATTGATGTGAACCACACCTTCGGATCGCCGGGCGCGGGCTTTTCCTCGCCCTTGGCAATCCGCATGGTGCGGGCCTTCATTTCTTCGTAGCCGGCAATCCCGACTTTCAATGTGGTCATGTTACGCCTCGCTCCTTCAACACCGCGTCCACCGCCTGCCAGAAGTCGGCCAGCAGCGTGGCCGCATCCTCGTAGGCGTAGGGCTTCACTGTCTGGAGGCGGTGCCGATGGTCCATCGGATCGCCGCGCCTGCCTCGGCCGACTGGATGGGCGTTGTCGAAGCCGACCAACCGTTCGCCCGAAGGCCCGTGAAGCGTGAGCGAGTAATCGAGGCCGTGCGGCTTCTCCGGCGATGCCGGAACGCGGGTGACGATGAACTTCACCCAATGGCCGCCCTCGGGATCGACAACGAGCACCTGGCCGTCGAGGTCCAGAAGCGTGTCGAGGTTCGGATCACGATCCTCGCTCATGGCTTTTTGTTATCATATGAGGATAACTTTGTCAATCCTGCCAGGGGTGGAAGTGGGCCGAACATCTCGTCGAAGACATCGGCAAACCATCGCTCGAACACCTGAATCTCTGCCTCGGTGATCGGCACTTTCTCCGGCCAGTCGTCGATGACGGGCAGCTTCTCCACGTCGAAGGCATCGGGCGGGCTTCCGCGCGGCGGGCTGATGCGCGGCGCGGGATCGTCGTCATAGTCGTAAAGGTCATCGGGAAGCGTCTGCGGAGCCGGCTGTCGTGGGCGGCCCCTTTGGGTATGGCGGCGTCTCGCACACATGGAATCCTCCGTGGTTCGTTGCTGGATTCCGGGTGGCTGGAAGCCCCGGAATTAGGCGAAGCATGGAGGGGGATCGGCGGCCTGTAGCGTGCCGCATTTGCGCTCACGCGCTGGCGGCACCCCTGCTGTCGGGTGCCGCTAACTAGGTTAGCTGGCCGCGCGGCGGGCCTTCTGAAACTCTCGATCCGTGGCGAGGAAGCGTTCCAGCATCGGCACAATTAGCTTTTCCGGCTCTATCGGCGGCTGTCCTGCCCCTGCCAACAAGCGTCCATAAAGTTGCAAATCTCGAAAGAGTGTCGCGGGCAATTCGCGTGACACCTTAACGGGCTTGTCGTCGGGCAACGTGCCGAGTTTCAGCTTGCTCATGGTCAATTCCTGTAGGGTTCGAGCACAAGGTCGCGGGTGACGATGACGCGGACGTGGAAGCCCGGCCTGATCGTGAGCGTCGGCGCAACCTGCAACTGGCGGCGGATGATCTGCTGGCCGGCGTCGTTGATGGTGTCCTGCGCTCCGTCGCGGATGGCGCGCACAAGGCGGTCCTCGTCGCTGACGGCCAGCTCCGTGCCGACCGCGAGCAGCGTGGACAAGCCGGCGGCCTTCGCCAAATCCCACCAATGATAATCGACGCCATCCTCAAGACCGGCGTAGCCCTGGCTATCCGCGCCCGGCTGGCGCTCCAGAACGATAGAGTGACCATTGGGGAGGATCAGCCGATTCCAGACGAGCAGCACACGGCGCTGGCCGAATTGAACGCTATTGTCATACTGCCCGATGATCCGCGTCCCCTGCGGGATCAGGAGCAGGCTGCCGGTCGGGCTGTCATAGATGTGCTGCGTCACCTGGGCGGTGATCTGCCCCGGAAGATCGGAACGGATGCCGGTAATGAGCGCAGCCGGGATCACGGCCCCGGCCTGGAGCACGAAGGGCGAGGCTGGAGCCATGACGCGATCCGATGACGTGGTGCGGCGATCGACAGGCGCATTGAGGAAAGCAAGCTGCTTGTCCTGCGCGGTCTGCTGGCCGGGCTGCCCTGTCAGGCCGGCAAGGTCGAGGCCGGGAAGTCCCGGTGTGGTCGCGCCGCCCGGCGTTGCGGCCGGGATTCCTGTGCGCGCCTCGGTCTGGAAAAAGACGCGGCTGACGCGCGCGGCTTCTTCCTCGGCTAGCCGGCGTTCCTCGGCGCGATCCACGGGCGGCGTGGTGATCGTCGGCGGCACGACTGGCTGGCCCCTGTTCTGCGCGTCCAAGATGGGTCTGCCGAGGTCGCCCGGCAGCGGCGGCCCCAGGACCGGGCCGGTATAGTCGCGCGGCAGGCCGGCAAGCCCATCGGCAGGCTGGCGGTTGTTGGTCGAAAACAGTTCTTCGCCGCCCGTGCCGCCGTCGCGGGTCTGGAGCGCGTAGATCAGCGCGCCGCCGACGCCGACCAGGGCGACGGCCGCCACGCTGGCGAGCACCTTGCGCGACAGGCGGGTGACGCGCGGGGCTTCCGCGCGAAGCCGCATTGGCGCGGCGGTATTGGTGTCATTCTCACTCATGACGATGGCCTCCCGTCCGTGCGGACAATCCTGACGGTCTGTTGGCGGTTGCCGCTGCCAAGGCGTAGCTCGGCCGCGCCGAACAGGCGGTCCACGATCAGGATGTGTTGATGGATGCGGCTGTTGACGATCTGCGCCTCGCCGTCCGCGCCGAGCACGAAGATCGGCGGCATTTCGCCTTGAACGATGCCGCGCGGAAACTCGACATAGACGCGCCTGCCGTCGTCATAGACGGCGACGGGCTTCCAAGCTGGATTGTCGCCCGTCAGTCCATAGCGATAGTTGCGCGCGGCGACGGCTGGGATGACCGGCGTGGCCGGCACCGCCTGCCGCTGTCCGGCCGGCTGCTGCGGATAGGCCCAAGCGACGGCCGGCATATAGGGCTTCTCGCCCGAGCGCAGCTCGAGCATGTAAACGCGCCGGTCGGTCGTCACGACAAGGTTGGTGGTGATGTCCGGCCGGCTTGGCTTCACGAGGATATGGACGCGGCGCGTGACGCCCGAACCGGATTCCGTATCGCCGATAATCCAGCGTGCCGTGTCGCCGGCCGCTATCGGCCCCGCGCCGGTCAGGCTTTCGCCTGGCTCCAGGGCGATGTTCGTGATCTGGCCGGGCGCGGCATAGACCTGATAGAGCGCGCCGTCGCTCCACGGGTAAATCTGGATGGAGTTGTAATAGCCCTCGCGGCGCGGCTGCACGCGGGCGGCGGCATTGGCGTTCTCGACGCGCGCGGTCGGTGTGCCGGCGGCGGTGCCGCCGCGTGCGACGGTCCAGGCGGGCGGGATATGGATCGGCCGCGGCCGGTCGTCGGTGACGGCCGCGGGCACGGCAGGTAGCGGCGGCACGCTCGCATCGTAGCTGATCTGCGGCGGTTTGTAGGTCGCGCAGCCGGCAAGCATGGTTGCGGAAAGCAGGACGGCGGGAATCGCCGAAGTGCGGATGATCGTCCTCATTGGCTCATCTCCCGCGACCACGAAATTGCATTGACGTAGATTCCCAACGGATTTGCGCGCAGCCGTTCGGTATCGCGCGGCGGCTGGATTGCGATGGTCAGGATCGCGGTCCATCGCTCGGTTGTTGATAGCTGGCCGGATTCGTAGTGACGTTCGGTCCAGGCGACGCGGAAGGAATCCGGCGAGGCGCGAATAACGCTCGACACCTCGACCGCGACTTGTTGCTTTCCGACTTTGGTGAACGGGTCGTTGGCGCGGGCATAATCGTTGAGCGCCGCCGCGCCCCTGTCGGTCGTCCACTCGTAAGCGCGTAGCCAGTTCTGGCGGACGATGATGGGATCGGCGGGGATGCTCCTGACCTGTTCGATAAAGCGCCCCAGGTGCCATGCCACTTGCGGATCGGTCGGGCGATAGTCGGCCGTGGCCGGCGCGACGGCCTGCGCCTGGCCGAGCCGATCAACTTGGACTACCCAGGGCACGACGGTCCCGCGCGCCGATTGCCAGACAAGCGCGGCGGCGAAGCCGGCCGAAAGGATCAAGCTGCCGAACGCCATGTAGCGCCAGTTCTTCGCCTGCACGCGGGCCGAGCCAATGCGCTCGTCCCAAACCTGCGCGGCGCGCTGATAGGGCGTTTCGGGTTGTGGGGTCTTGCCGTAATGCACGGCGGGTCTTTTGAAGATGCTCATGTGCGGTCGCTTTCAGAGAGGTTGACGGAAGAACCAGAGGCGTGGCTGTCGCCAGAGCGGACAGCGTGCGCGGCCGTCTGGACGGCATGGCCTGTGTGGCCGGATTGGCGCATCCGCTGCGCCCAGCCGGGCGATGTGCCAGCGGCCGGCGCGGATGCGGACGTGCTGCCGGTCGATCCCATGGAGGACGTGCCGCCGGTCGCGCCGAACCCGGCTTTCACGCCATCGGAAAAGCTGGATTTGATGCTTGCCGCCGCCCGGCGCAGCGGCGATGTGGCTGTGCTGCCTGCCGCTCGCGCGATGCCGCCCAGGCCGGATGCGACGCCCGCC
>NZ_DAMDHB010000033.1:3211-42027 GCF_032102465.1 Haematobacter sp. | reverse complement strand
CGGGATTACACCGTCGAAGGCGCTGAAATTACACCACGTGCGCGGACGCTAACCATGGCTTTGAAAATCAGCGGCTTGCTACCTGCTACAGGGAACAGGCCCTCACGCTGCACAATACATGCGGCAATGCAGCGGATTCAATGATCAGACAACCGGTAGCCCACGCCCGGTTCTGTGAAAATCCAGCGCGGGTCGGCGGCGTCATCGCCCAGCTTCGCGCGGAGGTTGCGGATATAGACCCGAAGATACTGGCTGTCCTCCGCATGCGCCGGCCCCCAGATCGCGCGGAGCGCCATCTCCTGCGTCACGAGCCTGCCGGCGTGGCTGGCCAGCAGCCACAGCAGATCGAACTCGCGCCGGGTGAGCCGGATGTCCACCTCCGCCAGCGACGCGCGATGCTCCGCCGCGTTGATCGTCAGCGGGCCGAGCGTCAGGATCGCGGGCGCGGCATCTCCCGCCCGGTCGCGCAGAAGGCCGCGAAGCCGCGCAAGCAGTTCGCCGGTGGAAAACGGTTTCGTCACGTAATCCTGCGCGCCCGCGTCCAGCGCGGCGATCTTGCCCGTCTCGTCGCTGCGCACGGAAAGGACCAGCACCGGCAATGCCGACCATTCCCGCACCGCGCGGAGCACGCTCACCCCATCCGCATCGGGCAGGCCGAGATCGAGGATCATCGCGGCGGGCGACTCCAGGGCCGCCTTGGCGATCCCTTCGCGCGCCGTCCCGGCCTCCGAGACGACATGGCCCTCCGCCTCCAGCGCCACACGGAGAAAGCGGCGGATCGGAGCCTCATCCTCCACGATCAGGATACGGGCGGGCCGGTTTTCCGTCATTGCGAGACCTCCGGGTTCCACAGCGGCAGTTGCATCACGATCCGGGTGCCGCGACCATCCGGCTCCACCGCCTCGGCGCGGATGGTGCCGCCATGCGCCTCGACGATGCCCTTGGCAATGGCCAGACCGAGACCGGTGCCTGCCTGTGCCCCATCGCCCTGGCCCGCGCGCCAGAACATGTCAAACACCCGCTCCGCCGCGCCGGGCGGCAACCCCGGACCATCGTCCTCCACCGTGAGGATCGCCCGCGCCCCTTCCGTCCACGCAGCGATGCGGATGGCAGCACCCTGCCCGGCATATTTGCGGGCATTGTCGAGGATGTTCACCAGCACCTGCTCGATCAGGATGGGGTCCACCTCCACCGCCGCCAGATCGGCGGGAATACGCACGGTAACCGGGTGGCCGCGAAGCGGAACGCGGAGCCGGTTGCGCGCGCTGCCCACCAGTTCGCGCAGATCGGTGGCGGCCGTCCGGGGCCGGAGCGCCCCATGGCCAAGCCGGGTCATGTCGAGCAGGTTCTGGATGTAACGGTCGAGCCGCTCACCTTCCTCCCGGATGGTGTCCACCAGCGTCTCGCGATCGTTCTCCGCCAGCCCCTGCCGCTCCAAGCCCTCCGCCGCTCCCAGAATCGAGACGAGCGGCGTTCTGAGATCATGGCTGACGGATGAGAGCAGCGACGACCGCAGACGCTCCGTTTCGCTCGCGAGCCGCGACTGCGCCAGATCGTCCGACAGGCGGATCCGTTCGAGCGCGAGCACAACCTGATCGGTCAGCGCCTCCAGAAGCCGCCGGTCTCCCGGACCGGTTTCCCGCCCGCCTGCGGGGGCTATCCCCATGACGCCAAGCCGCCGCTCCGGCGTGGAAAGCGGCAGGAAAAGCCAGCGGGAGGCGGGCAGCGTCGCCGAACCCCGCCCCGCGGGCTCGCCATGAGCGAAGGCGTAGCGCGCGGCGGAAAGCTCCCGCGCGCCCAGATGATCCTCCGGCGGAAAGGCGCCCGCCACTGCCAGCCCTCCGGTGTCATCGGCCAGGAGCAGGATCGTCTCCGCCTCCAGCACCCGCGCCACGTGGCTGACCGCCGCCCAGACGACATCATCGAAGGAGGCGGCGGAGGCGGCCTTGCGGGAGAAATCGTAGAGCTTGCGCGTCCGGTCCGCGATAGCCCGCTGCGCAATGGCGCGCGCCCGAAGGCGGGCGGCAAGATTGCCCGTCAACACCGAAGCGATGAGGAACAGCAGGAGCGTCAGAAACTGACCCCGATCCCAGATATGCAGGGTGAAGTAGGGCCGCGTGAAGAAGAAGTCATAGACCCCGAAGCTCAGCGCCGCCGTCACGATGGCGGGCCAGCGCCCGAACCGCGCCGCGACCGCCACCACCGCCGTCATGTAGATGAGCGGGAGGCTCAGCACCGGCACCCAGCGATCCGCCCCGAGCGCGATGACGGTCGCCGCCCCCACACCAAGGAGCGCGACAGCCCCCATGCGCGCCGCCTCGGGCGGATCCATGCGGAGCCTCCTGCGGTCAGGCCGCGCCCCCTCCGCATCGGCGACCAGCGTTATCTCGAATCCCGTTGCCGCACGGAGCAGCGCCGAGACCGTCGCCTCCCCGGGCCGCGCGAAAAGACGCCCCATCCCCGCCCGCTTTCCCGGACGCGGCAGGACGATGCGCCGGACGTTGTTGCGCTCCGCAAAATCGAGCACCTCCGCGGCGCCGGATCCGTCCACCTGAAGGACCGACACGTCCGCCCCCAGCCGCTCCGCCAGCCGCAGGGCCGCTGCCCCCTCCCGGCCGGGCGCGCGCGCCTCCTCCCGCAGGCTGATCAGCCCCAGCGCCAGCCACTCCGCCCGCGCCCGGTCGGCGGAGCGTTTCGCGGTGCGGATCGCGTCCCGCCCGTCCGCCCCTTCCGGCAGGACGACGAGAATACGGTCCTGCGCGGGCCACGGCCCGGTGATCGCGTTGGCCGCCATGTGCTGGCGAAGCTCCGCATCCACCCGGTCCGCAGCCGTGCGCATGGCAAGCTCGCGCAGCGCGGTAAGGTTGCCCTTGGCAAAGAAATTGCCGACGGCGCGCGCCGCCTGATCCGGCACATAGACCTTGCCCGCCCTCAGCCGTTCGATCAGCTCGTCAGGCGGCAGATCGACCAGCTCGATCTCATCCGCTTGCGCAAGCACCTGATCCGGCACCGTCTCCCGCACCCGGATGCCGGTGATGCGGGCGACGGTGTCGTTCAGCGTCTCCACATGCTGGACGTTCATGGTGGTATAGACGTCGATCCCCGCCGCCAGCACGTCCTGCACATCCTGCCAGCGTTTCTCATGCCGCCCGCCGGACAGGTTGGAATGGGCAAGCTCGTCTATCAACGCGAGCCCGGGGCGCCGTTCGATCAGGGCATCGACATCCATTTCCTGCAGGATGCGCCCGCCGTGCAGGACGGGGCGGCGGGGCAGTACCTCCAGCCCGCGCAGCATGGCCTCCGTCTCCCCGCGCCCATGGGTCTCAACGACGGCGACCAGCACACGAACGCCTTCGGCCGCGCGGTTCCGCGCGGCCTCCAGCATGGCATAGGTCTTGCCCACTCCCGGCGCGGCGCCAAGGAAGATCTTGAGCCTGCCCCGCCCCTCGCGTCGGGCCTCGGTCAGCAGGGCTTCGGGTTCGGGCCGCGGCGTATCGGGCATCGCTCTCCTCAACTGCCGGCAGCAGGCGCTATCCGGGCCACCGCGTCAAGGTCGAGGTTGACCAGGAGGACATTGACCCGCCGCTCCCCATAAAGGCCGAGCCAGCGTCCCTCCGTCCGGGCGGCGACGATGCGCAGCACCTCGCCTTCCGACATGCCCCGCGCCGCGGCGATGCGGCGCGCCTGACCCCGGGCATTCTCCGGCGAGACATGCGGATCCAGCCCCGAAGCGGAGGCGGTCAGCGCATCGGCTGGCACCGGGGAGCCGTTCGCCGCCTCCCACGCCGCCCGCCGGGCCGCGACCTGCTCCGCCAGCAGGGCGGAGGTCGGTCCGAGGTTGGAAGCGCCGCTCGGCATCGTCGCATGATCCACGGCGGAGGGCCGGGGTTGAAGATAGCCCGGATCGCTGAACGCCTGCGCGATGAGCGGCGAACCGACGGCCCGGCCATCCTGCAGGATCACGCTGCCCGCCGCACCCGACGGGTTGAGCACACCGCCGAGCCCCGTCACCGCCAGCGGATAGGCAATCCCGGTGAGCGCCGTCATGGCAAGAGTCATGGCCAGGGCCGGTCGAACAAGGGTAAACATCTGTCAATCCTCCGTTAAGCAAGGCCAAGCGCGGCGACGGCCATGTCGATGGCCTTGATCCCGACAAATGGCACGACAAGCCCGCCCAACCCGTAGAGCGCGAGGTTGCGGCGGAGCAGTGCCGCAGCGCTCGCAGGCACATACTTCACGCCGCGCAGCGCGAGCGGAATCAGCGCCACAAGGATCAGCGCGTTGAATATCACCGCTGACAGGATGGCGCTCCTCGGGCTGGCCAGAACCATGACGTTGAGCACCGCCAGCCCCGGATAGGCCGCGACGAACATCGCGGGCAGGATGGCGAAATACTTCGCCACGTCGTTCGCGATGGAGAAGGTCGTCAGCGCCCCCCGGCTGATGAGCAGCTGCTTGCCCACCATCACCACCTCGATGAGCTTGGTCGGATCGCTGTCGAGGTCGATCAGGTTCGCGGCCTCCTTGGCGGCGGGCGTGCCGGAATTCATCGCGACCCCCACATCCGCCTGCGCCAGCGCGGGCGCATCGTTGGAGCCGTCGCCGCACATGGCGACGAGCCGCCCGCCCGCCTGCTCCTTGCGGATGTAGTCGAGCTTCATCTCCGGCGTGGCTTCGGCGAGGAAGTCGTCCACCCCCGCCTCCGCGGCGATGGCGGCGGCCGTCAGCGGGTTGTCCCCGGTGATCATCACCGTGCGGATACCCATGGCGCGGAGTTCGGCGAACCGCTCCCTGACGCCGGGCTTGATCACGTCCTTGAGGTGAATCGCGCCGAGGATCCGCGCCCCGTCCGCGACCAGCAGCGGCGTGCCGCCGCTTCGCGCGATCTCCTCCACCCGCGCTCTCAACGCCGGGTCCGCCGCGATACCCGAGAACCGTTCCACCGCATCGACCGCCCCTTTGCGGAGCGTCCGTCCCGGCAGATCGACGCCCGACAACCGCGTCTGCGCGGAAAAGGCGACCGCCTCTCCCCCCTGCGGTGCCAGCCCGGCCACCCGCTTCCGCGCCAGATCGACGACCGACTTGCCCTCCGGTGTGTCGTCGGCGGAGGAGGCGAGGAATGCCGCCTCCGCCAGTTCCGCCTCCGTCACGCCCCGCGCCGGAATGAACGAATCCGCCATCCGGTTGCCGAAGGTGATCGTGCCGGTCTTGTCGAGCAGCAGCGTGTCCACATCGCCCGCCGCCTCCACCGCCCGGCCCGACTTGGCGATGACATTCGCACGCACCAGCCGGTCCATGCCCGCAATACCGATGGCGGAGACCAGCCCGCCGATCGTCGTCGGGATAAGCGTCACGAACAGCGCCGCCAGCGTGATGACCGGGATGACGATGCCCGAATAGCGCGCGAACGGCTCCAGCGTGACGACGACGAGCAGGAAGATCAGCGTCAGCCCGGCGAGCAGGATGTTCAACGCGATCTCGTTCGGTGTCCGCTGCCGCTCCGCCCCCTCCACCAGCGCGATCATCCGGTCGAGAAAGCTCTTGCCCGGCTCCGCCGTGATGCGGAGCACAAGCTCATCCGACACGATCCGCGTGCCCCCGGTGACGGAGGAGCGGTCGCCGCCGGACTCGCGGATCACCGGCGCGCTCTCTCCGGTGATGGCGCTTTCATCGACGGAGGCCACACCGCGCACCACCTCCGCATCGGTGGGGATCAGGTCGCCCGCGCGGACGAGCACCAGCTGACCGGCGCGGAGGCTGGCGGACGGCACCTCGCGGGGCGCGGGGTCATCTTCGCGCGTCAGCAGTTTCACCATCGTCTCCGCCTTGGTGGCCCGCAGCGCATCGGCCCGCGCCCGGCCCCTGCCCTCGGCCAGCGCCTCGGCGAAGTTGGCAAACAGCACGCAGAGCCAGAGCCAGAAGGCGATCTGAAGGCTCACCCCCGCCCCCGCCGCGCCCGAGATGAGGTCGCGCAGCGCCAGAACGGTGGTCAGCAGCGCCGTGACCGCCGTGGTAAAGATCACCGCATTGCCCATCAGGGCGCGGGGATCGAGTTTCAGGATGGCAGCCCTCAGCGCCGCCCTGTAAAGGCCGCTCCGGCCCGTTGCCGTGGACATGTCCGTCGTCCTTGTTGGGAGAGAAACGACCCCGGCCCGCCGGGGTCGCGAAGCTCAGAACGTCTGCCCGGCGATCAACGCCGTCTGTTCCGCGATGGGGCCGAGCGCCAGCACCGGGAAGAAGGTCAGCGCGCCGAGGATGGTCACCGTCAGCACGAGAAGCGTGACGAACAGCGGTCCATGCGTGGGAAAGGTGCCCGCCGTGACGGGGGCGGGTTGCTTTGCCGCCAGCGACCCCGCGATGGCCAGCATCGGCACGATGATCGCATAGCGCCCCAGGAGCATGAGCAGGCCGAGCGCCGTCGTCTGCCATTGGGTCGCCGCCCCCCAGCCTGCGAAGGCCGAGCCGTTGTTGCCCACCGCCGAGGAATAGGCATAGAGGATTTCCGACAGCCCGTGCGGTCCCGCGTCCTGCACGGAGGCGAGTGCCGCCGGAACGCTGGCAGAGATCGCGCCGCCGACCAGAATTCCCAGCGGCATGGAGAGGAAGGCCAGCATCGCCAGCGTCACCTCGCGCCCCTCGATCTTCCGGCCGAGGTATTCGGGCGTGCGCCCGACCATCAGCCCCGCCAGAAACACCGCCAGCACGACGTAGAGCAGCATCCCGTAAAGACCCGCGCCCACACCGCCGAAGATCACCTCGCCGATGGCCATGTTGACGATCGGCACAAGCCCGGAGAGCGGCATGAAACTGTCATGCATCGCGTTGACCGAGCCGTTGGAGGCCGCCGTCGTCACCTCTGCCCAGAGCGCCGAAAGCCCCGCGCCGAAGCGCAGCTCCTTGCCTTCCAGGTTGCCCGCCCCCGTCAGCGCGCTGCCCGCCGTCTCGCCCCACCAGATCACGGCGAGGCCCACGAGGAACATCACCCCCATGGCGGCAAAGATCGCCCAGCCCTGACGCGGATCCTTTGCCATGCGGCCGAACAGGAAGCAGAAGGCCACCGGCAGCAGCAGGATCGCCCAGCATTCCAGCATGTTGGTCAGGATCGTCGGGTTTTCCAGCGGATGCGCGGAGTTGACCCCGAAGAAACCGCCGCCATTGGTGCCAAGCTGCTTGATCGCGATCTGCGAGGCCGCGGGTCCAAGGGAGATCACCTGCTCCGCGCCTTCCAGCGTGGTGACATGCGTGGCCGTCTCCAGCGTCTGCGGCACGCCCTGCATGGCAAGGATCAGCGCCACGACGATCGACAGCGGCAGCAGGATGTAGAGCACCGAGCGGGTCATGTCCGTCCAGAAGTTGCCGAGCGCTCCGCCCTTCGGCCCGGTGAAGCCGCGGATCACGGCCACCCCCACCGCCATGCCCGTCGCGGCGGAGGTGAAGTTCTGCACCGTCAGCCCCGCCATCTGGCTGAAGTTGGAAAGCTGGGCCTCGCCCGAATAGGCCTGCCAGTTGGTATTGGTGACGAAGCTCACCGCCGTATTGAAGGCAAGGTCCGCCGACATGCCGACGACCCCGCCGGGGTTCAGCGGCAGCCAGAATTGCAGCCGCAGGATGGCATAGAGCAGGAGCAGCCCCAGCAGGTTGAAGGCCAGCACCGCCATGGCGTAGCCGCGCCAGCCCTGCCGCGTCTCCTCCCTGATTCCGGCGAGCCGGTAGAAGCCACGCTCCACCGGGGCCAGCAGCGGGGAGAGGAAGGTGCGCTCTCCTGCATAGACGCGGGCCATGACAATCGCCATGAGCCACCCTCCCAGCGTGAGCGCGGCGCAGAACAGGACGTATCCGATGATATCGTGCATCTCCGCCCCCTCAGAACCGGCCCGGTCGCAAGAGAGCGAGCAGCAGGAAGCAGAATATCCCCGCCGCAACGGCGAGGCCAAGGATCAGGTCGAACATCCAGCGCCTCACAACCGGTCGATGAGACGCACCGCACCGGCAAATGAGGCGAGGGCGCCAATGCCGAGGGTGAGGTAAATCAGGTCTGCCATAGCAGTTCTCCCGCAGGTTTCCTGCGAGAGATGTGCGGCTGAAGCCCGTCAAGCGGCTATGGGAGAATGGGTGGTTTCGCGTAAAGACGGCGTAAACGCGATACCGGCTCCGTGTGCAGGGGGCTCCACCCGCGCCACGGCGTGGGTCCGGTCGCCGCTCGCGGTTCCGCATCGGGGGAACCGGTCCCCTCCCCCGCCGTCCCGTGTCGGGGGTCCGCAGCGAACCGCCGCCTCGGCGGCCTTGGCAGGCTGCCGAAAAGACTTCCAGATCGGCATTGGCGCGAAGACAATCCGCCGAAATCCAGCCGGAAACCGGCACGTTCCGGCTGAGGCTCTGTCAAGATGCGGTTCCGGCACTGCGCCGGCGATTTCAGCTCCCTACAGTAGCACTTGTATCCGCATCTACTCGCGCAGATGGCCATATTCTGGCCTGACGGGGGAATTTTATTCTACGTCACTGTCATGGTGGCGAGTTTTGACACACCCTCGGCTCCTTCCGGGGCCGATTTCCAGAGCATGATGCTTCGGAGCTGTTTCCAGCCGCCTCTCCGGGGAAAGCCCGCTACGTCCGCCCCGCCCGCCAGGCCGCGAGCGACGGGGTGGCAAGGTCGAATGTCTCGCCCGAGCGGCAGTAGCCATGCCCGCCCATCCGGCCAAGCGCATCCAGCCCCACCGGATCGACATGCAGCCGCTCGTTCACGAGGGAGGAGCGGATGTGCAGCGCCACGACCTCTCCCAGCACGATGGCGCGGGATGGCCCGATCTCCAGCGTGATGTGGCGCCGACATTCCAGCGCGGCAGGGGCTTCCGCGATGAACGGGCTTTTGACATGCGTGCCCGGAAGCACCGTCAGCCCCGCCGCGGCCACCTCATCCTCGCCCGTGGGAAAGGCGACGGCGGTGGTGTTCATCGTCTCCAGGTTGGCGAAATCCACGATGTTCACCGTGAACTCCCCGGTCAGCCGGATATTGCGGGCCGTATCCTTCTGGCTCAGGTCGTCATGGTTCTCCACCCCGATGGCAAGGATGGCCGGATCGGCGGAGAGGACGTTGAAGAAGCTGAAGGGCGCGGCATTCACCCTTCCTTCCAGATCGACGGTGGTCACCCAGGCGATGGGGCGCGGCACCAAAGTGCCGATCAGCAGCTTGTAGCGCTCCTTCGGAGAAAGCGCGGCAAAGTCAAAGCGCGTGAACGCATCCGTACCGGCAGATGTCTCAGGCGACGTGTCGGAAGTCATACAGTCCATTTCCTACTCCGGGGCTTCGGCATAGCGGCTCAGGATCGCCGCGATATCGGCGACCTCATCGGTATCGACGCGGGCGCGATCCTCAACTGCATGCAAATGTGCGTCCATGATCCGCACGGCGGTCTCCCGATCCTGCACGCGCAGGGCGTCGATCAGACGGACATGTTCCTCGATCCCGCATTCCGCCGAATGGGGCCGCCCGAAGCGGGCAAGGATCAGCGATGAGCGGGACACGACGGTGTTGACGAAGTCGATGAGCAGACGGGACCCTGTCAGCTCGGCAAGAAGGATGTGGAACTCTCCCGACAGCCGGATGGAGCGGGGAGACGAGGCGCGGACCGCCCGCGCCTCCTCCCGCACATGGCTGGTCAGCGCGTCGATAGCATCCTTCGACATGCGGGTGCAGAGCCGGTCGATCACCTCCCGCTCCAGACAGCGGCGGAGGGCAAAGACCTCCTCCGCTTCCTCATAGGTCGGCATGGCGACGGACGCGCCACGATTGGGCTTCATGTCCACGATCCCCTCCGCCGCGAGCCGCATGAGCGCGTTCCGGGCCGAGGTCCGGCTCACCCCGAACGTCTCGCCGATCTGGTCTTCCGGCAGTTTCACGCCGGGTTTCAGCGCCTGCTCCAGGATTGCCCGCCGCAGGGAGGCGTAGATCGCATCGCTGCGGCTATGGCTGGTCGACATTTTGAATCCAGGATTTGTTTGCATACTCACGGTATGGCGCATGAATTGTCATGTCAATTATGGATACATTAATTTCTTGCTATTGTATGCAGTTTATAAAATTATCTTCGCATACATGAGAAGCGTAGAATCGCTCGATTCAATCAGGGAGTCCGTTGCGACATGTCCAGGCTGACCCGCCTCTTTCTCGCCAGCGCCGTTCTTGCTGGCCTTGCCCTGCCGGCTGCGGCGGAGACTACGCTCCGCTGGGCTGCGAGCCGCGACATCGGCTCGCTCGACCCCTATTCCTATGGCGACAGCTTCACGCTCGGCGTGCTGAACCACGTCTATGAGGGGCTCGTCCGCTACAACCGCGATCTGAAGATCGAACCGGCGCTCGCCACTTCATGGGAGATCGTCTCTCCCACCACGTGGCGCTTCACCCTTCGGCAGGGCGTGAAGTTCCATGACGGGCAGGATTTCACGGCCGAAGACGTGCAGGCCTCGCTGCTCCGCGCCACGGATCCGAAATCGCCGCTCCGCGGCAACATCCCCTCCTACAAGGCCTCCCGCGTGATCGACGATCATACGATCGAGATCGACGTGTCGGAAAACTACCCGCTCCTGCTGAACGATCTGACCACCATCACGATCTTCGACGCGGGCTGGCTGAAGGAGAACAATGCCGAAGCGCCCACCGATGTCGGCTCCGGCACCGAAGGCTACGCCACCTACCACACCAATGGCACCGGCCCGTTCAAGGTGGAAAGCCGCCAGCCCGACGCAAAGACCGTCTTCGTGAAATACGATGGCTGGTGGGACAAGGTGGAACACAACCTTGACCGGATCGAATTCACCCCCATCGCGTCGGACGCGACGCGCGTGGCGGCACTGCTGTCCGGGGATATCGACTTCACCGACAAGGCGCCCGTGCAGGACATTCCCCGGCTGGAGGCCTCACCCTCCGTCAAGCTTCTGGAAGGCACGGACCTGCGCACGGTGATGATCGGCTTTTCCCAGCGGGATGCCCTGCTCTCCGGTGCGCCGAACCCGATGAAAGATGTCCGCGTGCGCGAGGCGATGCAGATCGCCATCGACCTCGACCTGATCCAGAAGCGCGTGATGCGGGGCAAGAGCCGCACCGCGGGTGCGCTGGTCGCCCCGCAGATCCCGGGCTACGACGCCGCGCTCGATACGCCCGCCGCCTATGACCCGGACCGGGCCAAGGCCCTCCTGAAGGAAGCGGGTGCCGAAGGGTTCGAGTTCGACTTCAACTGCGCCGACACCCTCGTGAACGAGGAGCAGGTCTGTCAGGCCATCGCCTCCATGTGGTCGCGCGTCGGCTTGAAGCCGAAGCTCGACCAAGGGCCGCGCGCCGTGCAGACGCCCAAGCGGTCGGCGGGCAAGGTCGATGTCTATACGCTCGGCTGGGCCACGCTTCCCATGCTTGATGCATACAGCATGACAAGCCAGGTTCTGCATACGAAGGAAGGCTCGTTCGGCATCTTCAACTGGGGCGGATGGTCGGACAAGGAGTTCGACCGCGTGACCGAAGCCTCGGCCGTTGAACTGGATCAGCCGAAACGCCTCGCGATGAGCGCGGAAGCGCTGGGGATCGCGAAGAAGAACGTGCTGATGATCCCGCTGCACCAGCAGCCCCTTACCTGGGCGACCGGGGCGGATGTGGCGGAGCTGCCGCTCTTTGCCGACAACCTGCCGCGCCTCTGGCTGACCCGCAAGTAACCCATCCGCCAGTCAACCATCCGCCAGTGACCCATCCAAGGGTCACCTCTGCACCTCACACCATCGGCAGGACACGGCCATGCTCGTCTTTCTCGTCAAGCGTCTGGGCAATGCGATCCTCGTGATGCTGGCGGTCGCCTTCTGCGCCTTCATGATCTTCCGCTTCCTCGGCGATCCGGTGGAGATGATGGTCAACGAAAGCGCCACGCAGGTCGAACGGGACGAACTCCGCCAGCGGCTCGGGCTGGAGGATGACGTTCTCACCCAATACGCCCGTTTCGTCGTGAACGCGGCGCAGGGGGAGTTCGGCATGTCCTGGCGCAACCAGCAGGAGGTGATCTCCCTCATCGGCGAACGCTTCCCGGCGACGTTCGAGCTTGTGCTGATGGCCACGATCCTGTCGCTGGTCATCGGCATCCCGCTCGGCGTCTTCACCGCGATCGGCCGGGGCCGCTGGTGGGCGGAGGGGTTGCAGTTCACTTCCATCATCGGGGTGTCGCTGCCCTCCTTCATCGTGGGGATCCTGCTGATCCTGATCTTCTCCGTCACCCTCGGCTGGCTGCCGGGTTACGGGCGGGGGGATGTCGTGCAGCTCGGCTGGTGGTCCACCGGCTTTCTGACCCCCTCCGGCCGGGCGGCCCTGGTGCTGCCCGCGCTCTCCCTTTCGCTTTTCCAGATCACGCTGGTCATGCGGCTCGTCCGTGCGGAGATGCTGGAGGTTCTGCGCACCGACTTCATCAAGTTCGCCCGCGCCCGCGGCGTGCCCAAATGGTCGCTGTGGTTCCGCCATGGGCTGAAGAACTGCCTGATGCCTGTCATCACGCTGACGGCCATGCAGATCGGCAACCTCATCGCCTTCGCGCTGGTGACGGAGACGGTGTTCCAGTGGCCCGGCATGGGGATGCTGTTCATGCAGGCGGTGACCTTCGTCGATATTCCGGTGATGGCGGCGTATCTGTGCATCGTCTCCTTCATCTTCGTCGCGCTGAACACGGTGGTGGACATCGCCTATGCGCTGATCGATCCCCGCCTGCGCAACGCCTGATCCCCCTTGCCCGCGCCCTGTCCCGCCAGCACCCCCCGGAGCCTGCCCATGACGGACACCCCCCTCCCGCCACAGCGCCGCAGCCGGTTGCAGAAGTTCCGCGACAGCGACCTGTGGTGGAGCTTCTGGCATCACCCTTCCGCGGTGATCGCGGCGGGCCTGCTCCTCCTGCTCATCGCGGCGGCCTTCCTCGCGCCGTGGATCACGCCCCAGAACCCCTATGATCTTGCCGCGCTGGAGCTGTGGAACGCGGAACTGCCGCCGATCTGGCAGGAGGGCGGCCAGTGGCCCTATATCCTCGGCACCGACCTTCAGGGGCGGGACATGCTCTCCGCCATCCTCTACGGCTCCCGTGCCTCCATCGTGATCGGCGCGGCCTCCGTCGCCGTTTCGCTGGCGGTCGGGGCAACGCTCGGGCTGATCGCGGGATATTACGGCAAATGGGCGGATACGGTGCTGATGCGGGTGGGGGATGTGCTTCTCTCCATGCCCACGATGCTGATCGCCATCCTTGTCTCCGCCGTCGCACGTCAGATGCTGCCGCCCGGCTGGCGGGAGGCGGGCGCCTCCGGGGTCATCGTGCTCGCCATCTCCCTTTCCGCCTGGGTGCAATATGCCCGCACGGTGCGCGCCCAGACCATGGTGGAGCGCGGCAAGGAATATGTGCAGGCCGCGCGGCTGATCCGCGTGCCGCCACGGCGCATCCTGCTGCGCCACATCCTGCCCAATACCACGACACCGCTTCTGGTCGCCGCCACGCTGAACTTCGGCCTCGGCATCCTGATCGAGGCGACGCTGTCCTTCCTCGGCGTCGGCATGCCGCCGGAGCAACCGTCTCTCGGCACGCTGATCCGCATCGGCAACCAGTATCTCTTCTCCGGCCTGTGGTGGATCGTGCTCTTCCCGGCCCTGCAACTGTGCCTGCTCGTCGTCTCCATCAATGTTCTGGGCGACTGGCTGCGCGATGCTCTCAACCCGAAACTGCGGTGACTGACATGACCTCTCTCCTCATCCGTAACGCGCGCCCCATGGGGGCCGCGCCGGCCGACATCCTGATCCGCGATGGCCGCATCGCCGCCATCGGCCCCGACCTTCAGGCGGAGGGCGTGGCCGAGGAACAGGCCGGCGGTCGCATCGCCATTCCCGGTCTTGTCGATACGCACACCCATGTGGACAAGGGCCTCATCGGCTATCCGTGGTATGTCAACGACGTCGGCCCCCGGCTCATCGACAAGATCGACAACGAACGCCGGGTGAAGCGGGAACTGGGGCTGGATCCGCATGTCCAGTCCATGCGTCACGTGCTGCAATGTCTGGGCTACGGCACGACGCTGGTGCGGACCCATGTCGATATCGACACCGATCAGGGCCTCGCCGCGCTGGAAGGCGTGGTGGAGACGCGCCACGCGCTCGCCGGGCAGGTGGAGATCGAGATCGTGGCCTTCCCGCAGTCGGGCCTGCTGCGCCGGCCCGGCACGGTGGAGCTGATCGACGCCGCGATGTCGGCGGGCGCCGATCTGGTCGGCGGGCTCGACCCCTGCGGCATGGACAGGGATCCGAAGGGTCATCTGGATGCGATCTTCGCCATCGCCGAGAAACACGGCAAGGGCATCGACATCCACCTGCACGAAGGCGGAGAGATGGGCGCCTTTTCCATGGACCTGATCTTCGAGCGGATCCGGGCGCATGACATGCGGGGCAAGGTCGCCGTCAGCCACGCCTTCTGTCTCGGCATGCCGGACTGGAACGCCAGCCAGGCGCTGATCGACCAATGCGCCGAACTGGACGTGCCGATCCTGACCACCGCGCCGCCCTCGCGCGAGGTGCCCGCGCTGAAGCGGCTTCATGCGGCGGGCGTGCGGTTCGGCGCGGGCGTGGACGGGTTCCGCGACACCTGGGGGCCCTATGGCAACGGCGACATGCTCGAACGCGCGATGCTGCTCGGGATGAGGAACAACCTGCGCCGCGACGATGAGGTTGCCATGGCGCTGGACGTCTGCACCACCGGGGGCGCCCGGGCGATGGACCGGGCGGATCACGCGCTCGTCCCCGGCGGGCGGGGGGATGTGGTGCTGGCGGAGGGCGAGAGCCTCGCCGATGCAGTGGTGAGCCATGCGCCGCGCGCGCTTGTCGTCACCGCCGGGCGGGTCGTGGCCCGGAACGGCGCCAGTCTCACGGTTGCGCCGTGATCGCGGCCCCGGAACACGCGCCCCACGCCACCCGGACGGCAGAGGCGGGCTGGTCCGCCCTGCCCCTAGGTGCGCGCCCTCCGGGACGATGGGCGCTCGCCGCCCGCTGGATCGTGGCCGACCTGCCCGAGGGGCGGCGGCTCGTCGAGAACGGGGAAGTGGTGATCGAGAACGACCGTGTTCTCTGGGTCGGTCAGCGGTTCCCGGGCGAGGTCTCCTGCCGCTACGACATGGGAGAGGCGCTGGTCGGCCCCGGTTTCGTCGATCTGGACGCGCTCTCCGATCTCGACACGACGATCCTCGGCATGGACAATCAGCCCGCCTGGCGCAAGGGCCGCGTCTGGCCTTCGGATTACGCCGTGCGGGCGCGGGAGATGTATTCTCCCGATGAACTGGCCTTCCAGAAACGCTATGCCTTCGCGCAGCTCCTGCTGAACGGGATCACCTCCGCGCTTCCCATCGCGTCGCTCTTCTACCGCGCATGGGGGGAGACGGTGGCGGAGTTCGAGGCGGCGGCGGAGGCGGCGGGGGATCTCGGCCTTCGCGTCTGGCTCGGGCCGGCCTACCGCTCGGGTGGCGTCGTCCTCGACGCGGCGGGCCGGATGCAGCCGGTGTTCGATGAGGCGCGCGGGCTGGCCGGGCTGGCGGAGGCCGCCGCCTTCGCCGAGCGCGTTCACGGCAGCCACGGCGGCCTCGTTTCCGGCATGTTCGCGCCCGACCGGGTGGAGACCTGCACCGAACCTCTGCTGCGCGAGACCTTCGCCCGGGCGGAGGCGCTGGACATGCCTGTCCGCCTGCACATGGCGCAGGGCGCGATGGAGCTGGAAACGGTCCGCCGCCTGCATGGCATGACGGCGCCCGCCTGGCTGGAGCGGCTCGGTCTCCTCTCGCCGCGTCTCATCGCGCCCCATGCCACCGTGGCGACGGAGGACGACCTTGCGCGCTATGCCGCGAACGGGGTGACGGTCGCGCATTGCCCGCTGGTCTCCGGGCGGCACGGCTCCGTCCTGCGCTCCTTCTCCGCGCTGAAGGCACAGGGGGTGCGGGTCGGCATGGGCACCGATACCGCCCCGCCCGACATGGTGCTGAACATGGCCGTGGGCCTGATCGCCAACCGCGTGGCCGAGGGCCGGGGCGACGCCGGTTCCGCCGCCGAGTTCTACGACGCCGCGACGCTTGCGGGCGCGGATGCCCTGCGGCGCCCCGATCTCGGTCGTCTCGCGCCGGGGGCCAAGGCCGATATCGCCGTGTTCGACATGGCGGATGCCCTGATCGCCCCGCGGATAGACCCGGTACAGACCCTGATCGTCGGGGCCACCGGGCGCGTGACCCGTGCCACGATCGTGGATGGCCGCATCGCCATGCGCGGGGGAGAGGTGGCCGGGCTGGACCTCGCCCATGCCCGGAGGCAGTCGCAGGAGCAGTTCGACCGTCTCGTCGCGCAATATCCCGAGCGGACATGGCAGCACCCGCCCGTCGCAGAGATCTTCCCGCCCAGCTACCCGCTTGCCGATCCGCGGAGTGCCACGCCGCAGCTGGGCCGCCCCGCAACCTCCCCTGACGCTCCGGCCGCCCCGCCGGCACAGGGGCCCGGAACATCCTTTCGTCCCGACATCCCCACGGAGCAGCCATGACAGCCGCCGCCCTGCAGGTCACCGGCCTTACCGTCGAGTTCCCCACCCGCCGGGGCACGCTCACCGCGCTGTCCGACGTCACGCTCGACATCCAGCCGGGCGAAATCCTCGGCGTGGTGGGTGAGTCGGGGGCAGGCAAATCCATGACGGGCATGGCGGTTCTGGGCCTGCTGGAGCCGCCGGGCCGTGTCACGTCGGGCGAGATCCGCATCGACGGCCAGCGCACCGACCGGCTGTCGGAAGCGGAGATGGCCAAGGTGCGCGGCCGCATCGTGGGCGCGATCTTTCAGGACCCGCTCACCTCGCTGAACCCGCTTTTCAGCGTGGGACGACAGCTGGAGGAGACGATCCGCCTGCATTCGGACCTTGACCGGAAGGGCGCCCGTGCCCGCGCCGTGGCGCTGCTGAAGCAGGTGGGCATCCCCGGCGCCGAGGAACGGCTGGATCACTATCCGCACCAGTTCTCGGGCGGCATGCGGCAGCGGGTCGTCATCGCGCTGGCGCTGGCAGGGGAGCCGCGGCTCGTGATCGCGGATGAGCCGACGACCGCGCTCGACGTCTCCATCCAGGCGCAGATCACCGCGCTCCTGCGCAGGCTCTGCAAGGAAAAGGGCGCGGGCGTCATGCTCGTCACCCACGACATGGGCGTGATCGCGGAGACGGCGGACAGGGTCGCGGTCATGTATGCGGGCCGCGTGGTGGAGATCGGCACAGTGGCGGAGGTTCTGACCCGGCCCCGCCACCCCTACACCCGTGGCCTGATGGGGTCGATCCCGGCCCTCGGCGCGCGGGTGGAACGGCTTCAGCAGATCGACGGCGCCATGCCGCGCCTGAACGCCATCCCGCAGGGCTGCGCGTTCAACCCGCGCTGCCCCGACGCCGGGCCGCGCTGCCGGAGGGAGCGCCCGCCGCTGATACAGGCGGAACGGGCGGCGCAGGTGCAGCCGGCGGAAACGCGCCGCTTCGACCCGGCTAACCCGATCCCGGCCGAACGCCCCCCAAGGGATGGCAGCGGCGGAGAGACACGCCCAGGCCTCGCCGCCTGCTGGCTCATGACGGGAGATGTGGCATGAGAAGCCTCGACAATGCCGTGGAAGTGGACCAGCTCACCCGCGTGTTCGACGTCTCCGCGCCCTGGCTGAACCGCGTTCTGGAGCGCAAGCCCCGCCGCTGGCTCCGCGCGGTGCAGGAGGTGAGCTTCACCGTGCCGAAGGGCCGCTGCCTCGCGCTCGTGGGGGAGTCCGGCTGCGGCAAGTCCACCGTGGCCCGGCTCGTCACCGGCCTGTACCGGCCCAGCGAAGGCGCGATCGTCTTTGCCCCTGCACGGGACGGACGGCCCATGGAAGCGCAGATGATCTTTCAGGATCCGCATGCGAGCCTCAATCCCCGCTGGCGGGTCGGCGACATCATCGCCGAACCGATCCGCGAATTCCGCCTGCGCGCGACGGAGGCGGAGACGGCGGCCCGCGTGGCCGACCTGCTCCGCACCGTGGGTCTTTCGCCGGACGACGCGCGCCGCTTTCCGCATGAGTTCTCGGGCGGTCAGCGGCAGCGGATCTCCATCGCGCGCGCGCTTGCCTCGGAGCCGGAATTCCTCGTCTGCGACGAGCCCACCTCCGCCCTCGACGTAAGCGTTCAGGCCCAGATCCTGAACCTCATGCGGCGCCTGCAGGACGAGCTGGGCCTGACTTACCTGTTCATCAGCCACGACCTCTCCGTCGTGCGGCACATGGCCGACCGGATCGCGGTGATGTATCTGGGCCGCATCGTGGAGGAGGCCGCGACGGAGGATCTGTTCCGCGACCCGCAGCACCCCTACACGCGCCTGCTGCTCCGCACGATCCCCGATGTCCGCAACCCCGACCGGGACCGCGCGCTGATGGGAGGGGAGCCGCCCTCGCCGCTCGATCCGCCGCAGGGCTGTCCGTTCCATCCCCGCTGTGCCGCGGCACGGGACATCTGCGCCACCGATCTTCCCCCTGTCGGCCCCCGTGCGGGCGGCGGCCGCCTGGCCTGTCACTTCCCGGGCGAAGGCTGAGCCCGGCGATGGCTGCCCCTCAGGCTGCCCCTCAGGCTCCCGTCAGGCCGCGCGCCAGGGCAGGACGCCGCCCGGCAATCGCGCCCAGCAGGCGTCCAGCATCAGCGCGAGCAGCAGAACCAGCGCGACCGACAGCACCGCCACCGCGGCGGCGCCTGTCGAATTGCCCTCATACTGGAGCGAGAACACCATGACGCCCAGCGTCTCGTTCCCGCTCGACCACAACAGGGCGGAGAGGGTGAGTTCGTTCAGCGCGGTCATCATCACCAGCATTCCCCCCGCCGCCGCCGCAGGCAGCAGGAGCGGCGCCGTGATCCGCGTCATGCGGGCGACCACGCCCCCACCCGCGATCCGCGCCGCCTCGTCCAGCGCAGGCTCCACCGCTTCCGCCGCCGCCACGACAGGGCGCAGCACCAGCGGCAGGAAACGCGCAAGATAGGCGATGAGCAGCAGCGCCCATGTCCCGTAAAGCGAACCGATCAACGGCAGCGGTTTCAGGAAGGTCAGGATCATCGCCAGCGCCACCACCGTGCCCGGCACCACCCAGGGCGCATCCACCAGCCAGTCCAGCACCCGGACGACCGGGTCGCGCAGCGTGACCTTCAGGAAGGCGAAGGGGATCGCCACCGCCGCCACGATCACCGCAGCACTGCCCGACAGAAGAACCGAATTGGCAAAGGCGCGCCGCACGGCCGGATTGGCCAGCGTCTCGGTGAAGTTGGCGAGTGTCGCAGTCTCCGGCCCGAAAGGCACACCGAGCGCGGGCGAGAGCGCGGTGGCCAGCAGCGCCAGCATCGGCAGCACCGCGATGGTCCCGAGCAGCAGCCACAGCCCCGCCGACAGCAGATGCGCCAGGGCCGGCGGCAGGGCAAAGGGTGCCATGACCGCCCCGCGGGCAAGCGGCACCGTCAGCCGCCGGAGCACCAGCGCCCGCAGCGCCAGAGCCGCCAGCGCGATGACGACAAGGATCAGCGCCAGCACCGCCACCTGCCCCGCCACGCCCGGCCCGAAGCCGTTCAGCCGCTGGTAGATGAGCGTCGTGAGCACCGGAAACCGGCCCGGTATGCCGAGCAGCGCCGGAACGCCGAAATTGCCGATAGCGGCGGCGAATGCCAGAACCCCCGCCGCCAGAACGCTCGGCAGCAGCGGCGGCAGCACGATCCGCGCGATCACCCGGCCCCTGCCGGCACCCGCGATGCGCGCGGCCTCCACCAGATCCTGCGGCAGTTGAGCCAGCGCCGCGCGGACGGCGATGAAGACGAGCGGCATGTGCTCGATCCCCATGACGAGCGCGATACCCCCGCCCGAATAGAGCGGGTTCGGCGTTCCCGGCGCGGGCGCGAGCCCCAGCGGGCCGAGGATGGGCGACCCGCTTCCCACCAGACCGATCCATGCGAGCGCCGTCGTCTGCGACGGCACGATGAGCGGTGAAAGCGCGAGAAAGCTCATCGCCACCCGGCCCCTGAGCGCGAACAGCCCCGTCGCCAGCGCGAGCGCAACGCCGAGCACGACCGAGATCACCACCGAGGCGGCGGAGACGCCGAGCGTGTTCATCACCGCCGGGAGCGTCGCCCGCGCCGTCAGCACATCCCGCATCAGGCCGAGCGGCGCGCCGTCCCGCCCCGGCGCCAGCGCCTCAACGAAAAGCCGCATCAGCGGCCAGAGCGACAGCACCCCGACATAAAGGGCCACGCAGAGCACGATGGCGTGGCGCGCGAGCAGCTCCGTGGCCGGCGCGCGCAGTGTCTCAACCGCCATAGATCGCCGCGAATTCTTCCTTGTTGGCCTGATCCTCCGCCCGCATCTTGGCCGGGTCTGCCTCAAGGATGGTGAGCCGGTCGGCGGAGGGATAGCCCTCCGGCGCGGCAAGGCCGGACAGCACCGGGAAATAGCCCTGCGCCACCGACTGCTCCTGCGCCTTGCGGGACAACTGCCAGTCCACGAATGTCTTGGCCGCCGCGACGGCATCGCTATCCTTCAGGATGGCGACAGGCTGGGAGATGACGGAGACGCCGTCCTCCGGCCAGACGAAATCCACGGGCGAGCCCTTCTTCTTCGCGTTCATCGCCATGTATTCGACGATGACACCATAGGCCTTCTCGCCCCGCGCCACGGCCTCGATCACCGTGCCGTTGCCCTGCCCGGCGACAGCGCCTTCCTTGGCCAGCGTCTCATACCAGTCCCAGCCGAAGGCGGGTTGCGCCACCATGGTGCCGACGTGGATGGCCGCCGCCCCGGAATAGAGCGGGCTCGGCATGATGAGGCTTTTCGCCACCTCCGGCTGCGCCAGATCGGCCCAGCTTTTCGGCGGGGTCTGCACCAGCGTGGTGTTGTAGACGATGCCCGTGGTGATGAGCTTCGTGCCGAAATAGGTCATGTCCGGGTCAACGAGCGCGGGAGGCACGTCCTTCACGGGCGCATCGGTATAGGCCAGCAGGCGGCCGTCCTCCTTCAACTGCGACATGGCGACCGCATCAGCGATGAGCAGCACATCGGCGGGAGAGGAACCGGCGGCGAATTCTGCGGCGAGCTTCGCCATCAGTTCCGTCGTGCCGGAGCGGAAGATCTCCACTGTGATCTCGGGATGGTCGGCGTTGAACGCGGCCACGACCTGGGCCATCTGGTCCTGCGGCTGGGAGGTATAGACGGTGATCGTCGTCTGCGCCGCCGCCACAGTCGGAAGGACGAGCGCGCAGGCGAAGGCAAGGGGACGAAGGGCGGTCATCGGGTTCTCTTTCTACGGAAGACTGCCGCGGGCCATAAGCCCGTCAGGCGGACGGTTTCATGACAGTTTCGTGCAATTCCAGTGACAATCCGCGCCCCTCCGCCATTCCACCACCTCGGCATTGCCGGGCCGGTCGAAGGGCCGGTCGGAAAGCATCGCGTGGATCTCCCGCGCCGTGCCGGAATGCGCGACGATGAGCACCGGGAACGGCCCCGCAATTTCCGCCAGAGCTGCCCGGATACGGGCGCGGAATGCCTCGGGCCCCTCGCCCCCCGGCGGGGTCGCCTCGCGGATCAGGAGAGCGCGGTCCTGCCCCTCCCAAGCCCCCCAGTTGCGCTCCTGCAATCCCGCCAGCGGGACAAGCGGTGCGCCGGTCACTTCCGCGACCACCCGCGCGGTATCGGCGGCGCGGCGCAGGGGGGAATGCCAGATGGAAGCGATGGGCCGCCCGGCCAGCCTGTCCGCCGCCGCGCGGGCCTGCGCCATGCCGTCTTCCGTCAACGGATCATCCGTCGAACCACCGATGACCTTCCGCCGGTTGCTCTCCGTCTGTCCGTGCCGGAGGAACAGAAAGGGCTGGCGGAGCAGCGGGAGGGCGGAAGCCGGTTCGATACAGGTCTCTGTCATGATCGTCATGCTCTTTCTCGCGCCATCATGCGCTGTTCAGCGGCGCTGCTGGCCAGTAGGTATGATCCGCGGGCCCGGGCAGATGTTCCGAAGCTCCTCGGCTGTTGCAAGGACAGCCCTGTTACACCGCTTCGCGGGCAGCGTCTCGGGCCGGGTTCCGCTGGCTCTGGCGTCATCCGGCGGATTGGGTGCCCTTCACGCCAGCGGCGCGGTTCGCCTCCGGCCCGCACCGCGACATGTCGCATTGCCCCTTTTGTCAACACGCGCACCCGCCGGGTTCGATGCAGCTTCCTGCCCTCCCCGCCCTTCAGCTGCACGGCCTGTTCCGAAGCGACCGGCAGCCCGGGAAAACCCCGCCACGGCTCATGCGCCGACCTCTGCGCCCGCCCACTCCACCTGCCCTCCGGTGAACATCGGTCGCCCGAGCGCGACGGCCAGCGCCTGCGCCCGATCGGAGGTGCAGAAGGCGGGGATGGCGATGCGAGGAGCCACCGCCGCCATGAGCGCGCGAAGGCCCGTCAGCGTCGGATGAACGTTCCAGCGGCGGAAGTGCGCCCGCCCCTCGGCGACCTGTCGGGCGGCAGGCGTGCCCTCTGCCACATGGCCGGTGTAGATCACCCGCGCCGTGTTCTCCGCCACGAACCGGGGCGCGAGCTGTTGCGTGACCCCGCGCTCCGCATTGGGGCCTGCGCCGATCATCACGCCCCGCGCAGGGCTGTCGGGCGTGAGCACAGCCGCCTCCCGCAGAAGGCGACCGACCCGGGCCTGACCGCCGGGCGTCAGCCAGCCCGCCGACTGGCCAAGGAGCCGCTCCCCCACCTCGCGATGCGCGGCGCAGATGGCAACGGGGAGGCCGCTCTCCAGAAAGGCGAGCGCCATCTCCAGCCCCCGCCCGCCCGCAGGCGCGGGGAAGAGAACCGGACCTGTCTCCGCCAGGACGAGCAAGTCCCGCCGCTGGTCCACCAGCGGTTCATCCGCCGCGCCATAGGAGGCGTCGAACAGCAGCACCTCCGCAGGCGGCGGCAGGGTACAGGCGAAAAGCGGGCTCTCCTCCGACATGTCGCCGGTATAGACGAGCCCCGATCTGCCGCCAAACCGCTGCCACACCGCGCCCGGCGCATGGCCGGAGGGGCCGGTCTCCACGCCGAGGCCGGCAATCCGCGAAGGCATGTCCTGCGCGCCCGCCACGACCGGATCGCGGGCCAGCGCGCGGGTGGGGGCGGTCGTGTAGAGCGACGGCCGACCGAGATGCGGCAAAAGCCCCACCCCGCCGGTATGATCGACATGGCCGTGGCTGAAGATCACCGCATCCACGCGGCCGACCCCGGTCACATCGGGCAGCGCCTCACCATCCGGCCCCCTGCCCAGATCGAGCAGCACGCGGCCCGCCGCCGTCTCCAGAAGGAAACAGGCCGGACCCTTCACGCCGATCCCCGACAGCGCCGTGAGCCTCATGCTCTCCCTCATGCCCCGGGTCATACACCAAGCCCTTCCAGCACGGCGGAGACCTCCACCCCCTCGCGCGGCAGCACCCAGCCCCCGTCGATCCGCAGCTCCACCACCGCGCCGAGGGCAACCGGGCGGGGAAGGAGGACGTCTATCGTGCCGCCATCCTCTGCGCCGACGATCTCGCCCGTGGCGCGCCAGTCGCCGCCGCGAAAGGCGGTGTCATGCACGATCATGCGGATATCGCCCCCGCGGTCCACCGCCGTCACGTCACGGCTGCGCAGGCATAGCCAGCCCGGTCCGCGGTCTGCCGCACCGGGAACGGAGAGGCGGCGCCCGGCCAGCGCCACCTCGCAGCGCCCGGCAGCCGCGCCGGTCACCGCCACCGGCACCGTCCGGCCCTTGCCGACGAAACGGGCGACCATCGGAGTGGCGGGACGGAAGCACAGCGCCTCCGGGCTGCCGGTCTGGGCGATGCGGCCCCGGTCCATGACCGCAACCTGCGTGGCCACCGCCATCGCCTCGTCCTGATCGTGGGTGACGAAGACGAATGTGGTGCGGGAGGCGGCATGGATGCGCCGGAACTCCGCCAGCATCGTCTCCCGCAGATGCGCGTCCAGATTGGCGAGCGGCTCGTCCAGCAGGATCAGCCCCGGCCGCATGGCGAGCGACCGGGCAAGCGCCACCCGCTGCCGCTGCCCGCCTGACAGCTCATGCGGACGTCGCGCGTCAAAGCCCTGAAGCCCCACCATCTCCAGCGCTTCTCCGATCCGCCGCCGCTCCTCCGCCCGCCCAAGCCGCTGCAGCCGGAGACCGAAGCCGATGTTGCCTGCGACCGTCATATGCGGCCAGAGCGCGTAGGACTGGAACACCATGCCAAGGCCGCGCGCCTCCGGCGGCACAAAGCCCCCCGTCCCCGCCACCGCATGGCCGCCCAGCCGGATTTCCCCCGCATCGGGCCGTTCAAGCCCCGCGATCAGCCGCAGCAGGGTGGTCTTGCCGCAGCCCGAAGGCCCGAGCAGGGCAAAGAACGCGCCCTCAGGCACGTGAAGCGAAACGTCATCCACCGCGGGAGAGGCGCCGAAGCTGCGGGTGACGGCGCGAAGATCAATCGTTGTCATACGGTCTCCTGTCAGCGCCGGCACATATAACACCGGCATGACAGCTCTGTGACAGGGCGCGATCTACGTGCCGGCCAGCAGCGCCCTCACCCGCCGGTTCAGCTGCTCCATGTCGAAGGGCTTGGTCAGGATCTGCATCCCCCGCTCCAGATCGCCGTGATGCAGCACGGCCTGCTCCGCATAGCCGGTGATGAAAAGGATGCGGAGATCCGGCCGCACCCTCCGCGCCGCATCGGCCACCTGCCGCCCGTTCATGCCGCCCGGCAGGCCGACATCCGTCACCAGCAGGTCGATGGGCCGGTCGGAGCCAAGGATCTGCATGGCCTTCGCACCATTGGCAGCCTCCAACACGATATACCCTTCATCCTCCAGCCGCTCCGTCGTCATCATGCGGATGAGCGGCTCGTCATCGACGACGAGGATCGTGCCTGTGGCCGGTCCTGCCCCGGCCTCTGCCGCGACCGGTGTCCCCGTGTCCACCACCTGCCCGGGCGCCATGTCGCGGCGAGGCAGATAGACGGTGATGGTGGTTCCCCGGCCCGGCGCGGTCTCCAGACCCAGACCCCCGCCGGACTGCCCCGCGAAACCATAGACCATGGAAAGGCCGAGCCCCGTTCCCTGCCCCATCGGCTTTGTGGTGTAGAAGGGTTCGAAAGCGTGGGCGGCGATCTCCTCCGTCATGCCCGTCCCGGTGTCGGAGACGCTGAGCGCCACGTAATCGCCGGGTTTCAGCCCATGGCGGCGCGCGTCCTGCGCGCCCAACCGCGCATTTGCGGTGCGGATGACGAGGCTCCCGCCATGGGGCATGGCATCCCGCGCATTGACACAGAGGTTGAGCAGCGCGCTTTCCAGCTGTCCCGGATCGGCAAAGGTCGTCCAGAGCGCCCCTGCGCGCTCCATCTTCACGGTGACCTGCGGCCCCACGCTTCGCCCGATGAGGTCGAGCATCCCTTCCGCCAGCAGGTTCACGTCGAGCGGGCTGGGGTCGAGGGTCTGGCGGCGGGAATAGGCAAGCAGGCGCTGGGTCAGCGCCGTCGCCCGCCGCGTCGCCGTCAGCGCGCCGGAGACATAACGCTCCAGATCGTCGAGCCGCCCCTGCGCCAGCCGCTGGGACAGCATCTCGAGACTGCCGCCGATCCCCGCGAGCAGGTTGTTGAAGTCATGCGCGATGCCGCCGGTGAGTTGGCCCACCGCCTCCATCTTCTGGCTGTGGCGGAGTGTTTCCTCCAGCGCCATGAGCTCGGAGGTCCGCTCCTCCACCCGTTGCTCCAGAGTGGCGTTGAGCCGCGCCAGCGCCGCCTCCGCGAGTCGCTGCTCGGTGATGTCGTGAAAGAACACCGCCACCTGGCCACGGCTCCGCGGCTCCAGCCGCAGCGCCGTCAGCTCCAGATAGCGCCCCGTCGCGACGAGTTCCTGCTGGAACCTGATCGGCTCGCCCGTCCGCAGAACCGCGCCGTAGCGTTCGACCCAGGCATCCGCTTCATCCCCCACCATCTCGCGCAGCTTCCGGCCCACGACATTTGGAATCCCGGCATGGCGGGCATAGGCGGCATTGGCGCGGATATGGACATAGTCGCTGTCCGGCCCGTGCGGCCCGTCGAAGAACTGGATGATGCAGAACCCCTCGTCGATGGAATCGAACAGCCATTCGTAGAAGGCCTCGCTCTCGTTCCGCAGTTTCTGCGCCAGCACCCTGTCGGTGACATCGGCCCCCTCGACAAAGATGCCGGTCACCCGCTCCTCGGCGTCGCGGAGCGGCTGATAGACGAAATCGAGATAGCGTGTCTCTCGCGGCCCGCCGGGCACGACCTGCATCTCATAGCGTGCGGCATCGGCGCGATAGGGCGTGCCGGTGCGGTACACCTCATCCAGAATGTCCAGAAAGCCCTGTGCCGCCGTTTCGGGCAACCCTTCCGCGACGGTCAGGCCGAGTACCTCGCGCCCGCCGATCAGCTTCTGATAGCTGGGATTGGTCAGTTCGAAGCGATGGTCCGGCCCGGACAGGAGCGCCATGAACGTGGGCGCCTGCTCGAACATCCGGGCAAGCACGGGGTTGAGGGTGGATCTGGTCATTCTCTCACATGTCGGGAAGGCATCGCCCCCCGGATGGAGAGGCCGATGCGACTCATCGCATGGTACCGCAGGGAAAGCGATGAGGACGTGACGGCGCCGGTTTGCCTCATCCCGGGCACGCTGTCGTCCCCCCTTCCCCCGCCAGTACATGTCGCAGCGATGCGTGCGGACAAGGGAGCATCAGCGCCAGATATCGGCGTCCACGCCCTTCGCGATCTCCGGGTGTTCACCGAGATGGAACCGGGGTTCCTCGCCCTTGCGCCGCTGAGAGAAGTAATGCCGCGTGAGCGTCACTACCGTCCCCGACAAGGCAACGATCGCGACAAGGTTGATCGTCGCCATGAGCCCCATGGAGGCATCCGCAAGGTTGAACACCGTCGCCACCGCCTGCACTGCCCCCCAGACCACCATGGCCAGCACGAGCACACGCAGGGCCATGAACCCTGCCCGGTTGCCAAGCCCCAGAAACGTCATCGCCATTTCCGAATAGGCGTAATTGCCGATGATGGAGGTGAAAGCGAAGAAGAAGATCGCTATGGCGATGAAATGCGGGCCGAACCAGCCCACCTGCTCCGCCATCGCCGCCTGCGTCAGTTGCGTGCCCGTCAACTCTCCGCCCGGCACATAGGCGGCCGACAACAGGATCATCACCGCCGTGCAGGTGCAGACCACGATCGTGTCCACAAAGACGCCGAGCGACTGCACGAACCCCTGGCTGGACGGGTGGTGCGGCACCGGTGTCGCCGCCGCGGCGATGTTGGGGGCGGATCCCATCCCCGCCTCGTTGGAGAACAGGCCCCGCCGCACCCCGTTCATGAGCGCCGCCGTCATGGAGCCCGCCACCCCGCCCGCCATCTCGCCATAGCCGAAGGCATTCCGCACGATATGGCCCAACATCGACGGCACCGCGCCCGCGTTCATCGCCAGAACGAACAGCGCCATCAGCAGGTACAGCCCGGCCATCACCGGCACCACGTATTCGGCAACCTTGGCGATCTGCCGGATACCGCCGAAGATCACGATGGCGGTAAGCACCGCCAGTCCGATCCCGGTGCCCATCTTCGGCACGCCGAAGGCCCCCACCATGGCGTCGGCCACCGAATTGGCCTGAACCGCGTTGAACACCAGCCCGAAGGACAGGATGAGGCAGACGGAGAACACCGCCCCCAGCCACGGCAGCCCCAGCCCCCGCGCGATGTAGAAGGCAGGTCCCCCGCGATAGACGCCGTTCCTGACGCCGGGGCGCTCATGCACCTTGTAAAGCTGCGCCAGCGTCGATTCCGCATAGGCCGTCGCCATACCGACAAAGGCCACGACCCACATCCAGAAGATCGCTCCCGGCCCGCCGAGATTCAGCGCCACCGCGACCCCCGCGATATTCCCCGTCCCCACGCGGGAGGCGAGCGAGGTGCAGAGCGCGGCGAAGGGGGAGATGCCCTCCCTGTCGGTCGCAGGCGCGGCGGTGATGACGCGGAACATCTCGCCGAAGTGGGACACCTGCTGGAACCGCAGACGGATGGAGAAGAAAAGGCCCACCGCCAGCAATCCATAGACCAGCACATATTGCCAGAAGATCGTGTTCAGAAAGTCGATGACGCTATCGAGCATGGCGATATTCCCCTGTCAGCGTGGCCTGATGTCGGCCTGCCGGATCATCCCCGGCGCGATGTGATCTACCCCCCCGCCCCGCGCGGTCTCGCTCCGCTGCCCCTGCGGCTCTGTCCGCGCATCGCGATGCGCGGCCTGTCGCGGGAGGCGGTTGACCGCCCGCCAGCGATGCATCCGCTCCAGACGGAAAGGCGGACCGGCAGCGGCCCGCAGGCACGGCTCCCCTCGGGCTCCGGACCGTGCGATCCACGTCCGGCCGACAGGCCGCCCGCCCCGACGCAGTAGCGGTCATGGTTGCAAAGTCCGGCCAATATCTCCCCCCTCCGGTCCGCGCCTTCGACATCTGGCTGACGATCACGGCTTTTTCGGACCGCTTACCCTTGGAAATCTATCCGCCTCGGGACGCTTTTCACCTGCTGAGCGGATATTTAGCAGCCTGCTGAGAAAGTCCTGAAATGTCATGCCTATGTGCGGAAACCTGAAAATCGGCCCAGAAACGCCCGGAAGTATATGGATTTCCGGCTGGATTTCGTCAGATTGCGAAGGATTTCCGCTCCAACACAGGCCAAAAAGCCTTTTTCAGCAGCCTGTTGGTCGCGTGTCATCGGTTTCCGCCGCCCTTCCCCGGGGCCAGCGGAATGCCGCGGCGGTCTTGAACGGCTTGTCCCGCGCCCCGCGAAGCGCCATTGCTGCTGTCAGGGATGCCGGAAGGACGGGACAGATGATCGGAACCTCGGATGCCGCGCGCGAACTCGCGACACTTTCCTCCGCCCGTGACGGGGTGCCGGTCATTCCGGTCGAGGAACGCCTCGCGCGGATCGAGAAAGCCCGCCGCCTCATGCGCGACGGCGGCGCGGGGGCGCTCATCGTCGGGGCCGGGGCGAGCCTTGCCTATTTCACCGGGATTCGCTGGACGATGATCGAGCGGCTCGTGGCGATGGTCCTCGTCGGAGACCGGCCGCCCGTCATCCTCTGCCCCGCCTTCGAGGAAGGCTCCCTCGCCGCCGAAATCGCCATCCCCGCCGCGACCCGGTTGTGGCAGGAGGAGGAAAGCCCCGCGGCGCTGATCGCCGCCCTGCTGTCCGAGGGCGGGGTGGAGCGCGTGGCCATCGACCCCGCCCTGCCCTTCGGCATGGCGGACGCCATCGCCCGCGCCGCGCCTTCCGCCGATATGCTCTCCGCAGCGCCCGTGATCGACGGGTGCCGGATGCACAAGTCCCCCACCGAAATCGCCATCCTCCGCGCCGCCATGCAGATGACGCTCGAAGTCCACCGCCGCACGGCGCGCATCCTGCGTCCCGGTCTCCGGGCGAGCGAGGTGCGGGCCTTCATCGAGGCTGCCCACCGCGCGATCGGCAGCGACGGAACCACCTTCGCCGCCGTGCAGTTCGGCGCCTCCACCGCCTATCCGCACGGTCTGCCGCAAGATGACGTGCTGGCCGAGGGCGACATGGTGCTGGTCGATACCGGCTGCCTGCTGGAAGGCTATCACTCCGACCTCACCCGCAGCTATGTCTTCGGGACGGCGGGCGCGGAACAGCGCCGCTACTGGGAGATCGAGCAGGAAGCGCAGCTGGCCGTCCATGCCGCCGCCGCGCCGGGTGTGCCCTGCGGTGCGCTGGACGATGCCGCCCGGACCGTGCTGGAGCGGCACGGCCTCGGCCCGGACTACCGTCTCCCCGGCCTGCCGCACCGGGCGGGCCACGGCATCGGCATGACCATCCACGAGGCGCCCTATCTGGTGCGGGGAAACCGGACGCCGCTCGCGCCGGGCATGTGTCTGTCGGACGAACCGATGATCGTGGTGCCCGGTCGCTTCGGCATCCGACTGGAGGATCACTTCCACATCACCGAAACGGGCGCGGAGTGGTTCACCGAACCCGCGCCCTCGCTCGACCGGCCCTTCGGCTGACAGCGGTCCGAACCGGCAGGAGCGCAGCGGCCCCGTGTCCTCCCCGGCCTTTCGGGCGGCCTCGGCCCCCCGGAAACGCTGCTAGCCGTCGGCCGCAACCTTCGCCGCCACGCTCTCCCCCGCCGCGCGCACGGTCTCCGCGATGCGGAGGAGCTGCGGCCCCAGCGGGTTGGTCCGGCGCCACACCATGCCGATCCGCCGTTTCGGCCGCGGGGCGCTCAGGCGCGTGACGGAGACGGCGGCTGAGCGGCTTTCCACCTCCACCGCCATCTGTGGAATGAGCGTGACGCCGATCCCCGCCGCCACCATCTGCACCAGCGTGGACAGGGAACTGCCCTCCATCAATTCGTTGGGCCCCTTGCCCGCCAGACCGCAGAAGGCCAGCGCCTGATCGCGGAAACAGTGCCCTTCCTCCAGCAGCAGAAGTCGCATCTCGCGCAGCATCTCCGGGTTCGGCGCGGGACGGCCAGCCTCCTCCGGGTGGCGGACCAGCACGAATTCCTCCTCGAACAGCTCGTATTCCTCCAGCGACGGCTCCGAAACGGGCAGCGCCACGATGGCCGTGTCCAGCCGCCCCTCCGCCAGTTCCTCGATGAGCTTCTGGGTCACCGCCTCCCGCGGGCGAAGGTCGAGATCGGGGAAACACCCCGCGAGCCGCTTGATGACGCCGGGCAGCAGATAGGGGGCTGCGGTGGGAATCACCCCGATCCTGAGCCGTCCCGCAAAGGGGCTGGTCGCCGCGCGGGCCAGATCGTCCAGCTCATCCACCGCGCGTACGATGTCCCGCGCGCGCTCCGCGAAAGCCCGGCCCAGCAGGGTCAGCCGGATTTGCCGCCCGCCCCGTTCTATGAGCGGCGCGCCCAGCATCTCCTCCAGTTCCTTCATCTGCAACGACAGGGCGGGCTGCGAAATGGCGCAGGCCTCCGCCGCGCGCCCGAAATGCCCGTGCCGGGCCAGCGCATCGAAATAGCGGAGGTGTCGGATCGTAATGCCTATCATCAGTTCTACTTATCGCGCCAATTTGAAAATGCAAATTTCCATTATCGACAACCTCCCCTATAGTGCCGCCGGTAATCAGGAGGCCCCAACGGGCCGCCCGCCAGCGCAGACCAGCGCGCACAGCAAGCGGAGACGGAGCATGGACGGAAACGACATCAAGGGCGCGGGCAAATGCCCGGTGATGCACGGGGCGATCACGTCGGAGGGGGCCAGCGTCACCTCCTGGTGGCCCAACGCGCTGAAGCTGGAGATCCTCGCCCAGCATGACACCAAGACCGATCCGCTCGGTCGCGACTTCAACTACCGCGAGGCGCTGAAGACGCTGGACGTGGAGGCATTGAAGGCCGATGTCCGCGCCCTCATGACCGAAAGCCAGGACTGGTGGCCGGCGGACTGGGGCAGCTATGTCGGCATGTTCGCCCGGACGGCCTGGCACTCCGCCGGATCCTACCGCGCGACGGACGGTCGCGGCGGCGGCAGCCGGGGCAACCAGCGCTTCGCTCCGCTGAACTCCTGGCCGGACAACGTCAACACCGACAAGGGCCGCCGCCTGCTCTTCCCGATCAAGCAGAAATACGGCAATGCGGTCAGCTGGGCCGACCTCATCATGCTCGCCGGCACCATCGCCTATGAGGTGGCCGGCCTGAAGACCTACGGCTTCGCCTTCGGCCGCGAGGACATCTGGGCACCAGAGATCGACACCTACTGGGGCGCGGAAAAGGAATGGCTCGCCGCCTCCGACAACCGCTATGGCGATGTCGAGAGCGCGGACACGCTGGAAAACCCGCTCGCCGCCGTGCAGATGGGCCTGATCTACGTCAACCCCGAGGGCGTGAACGGCAAGCCCGATCCCCTGCGGACCGCCGCCATGATGCGCGAGACCTTCGGCCGCATGGGCATGGATGACGAGGAGACCGTGGCGCTGACCGCGGGCGGCCACACCATCGGCAAGACCCACGGCAACGGCGACGCCGCCCTGCTCTCCGCCGACCCGGAAGCGGCGGATGTGGAGTATCAGGGCCTTGGCTGGTTCAACACCAAGACGCGCGGCATCGGCCGCGACACGGTGGTCTCCGGTCTCGAAGGTGCGTGGACGACGAACCCGACCAAGTGGGACAACGGCTTCTTCGAGATGCTGTTCAACCATGAATGGACGCTGACCCGCAGCCCCGCCGGCGCCCAGCAGTGGGAACCGATCACCATTGCCGAGGCCGACAAACCCGTGGATGTGGAGGATCCCTCGATCCGTCACAACCCGATGATGACGGATGCCGACATGGCGCTGAAGGTGGACCCGGTCTATCGCGAGATCTCGCTGCGCTTCATGAACGATTTCGCCGCGTTCTCCGATGCCTTCGCCCGTGCCTGGTTCAAGCTTCTGCACCGCGACATGGGGCCGAAGGTCCGCTACTTCGGGCCGGACGCGCCGCAGGAAGACCTGATCTGGCAGGATCCGGTGCCGCAGGGCGCGACCGGCTACGATATCGCCGCGGTGAAGGCGAAGATCGAGGCGTCGGGCCTGTCCACTTCCGATCTGGTGACCACCGCTTGGGACAGCGCGCGCACCTTCCGCCAGTCGGACCGCCGCGGCGGTGCGAACGGCGCGCGGATCCGGCTTGCCCCGCAGAAGGACTGGGCGGGCAACGAGCCGGAGCGTCTGGCGCGTGTGCTCGCCGTTCTTGAGCCGATCGCGGCGGAAGCGGGTGCAAGCCTTGCGGATGTGATCGTGCTCGCCGGGAATGTCGGGGTGGAGCGGGCAGCCAAGGCCGCGGGCTTCGACGTCGCGGTGCCCTTTGCCCCCGGCCGCGGCGACGCGACGGCGGAGATGACGGATGCCGCGTCCTTCGACGTGCTGGAGCCGATCCATGACGGTTTCCGCAACTGGGTGAAGCGGGACTACGTCGTTCCGGCCGAGGAGCTGCTGCTCGACCGGACACAACTCATGGGGCTGACCGCGCCGGAGATGACGGTGCTCATCGGCGGGATGCGGGTGATCGGCACGAACCACGGCGGCGCGAAGCACGGCGTGTTCACCGATCGCGAAGGCGCGCTGACGACCGATTTCTTCGTCAACCTGACGGACATGCGCAACACCTGGGCGCCGACCGGCGAGGGGCTCTACTCCATCCGCGACCGCAAGACCGGGGCCCAGAAATGGACGGCGACGCGTGTTGACCTCGTCTTCGGGTCCAACTCCATCCTGCGCGCCTATGCGGAGCTTTACGCCCAGAACGATGCGAAGGAGACCTTCGTGAAGGACTTCGTCGCCGCCTGGACCAAGGTGATGAACGCCGACCGCTTCGACCTCGTCTGAAGCACAGGAAACGGAACGAAACGGCCCGGCGGGAGAACCGCCGGGCCGTTTCACATCCGGCACTCCGATGGAACAGGAGCGCCTGCCCCCGCGTTCGACCTCACATGACCGAGTGCAGGAGGATCCCCATGGCCGGCCAGACGCCTCAGGACAAGACATCCACGGGCCAGAAACCCGAAGACAAGCCCCCCGTCCCCCATGAGCAGCGGAAGGATCAACCGCTCAAGGAGATCGCCGACGAGCAGGACAATCCCGACCGCAAGGGCGGCCCCGCCCCCGCGCCGGGTGCCAGGGAGTAGGTCAGAGAGAGCGGGCATCGGCTCCCACCGCGGCCCATGCTGCGCTCCGGCTTGCCGAAGAGAGTGCGCCGCCAAGCGTGAAGGGTCATTCACAGGTCTTGAAAAGGCTTGGGTCTCCGAAATCATGCAAAACGTTAAAAATTCCACCGCAAATCTCCTCACCCCGAGCCAATTCCAAGCAGATCTCCGAGCTCGTCACTCGGTATCTTCAGCAAGAAGCCGCGAGGTGGCCATTGCCATTTCCGACGTCAAACCAGCAGCCTAAAAACGATGGGAATGCTTTGGCTACATGGTTCCGACCAAGTGCCACCAGCCTGACAGGCTGCTGAAAAGGCTTTTTGGCCTGCGTTGGAGCGGAAATCGTTCGCCATCTGACGAAAGCCAGCCGGAATCTATGTACTTCCGGGCGTCTCCGGGCCGGTTTTCCGATTTCCGGCACATAGGCATGACAGGACGTTTCCAGCAGCCTGCTAATCGTTCACCAAACCTTTTCAGCCAGTGCATAAATCCAGTCTGATGGTGATGGGACCGACGTAAAAGCCGATATTTGCAGCGGACGGCAAATCCGTCCTGTTCCACAAAGCCCGTCCGGCAGCGTCAGTCGAAGGCCACCCTGCGGCCAAGCCGCGTCGCGCTCCCGCTGCAAGGCAGCAGGACAGCGGGGAGCGCTGAGCCCTCTTGGCTCGCTGCCCCGAGGCCCGCCAAATGGCGGTGCAGACAGGTCGCCCGCCCCCCGAAAACCAGCCCCCGAAACCCGTCCTCTGAAAACCGGCCGGGAAACGCCTTCGCCCCCCGGCCGCAGAAAGCCGGCGGCGGCGTTACGACTTGGGAGCCGCGTGGATGGGATCGACCCAATAGACGCTCTCCGGCGGCTCCACGGGATCGACGTCGTTTATGTTGACCACGACCGCCTCGTTGTCGGAGCGCACCAGCACGCATTGCAGCACCTGTTCCGGGTCGGCATTGATCTCCTGATGCGGCACAAAGGGCGGAACATAGATGAAGTCCCCCGGCCCGGCTTCCGCCACGAATTCCAGCCGCTCGCCCCAGCGGAGCCGCGCCCGTCCGCTTACCACATAGATCACGCTTTCCAACGGGCCGTGATGGTGCACGCCGGTCTTGGCATCCGGCTCGATCGCCACGGTTCCCGCCCAGATCTTCTGCGCGCCGACACGGGCATGGTTGATCGCGGCCTGCCGGAACATGCCGGGCGTCTGCGCGGTGTTCGGGTCGAGCTGGTCGCCGCGGATCACCCGGACCCCGTCATGTTTCCAGCGCGGCGTATCGCCTGAATGGTCGTGCCCATGGTCATGCGCGTGTCCGTGGGAGTGGTCGTCGGAATGGTCGTGCGGCATTTCTGGTCTCCTTCTTGGCCAAGAGGCTAGCGCCGCGCCCGCCGCACCGGAAGAGCCAATCTCACCCCTCGTCCTTCCCGGCGAGATCGGCGAGGATCGGGCATTCCGGGCGCGCATCCCCGTGGCAGCAGTCCACCAGCGTCCGCAGCGTGTCGCGCATGGCGGCGAGTTCGTCGATCTTGCGCTCGATCTCGCCCAGATGCTCCTCTGCGATGCGCCGCACATCGGCGGAGGCGCGCCCCCTGTCGGAATAGAGCGCCAGCAGCGCCCGGCATTCCGCGATGGAAAAGCCGAGCGAACGCGCCCGCCCGAGAAAGCCCAGCCGGTGCACGTCCTGCCCGGAATAGCTGCGGTAGCCATTGTCCCGCCGCGCCGGAGTGACGAGGCCGATATCCTCGTAATACCGGATGGTCTTGGCGGGCATGTCCAGCGCCTCCGCCACTTCCCCTATGTTCATCGCCCGCTCCTCATTCCGCAGGAACGGCGCGCGCCGCCGTCCCCTCCGCCATGACCGGCCGCACGAAGCGCAGCCGGAGCGCGTTCGTAAGCACGAACACCGAGGACAGCGCCATCGCCCCCGCCGCCAGCATCGGCGACAGCATCATGCTGTTCACCGGATAGAGCACGCCCGCCGCCACCGGGATCAGCAGCGCGTTATAGCCGAAGGCCCAGAACAGGTTCTGCCGGATGTTGCGCATCGTCCGGCGGGAAATGTCGAGCGCATTGACCACCCCCCGCAGGCTGCCCGACATCAGCACCACGTCGGCGCTCTCGATCGCGACATCGGTGCCGGTGCCGATCGCCAGCCCGACATCCGCCTGCGCCAGCGCCGGGGCGTCATTGATACCGTCGCCGACAAAGGCCACCGGGCCGAACCGGGTGCGGAGCGCGGCTATCGCCTCCACCTTGCCTGCGGGCAGCACCTCGGCCACCACCTCGTCGATCCCCGTCTCCCGCGCGATGGCGGCGGCGGTGGCGCGGTTGTCCCCGGTGATCATGGCGACTTTCAGGCCCATGTCGTGCAGGGCTGCGATGGCGGCGGGCGTGTCGGGTTTCAGCGGGTCCGACACGGCGATCACCGCCGCCGCCCTGCCGTCCACGGCCATGTAGAGCGGTGTGCGCCCGCGCGCGCCAAGTGCCGCCCCCCGCTCCGCCAGATCGCCAAGCGCCACGCCCTCCCGCACCATCAGTCGGTCGGCGCCGATCAGCACCCGGTGCCCGTCCACGCGGGCGGAAAGGCCGTAGCCGGTGAGGGACTGGAATTCCTCCGCCTCCGGCAGCGGCCCGGTTCCGAACGCTCGCCGGATCGCTTCCGCCACGGGATGTTCCGAATTGGCCTCCGCCGCCGCGGCTAGGCGCAGCACCTCCGCCCGGTCGAAACCGTCGGCGGGGATCAGGTCCGTCAGCTCGGGCCGCCCCGCCGTCAGGGTGCCGGTCTTGTCGAGCGCGACGACCTTCACCTCCTGCAGCTTCTGCAGCGCGTCGCCCTTGCGGAAGAGCACGCCCATTTCCGCCGCACGGCCGGACCCCACCATGATGGAGGTCGGCGTCGCCAGCCCCATCGCGCAGGGGCAGGCGATGATGAGCACCGAAACCCCGGCCACAAGCGCATGGGCAAGGTCCGGCCCCCAGATCAGCCACACCGCCACGGTCAGCAGCGCAACCGCGATCACCGCCGGCACGAAGCGCAGCGTCACCTTGTCCACTAGCCCCTGAATGGGCAGCTTTGCCCCCTGCGCCTGTTCCACCAGCCGGATGATCTGGGCCAGCATCGTCCCCGCCCCGACCCGCGTCGCCCGGAAGCGCAGGGTGCCCGTGCGGTTCACCGTGCCTGCGACGACCTCCCCGCCCTCCCCCTTCTCCACCGGGACAGGTTCGCCGGTAATCATGCTCTCATCGACGAAGGTGGAGCCGGAGATCACCGTGCCATCCACCGCAATGCGCTCCCCCGGGCGGACGGAGACGATATCGCCCGCCGCGATGCGGTCGATGGGCAGTTCGACCGTTTCGCCGTCCCGCTCCACCCGCGCCGTGCGGGGCTGCAGGCCGACCAGCCGGCGGATGGCCTCGCCCGTGCGCCCCTTGGCCCGCGCCTCCATCCAGCGCCCGACAAGGATCAGCGTCACGATCACCGCCGCTGCCTCGAAATAGACCGCGCGGGCAGAGGCGGGCAGCCAGCCGGGCGCGATCAGAACGAATGTCGAATAAATCCACGCCGCCGAAGCGCCGAGCGCCACGAGGCTGTTCATGTCCGGCGCGCCCTTCGCCAGCGCCCGGAACCCCTGCGTGAAGAAGCGCCGCCCCGGACCCGCCAGAACAAGCGTGGTCAGCACGAACTGGATGACCCAGCTCACCCGCATGCCCAGCGTGTTCATCACCCACATATGCACGGGCGGTATCAGGTGGCTGCCCATTTCGAGGACAAAGACCGGCAGCGTCAGCGCCGCCGCCAGCAGCACGCGCCGCCTGAGGGCTGCCGCCTCCTCCGCCTTGCGATCCACGCCCTCCGCCATTGCCGCGCCCTTGACCGTCGCCGGATAGCCCGCCGCGGCCGCCGCCGCCGCGATTTCCCCGCGGCTGACGGCACCCTCCAGAAAATCGACGGTCGCGGTTTCGGCGGCAAGGTTCACGCGCGCATCGGTCACGCCGGGAAGCGCCTTCAGCGCCTTCTCCACCCTGCCGACGCAGGACGCGCAGGACATCCCCTGAATGTCGAACACCGCTTCCGCGACCCGCGCCGGATATCCGGCCCCGGCCAGCGCCGCGATCAGCGGGGCGGGATCCGGGCGGGTCGTGCCTGTGCTGGCCCTGCCTGTGCGGGCTGGGGCAGTGCTTGCCGGGGGGGTGCTGGCCGGGGCGGCATAATCCACCGTCGCCGTTTCGGCGGCAAGGTTCGCGCGGGCATCGGACACGCCGGGCACCGCCTTCAGCGCCTTCTCCACCCGGCCGACGCAGGACGCGCAGGACATCCCCTCCACGCCAAGCGTGATAGACTGTTGCATGGTCATCTGCCCCTCCTTTGTTTGCGGGACAACGTGACAGATAAAGGTTCCAGAGACTGGAAGGTCAAGCCCCGCCGACAAATTGTCCTTCAGGCGATGCCCTGCGCCACCGCATACCCGGCAGCGCCTCCGGCGTGCGATGAAGGCTTGCCGCAACGTCCCCGCGCGGCATCTTCTCCCGGACGGGGATATCTGCACGGGGGGCCGGTCCATGTCACGCCAGAGCGCGGGCCTGCTTCTCTACCGCCGTCCCCCCGCCGGGATGGAGGTGCTGCTTGTCCATCCGGGCGGGCCATACTGGCGCCGCCGGGACGCGGGCGCATGGTCCATTCCAAAAGGGGAATACGGCCCGGAGGAAGCCCCCGAGGCCGCTGCCCGCCGGGAGATGAGGGAGGAAACCGGTCTCGTTGTCGGTACGCCGCTCCTGCCCCTCGGCACGATCCGGCAGAAGGGCGGCAAGGAGGTCACCGCCTTCGCGACCGAGGGGGATTTCGACCCCGGAATGCTGATCAGCAACAGTTTCGAGATGGAATGGCCCCCGCGGAGCGGCCGCACCGCCTCTTTCCCGGAAGTCGATCAGGCCCGCTGGTTCTCCCTGGCGGAGGCCCGAACCCGCCTTCTGCCCGCGCAGGTTCCGTTTCTCCACCGTCTGGAACAGGCGCTGGACAGGTGAGCAGGTGAGCAGGTGAGCAGGTGAGCAGGTGAGCAGGTGAGCAGGTGAGCAGGTGA
>NZ_DAMDHB010000033.1:0-3111 GCF_032102465.1 Haematobacter sp. | reverse complement strand
GCATTCCCTTCTCTCCTCAGCCCATCAAGCGGAAAAACACCGTTCTGCAGACCATGCCGGATAGGTCCGGCCCATGAGCGGCGCCCCTGCGCAGGACTGATCCATCCGGGCGCCGGCTTCGGAAGGGAGCTGGACCCACACTGGAAACCTTGCGCCGTCAGCCTGCCCCGGCTGCCAGCCCTTTCCCCAGTATCCGCGACCGCAGCGCACGCCCGTTGGCGGGCTGCGGAAAAGGTCGGGGGCGTCATATCCTTGCTCGCAGCTCTCGCGGACCTTGCCCCACATGCCAATGGCTTCGAACACCCCAGCGGCAAGCGCAGCATACAGGGTGGACGCGGCACGATCAGCCAAACACGCTCTCTGGCAGCGCTCACGGCCAGCAGGTTCGGCCCGCGGCACCGGACCTCCGCAGAACGCCTGCTCGCGGCTGGAAAGGCCAGAAAGCCCGTCACCCTCGCGTGCGCGCCCAAGATGATCCCCGCCCATGCCGGCCCTCAGATCGACGGCGCCGCTCGTCACCCTCGCTTGCCCGCGCAAGATCCTGACTTCCAACGCGCTGAGCACCGGAGCGACCTGCCAAAATGCCGCCGCCTGAAACACAGGTGCTCGGGAGGCCGAGCCTCTGGAACGGTTCGGCCCCAGACCCGCCCCCTCCGACCAGAACCGCGGAAGCTGGCCGCGCTCCTGCCGGGCGCTTCCGCTGGCGATGCGGACAGGGCAGAGGCGCTGTCCCCAGGCGCTCGGATCGGCTCCCGCAAGCGTGCGGCAAGCTGAAACGGTCTTCCTGTTTCCGCTTATCGTCAGTCGGTTCCTCCGCAGGCATGTGGCAAACCTCGTGGAGCTCGGCCTTCCCCACCGCCCGCGCGGCCCGACCGAAGGGGCCGTCGGAAACCACCCGGCTCGCCCACGCGCATGCGGCAAACCCTGCCCGGCGATGCCGGACAAGGCCCGTGCGGCGCGCGTGGCAAACTGCCGCGGTCTTTGGATCGGGTTCGGATCACCCGTCCCGGCGGGCGGGTGGACGCGCCGAAACGCGCCCGCAACCGGTGCCCGCCATGCTCACCCGGCGCTCGGCGCCTCCCAGTAGGAGGAGAAATAGTTCAGCCCGCGCTCGACCCGCCCCGCGGCGCGGAAATGCTCCTTGGCCTGCCGGACCACGGACTGCTCCGCCGCGACCCACAGATATGTCCCCGCGTCCGGGAGCGGGGTGGCGCGCAGCGCCTCCAGCAGGCCCGCGCCCGGCTTCCGCTCCACCCAGTCGATGGTGATACCCGGCGGCGCGGCGATCCCGCAGCGGTCGGCGGGATCGGCGAGTTCGATGAGCGCGCGCCCCTGCCGCGTCGCGGGCGAGGCTTCGAGGATCCGGCGGATCGCGGGCAGCGCGGTCTCATCCCCCGCGATCAGCAGCCGCTCGCCCGGCGGAAAGTCTCCGCCCCCCGGCCCCATGACCGCCACCCGCTCCCCCTGACGGGCGGCCCGCGCCCAGTCCGATGTCCGCCCGCCTGCATGGAGATAGATGTCGAAGGTGAAACGCCCCGCTCCGTCCGGCCCGGCCTCCAGCGTCACAAAGGTATAGCCCACCCGGTGCAGCGCATCCGCGCCCTCAGGCCAGACCGTCCGTCCGCGCTCGTTCAGATGCGGCAGGACAAGCGCGCGCCCCTCGGCCGGCAGGAGGAGCGAGAAGTGCATGCCCCCCCGCCCCAGCGCGCCCGCCCCGGGAGTGGCCATCTCCACCCGCAGGAAATTCGCGCCGATCCGGCGGGTGGAAAGCACAGTGGCATCGTGCAGGCTCGGCGGGCGCGCGGGCAACGCCGGGCCATCCGCCCATGTCAGCCCCGCGGCGACCTCCGGGCTCACATGGTCGAGCAGATACATCGCGCTCTCCCGCATGTGATAGAGCTGCACCGCGTCCACCGCGCGAATGGCGATGTCCAGCCCATCCGGGGTCAGCACCAGCGCCGCGCTCGCCAGCGGCCCGCTGATCTCCAGACGCCCCGCCCCGCGCCGCACCGGAAGGTCGAAGGCAAGCAGGTGCTCCTCCAGATGCGGCAACATCTCCTCGGACAGCGGGCCGCGATAGCGCCCCGTGGCGGTTTCGGTATGGGTCATGCCAGCCTCTCCTCGGGGCGGTGTGCAGGGATCACCATGGGCGTGCCCGTGATGGGATCGGGATGGACCTCGGCGGCAAGGCCGAAGGCGCGGTCGAGATGTTCGGGCGTCAGCACCGCCTCCGGCGCGCCTTCCGCCACCAGCCCGCCCGGTCCCAGCAGCACGAGGGCATCGCAGAACCGCGCGGCAAGGTTCAGGTCGTGCAGGACGGCTACGACCCGCAGGCCCGTGCCCCGGCTCTGCCGCCGCAGCAGCGCCAGCAGGTCGAGCTGATGCGAGAGGTCGAGGAATGTCGTCGGCTCATCCAGCAGCAGCAGCGGCGTCGTCTGCGCGAGAACCAGCGCGATCCACGCCCGCTGCCGCTGACCGCCCGACAATTCCTCCAGCGGGCGATCCGCCAGATCGACGACACCCACGGCCTGCATCGCCGCGACGCAGGCGCTCTGGTCCGCCTCCCGCCAGGGCGCAAGCATCCCGCGCCACGGCAGGCGGCCCCGCCGCACCAGATCGGCGACCGTGATGCCGCCGGGCGCCACCGGCGATTGCGGCAGCACCGCCATCCGGCGGGCCAGCGCGCGGCTTTCGATCCGCCGCACGTCCTCGCCCTCCAGCAGCACGCGGCCCGATTGCGGCGTGATGAGCCGCCCCATGGCGCGGAGCAGCGTGGACTTGCCGCAACCGTTCGGGCCGAGGATCGCCGTCATCGGCACATCGGGAAACCGCAGGTCCAGCCCCCGGATCACCGTCCGCCCGTCATAGCCAAGCGTCAGCGCCTCTGCCGCCAGTCTCATAGCGCGCCCCCTTTCATCTCTCGCATCAGCCGCCACAGCAGGTAGGGCGCGCCGAGCAGCCCCGTCATGACCCCGGCGGGCAGCTCCACGCCGGGAATGACCGTGCGCGCCAGCGTATCCGCCCCCGCCAGCACCACCGCCCCCGCGGCGGCGGCGGCCAGCATCCGCCCCGCAAGGCTCCGCGCCCCGCTCAACCGCTGGCCAAGCGGCG
>NZ_DAMDHB010000032.1:0-44187 GCF_032102465.1 Haematobacter sp. | reverse complement strand
ACGGACTGGCGGCCAGCCCCGCCAGCACCAGCGCCTCCGCGCCGAGCGCCAGCGTCACCTCGCGGAGCGGACCCGGGCCGCCCTCCAGCACGGCCATTGCCTCCGCCACCTCCAGCGCATTGCCGAGCGCCGGGGCCAGCGGCTCCTCCATCCCGGTGAGGAGCGCGACCGTGGGGCACCCCGCGCCCACCGCCGTCTCCATCAGGGCGCGGGCAAGCGCTTCCGCCTCCGCCCGGGTCTTCATGAACGCGCCCGAGCCCGCCTTCACATCCAGAACCAGCCCGCCCAGCCCGGCGGCGAGCTTCTTGGACAGGATGGAAGCGGTGATGAGGTCGATGCTTTCCACCGTGCCGGTCACATCACGGATCGCGTAAAGCCGCCGGTCCGCAGGGGCGATATCAGGCGAGGCCGCGACAATCGCCGCGCCTTCCGCACGCACGATGCGGGCAAAGGCCGCGGGATCAAGCTCCGCTTGCCAGCCGGGAATGGCCTCCAGCTTGTCGAGCGTGCCGCCCGAATGGCCAAGGCCACGCCCGGAGATCATCGGCACGAAAGCCCCCGCCGCGGCCAGCAGCGGCGCCAGCACCAGCGATACGCAATCGCCGATCCCGCCGGTCGAATGCTTGTCGATCACCGGGCCGGGCAGGTCCCAGCGCAGCAACCGGCCCGAATCCCGCATCCCCTCCGTCAGTGCCACACGGCCCGCCGGGCCAAGGCCCCGCAGCAGCACGGCCATCGCAAAGGCCCCCGCCTGCGCATCGCCGACCTCTCCCGTGGCCAGCCCGGCGGCAAAGGCCGCCAGCGCCCCGTCCGGCATGGCCCGGCCATCCCGGACGGCGGCAATGACCCCCGCCGGGGAAAGCGGCGCGGGCATCAGGAGCGCAGCATGTAATCGACGCTGAACCCGCCCGGCAGCAGGTCACGGATGGTGGTCCGCAGCATCTCTCCCTGAGTGTTGTACATCACCACGGGCACGTCCGGATCGCCGAACTCCGCCAGCTTCTGCCGACACCCGCCGCAGGGCGGAACGGGATGGGGGCTGTCGGCGATCACCCCGACCTCGGCAATGCGCAGATCGCCGGCCGCGACCATGGCCGCGATGGCCCCGGCCTCCGCGCAGGTGCCCTCGGGATAGGCGGCATTCTCTACGTTGCAGCCCACATGGATCGCGCCCGAGGCACTGCGGATCGCCGCGCCCACCTTGAAGCCGGAATAGGGCACATAGGCATTCTCCCGCACCATCCGGGCGGCGTCCTTCAGGGAATCATCGGTGCCGTGCCCCTGCGGGCCGTGCCCTGCCTCCGGTGCGGCGGTGGCATCGGCCCTTTTTCCACGGCTTTTACCTGTTCCTCCTGCCGGGCCCTCCGGGTCGCCTTTCGCAGCGGCGGCTTCCGCATCCTCTGCGCCATCCTCAGGGCCGGTGCCTGCGGCTTTCGCCCCCTCCGCTTTCGCCCCCTCCGCCTTCGATCCGTCGGATTTGGACACACCGGCCTCCTTGCCATGGCCCCGCCGTTGGATGATGTGGTACTGCCTCGCGGGGTCTGAGGCGACTTTGCGGCGATCATTCCCGCGATGCAAGCGACCTGCCCACGAAACCCGCCCTTGAATCCGCCCGCCAAAGGGGGCAGTTTGGCCCGTGTCGCAGATAGTTCAGCATTAAACTAGATCCCCGCAAGCGGCAGAGGGCAGGAGAATCCAGATGGAGGAAACCCGGCAGGAGAACGCCCGGCAGGCAGCGCTCGACTACCACGAATTCCCGCAACCGGGAAAGCTGGAGGTTCGCGCCACCAAGCCGCTCGCCAATGGCCGCGACCTGTCGCGCGCCTATTCGCCGGGTGTGGCCGAAGCATGCCTGGAGATCAAGGCGGATGCCTCCACCGCGCGGCGCTACACCTCGCGCGGGAACCTCGTGGCAGTGGTCTCCAACGGGACGGCGGTGCTGGGGCTGGGCAATATCGGTGCGCTGGCCTCCAAGCCGGTGATGGAGGGCAAGGCGGTCCTCTTCAAGAAATTCGCCGGGATCGACTGTTTCGACATCGAGCTGGACGAGAAGGATCCGGTGAAGCTGGCGGAGATCGTCTGCGCGCTGGAACCCACCTTCGGCGCGATCAACCTTGAGGACATCAAGGCCCCCGACTGCTTCATCGTCGAAAAGCTCTGCCGGGAGCGGATGAACATTCCCGTCTTCCATGACGATCAGCACGGCACCGCCATCGTGGTGGGCGCCGCCGCGACCAATGCGCTGCTGGTGGCCGGCAAGAAGTTCGAAGACATCAAGCTCGTCTCCACCGGCGGCGGGGCGGCGGGCATCGCCTGCCTGAACATGCTGGTGAAGCTGGGCGTGAAGCGCGAGAACATCTGGCTTTGCGATCTCGCCGGTCTCGTCTATGAGGGCCGGGAGGAGGAGATGACGCCGCAGAAGGCGGAATTCGCCCAGCCCGGCGGGCCCCGCAGCCTTGCCGATGTGATCGAAGGGGCGGACATGTTCCTCGGCCTTTCCGGCCCCGGCGTGCTGACCCCGGAGATGGTGGCGAAGATGACCCCCGCCCCCATCGTGTTCGCGCTCGCCAACCCCACACCAGAGATCGCGCCCGATCTGGCCCGGTCGGTGGCCCCCGACGCGATCATCGCCACCGGCCGGTCGGACTTTCCGAACCAGGTCAACAACGTTCTCTGCTTCCCGTTCATCTTCCGGGGCGCGCTGGATGTCGGCGCGACCGAGATCAACGACGAGATGAAGCTCGCCTGTATCGAGGGCATCGCCGCCCTCGCCCGCGCCACCACCAGCGCGGAGGCCGCCGCCGCCTATTCCGGGGAGCGGATGAGCTTCGGGCGGGACTACCTGATCCCGAAGCCCTTCGATCCGCGGCTGATGGGCGTCATCGCCCCCGCCGTTGCGCGCGCCGCGATGGAAACCGGCGTCGCCACCCGCCCGGTGGCCGATATCGGCACCTACAAGCAGAAGCTCGACGGCTCCGTCTTCCGTTCCTCCCTCATCATGCGGCCGGTGTTCGAGGCCGCCTCCAGCGCCTCCCGCCGCATCGTGTTCGCGGAAGGCGAGGATGAGCGCGTGCTCCGCACCGCCAATGCGCTGCTGGAGGAAACCACCGACAAGCCGATCCTCATCGGACGGCCCGAGGTGGTGGAGACGCGGCTTGAGCGTGCCGGGCTGCCCATCCGTCCGGGCCGCGACTTCGAGGTGGTGAACCCGGAGAACGATCCCCGCTACCGCGATTACTGGGGCACCTATCATGAACTGATGCAGCGCGACGGCGTCACGCCGGACCTTGCCCGCGCGATCATGCGGACCAATACGACCGCCATCGCCGCGATCATGGTTTACCGCGAGGAGGCCGACAGCATGATCTGCGGCACCTTCGGGCAGTATCTGTGGCACCTGAAATACATCCGTCAGGTGCTCAGCCGCGACGGGCGGGTGCCGATCGGCGCCCTCTCGCTGATGATCCTTGAGGAAGGGCCGCTGTTCATCGCCGACACGCAGGTGAACCCGGAACCCACGCCCGAGCAGATCGCGGAGACGGTCATCGCCTCCGCCCGCCATGTCCGCCGCTTCGGCATGGTGCCGCAGATCGCCCTCTGCTCCCATTCGCAATTCGGCAACCTCGACACGTCGAGCGGCATACGGATGCGCAAGGCGATGGAGATCCTCGACGCGCGCAAACCCGATTTCGCCTATGAGGGGGAGATGCATGTCGATGCCGCGCTGGATCAATCGACCCGCGACCGGATCTTCCCCAACGCCCGCTTCCGGGGGCCGGCCAATGTGCTGGTGTTTGCCGATGCCGATGCGGCGAGCGGCATCCGCAACATCCTGAAGATGCGGGCCAACGGGCTGGAGGTGGGGCCGATCCTGATGGGCCTTGCCAACCGGGCGCATGTGGTGACGCCCTCCATCACCACGCGGGGGCTGCTCAACATCTCCGCCCTCGCCGGAACGCCCGTCGCGCAATACGGCTGACGCCCGTTGCGGAAGATGCGGGCGCGGCGGTAGTCTCCTTCCGAGAGAACGGGAGGAGACGGACATGGGATATGCGGAGGTTTATGCGGGCTGGCGGGACGACCCGGAAGGATTCTGGCTCGACGCTGCCCGCGCCGTGGACTGGGATCGCTCGCCCGCCCGCGCGCTCTCCGGCGAGGCGCCGTTCCATGAATGGTTCGCCGACGGACTGTCCAACACCTGCTGGAATGCGGTGGACCGGCATGTCGCGGCGGGCCGCGGCGATGACATCGCGCTGATCCACGAAAGCCCCGTGACCCATCTGCGCAAGGGCATCACCTTTGCCGAGCTTCAGGACAGGGTCGCGCGGCTTGCCGGTGCGCTGGCGGCGCGCGGTGTCGGCAAGGGCGACCGCGTCATCATCTACATGCCCATGGTGCCCGAGGCGGTGGAGGCGATGCTGGCCTGCGCCCGGATCGGCGCGATCCATTCCGTCGTGTTCGGGGGCTTCGCCGCCGCCGAGCTTGCCACCCGGATCGACGACTGCCAGCCCAAGGCCATCCTCGCCGCCTCCTGCGGGATCGAGCCGGGGCGGATCGTGCACTACAAACCCCTCCTGGACGGCGCCATCGACCTTGCCCGCCACAAGCCCGAGTTCTGCGTCATCCTCCAGCGGGAGCAGGAAATCGCCCGGCTGGTGGAGGGGCGGGACATCGCCTGGCATAGTTTCCAGTATGGGGCAGAGCCTGCGCCCTGCCTGCCGGTGGAAGGCAACCACCCGCTCTACATCCTCTATACGTCCGGGACGACCGGCCAGCCGAAGGGCGTGGTCCGCCATTCCGGCGGGCATATGGTGGCGCTTCTGTGGTCCATGCGGAACATCTATGACATCGGGCCGGGCGATGTGTTCTGGGCGGCCTCCGACGTGGGTTGGGTCGTGGGGCACAGCTACATCTGCTATGCCCCGCTGCTCGCCGGGGCGACGACCATCGTGTTCGAGGGCAAGCCCGTCGGCACGCCCGATGCCGGGGTTTACTGGAAGACGATCGCGGAAAACCGGGTGAAATGCATGTTCACCGCGCCGACCGCGATCCGCGCCATCCGGCGAGAGGATCCCGAAGGCCAGCTCATCGGGGACTACGACCTCCGCCGTTTCCGCGCCCTGTTCCTCGCCGGGGAGCGTGCCGACCCGGAAACGATCCGCTGGGCGCAGCATCACCTGCATGTGCCGGTCATCGACCACTGGTGGCAGACGGAGACCGGCTGGGCCATCGCGGCGAATCCGCTGGGGCTGGAGGAGTTGCCGGTGAAACCCGGCTCGCCCTCCGTGCCCATGCCCGGCTACGACCTGTGCATTCTGGATGAGGATGGCGAGCGGGTGCCGCAGGGGATGCTCGGCTCCGTCGCCATCCGCCTGCCCCTGCCGCCGGGCGCGCTCCCGACGCTCTGGAATGCGCCCGAGCGTTTCCAGAAGGCCTATCTCAGCCGCTACCCCGGCTATTACGAGACAGGCGATGCCGGATTGGTGGACGAGGACGGCTATCTCTACGTCATGGCCCGCACCGACGATGTGATCAACGTCGCGGGCCACCGCCTCTCCACCGGCGCGATGGAGGAAGTGCTGGCCAGCCACCCGGACGTGGCGGAATGCGCGGTGATCGGCGCGTCGGACGAGATGAAGGGACAGATACCGCTGGGCTTTCTCGTGCTGAAGAAGGGCACCCGAACCCCCGAGGAGCAGATCGTGCAGGAGTGCGTCGCCCTCGTGCGGGAGCGGATCGGCCCGGTCGCCGCCTTTCGCCGCGCCGTCGTGGTGAACCGCCTGCCCAAGACACGCTCGGGCAAGATCCTCCGGGCCACGATGGTGAAGATCGCGGATGGAGAGCAGGTGAAGGCCCCCGCGACGATCGACGACCCCGTGGTGCTGGACGAAATCGCGTCCGCACTCCAGGGTGTGGGACATGCAAACGCCTGAAGCGGCGCACAGCTTCTCTTTACCGACTGTTCACCGACAGGGTGTATCTTCGGTTCCGGGCAGCCAGAACGGCGTTCTACGAGAGGGTTGAGGATGACGGAACTGGCGCCGGGGTCTGATGCGCGGGGGGAGCGGGCCTCCCGCCTGTCGCTGCTGGGGCATGACCTCCGCGCGGCCATGTCGGACATCATCGGTGCGCTCCGCCTTATCGACCAGTCAGGGCTCGATCCCGCGACGCGCCTCCAACTCGAGCGCATCCGCGCGGCCGGCGAAGGCATGGCGCTGCTGCTGGAGGAGGGACTGAGCCTCCTGCCGGGGGAGGATGGTTCGACCGATGTCCATCCGACGAACATCCGCTTCGCCCGCCTGCTCTACGATCTGGAGATGCGCTGGTCCGGGCGGGCGCAGGAACACGGGCTGACGTTCGAGCTTCGGGTCGGGGACGATCTGCCTGAAACCATCGGGCTGGAGCGGATATCGCTGGAGCGGATCCTCTCCAACATCCTCAGCAATGCGATCAAATATACCGATCAGGGCGGCGTGACGATGGATGTCTCCCGCCTTGCCGACGATACGATCCGCTTCCGGGTGGAGGATACCGGCCCCGGCTTTTCCAGCGAGGCGCTGGCGCGTCTCTTCCGCTATCAGGGTCGGGGGGACCGCCGGAAACCCGGCACCGGTCTCGGCCTGCACATCACGCGTGAGATGGCCGACCGGCTGGGCGCGGAGGTGGAGGTCCGCAACCGGGAGGACGGCGGCGGTGTCGTGACCCTGCTGTTGCCGCGCGGCAGCTGGGCCACGCTCACGCCGGAACCGGTTCAGACAGCGCAGTTGCCGGACCTTGCGGGGCGTCACGTCCTGCTGGCGGAGGACAGCGCCACCAACCAGATGCTCGTCTCGCGGATGCTGGAGACGATGGGGGCGACGGTCACCCTCGCCTCCGACGGGATTGAGGCGCTCGACCTGCTCGATCAGCGCCCCTTCGACCTCGCGCTCATAGACATCGAAATGCCCCGTCTCACCGGCATAGAAGTGATCCGCGCCCTGCGTGCCATGCCCGATGCGCGGGGGCGGACGCCGGTTCTCGCCGTCACGGCCTATGTCCTGCGGGGCAATCGGCGGGCGATCTACGCCGCGGGGGCGGACCGTATCCTGGCGAAACCGATCAGCGGGCTGGACATCTTCGCTCAGGCCATCAGCGAGGTGCTTCTCCCCGGTGGCGTGCCTCCTCCCGCCGAGCCCCGCGATGAGCCTTTTGACCGCGAAAGGTTTGAGCAGCTGCTGGAGATCGCCGGACCGGAGGGGCGACGGGAGCTTCTGACGCGTCTCAATGCGGACCTGCGCGGCGTGGAGCGGGGGCTGGTCACCGGGCTCGCCGACGACAATCCGATGGAAATCCGCACCCATAGCCATGTGCTCATCGCCCTTGCCGGTGCTGTCGGGGCCGAAGGCCTGCAACGCCGGGCGGAGAAGCTCAATCGTGCGGCACATTTGAGCGATGCTGCAGTTATCGCCCTGCAAGGAAAAGAAGTTCTCGACCAGCTCGACGTGTTGATCCATGCTTTGGCCAACGAAGCCCAGTTGTCCGGGGTATCGCTGTGAATGACTGTTCCCCGAAGACTGGCGCGCCGGTCCTGCTGATCGAAGACACGCCCTCCCTGCGTCTGGTCTATGAATCGGCGCTGAAAAATGCCGGTCTCCCTGTGCTTTCGGTGGCCACCGCGGCGGAGGGGCTGCGCGCCTTCCGCAGCAGCGGCCCCTGTGCCGTTCTGCTGGATCTCATGCTCCCCGACCGGGAGGGGATAGATCTCCTGGCCGAGTTGCGGGTGCTCCGCGCAGAAACGCCGGTCATCGTCATCACCGCCAACGGCTCCGTCAACAAGGCGGTCGAGGCCATGCGGGCGGGGGCGACAGATTTTCTCGTGAAGCCCTTTGATGCGCAGCGGCTGCTCTCCGCCATCGAAAACCTGCATATCCCGCTCCCCGCCACATCCGACAGCAATGCACCGCCCGGCGAGTTCATCGGCTCCTCCCCTGCGATGCGGCAGATTTACCAGATGATCCGTGCCGTCGCCCCTTCGACCGCGACGGTGTTCATCACCGGCGAAAGCGGGACGGGCAAGGAACTGGCGGCGATGGCGATTCACGAAGGCTCGCGCCGCGCGGGGGGGCCGTTCATCGCGCTGAACTGTGGCGCGATCCCGCCGGACCTGCTTGAATCGGAGGTGTTCGGCCATCTTCGCGGCTCCTTTACCGGGGCGCTTTCCGATCGGGCCGGAGCCGCGGCCGCGGCCGACGGGGGCACGCTGTTTCTTGACGAAATCTGCGAGATGGATCTCGCGCTGCAGACCAAGCTGCTCCGGTTTCTTCAGACATCCACCATTCAGCCGGTCGGGGCATCCCGCCCGCGCAAGGTCAATGTCCGCATCCTCTGCGCCACCAACCGCGATCCGCTGGAAGCCGTACGTCAGGGTCGTTTCCGAGAGGATCTCTACTACCGCCTGCACGTGATCCCCCTTCATATGCCGCCGCTGCGTGAACGGGAGCAGGATATCGCGGAAATCGCGGGCACCCTGCTGCAACGCCTGTCGCGGGAGGAGGGACGCAGCTTCACGGCCCTCGACGAGGATGTGCTGCGGATATTCCGTGCCTCGCCCTGGCCCGGGAATGTGCGGCAACTCCTCAACGTGATGCGCAATATCGTCGTGCTGCATGACGGGCCCGTCGTCACTGCCCGCATGCTGCCGCAGGGGTTCAACGATGCTCCGAACACCGTTTCAGAGCCGCTGCGGCGCGACGCGCTCGAAGCGCTTGCCGATTGCACATTGGCGGAGGCCGAGCGGATGGTGATCGAGGCCGCCATCTTCCGCCACGGCGGCTCCATACCCAAGGCGGCGCGCGCGCTCGATGTCTCGCCCTCAACGCTCTACCGAAAGATCGAACTGTGGGGAAAACCGTTCCGCGTCGGTTGATCCCCTGCGCTGGTTCGCATAATGTTCACGCCTCGCCGGAAGGATTCCGGTTGCCGAAGCAGGGACGGATCATCAATATGCTGGACATGTCGCGCGATCCCTCACAAGACCTTCGGAACTTCCTTGGCGAGCAACGCTTTTCCTGCGTTCTGGCCGATCCGCCCTGGCGTTTTGCCAACCGCACCGGAAAGGTGGCGCCGGAGCATCGGCGCCTCTCCCGCTATCCCACGCTGACGCTTGAGGATATTTGCTCGCTTCCGGTGGCCGACCACCTCGAAGACCGTGCGCATTGCTACCTCTGGGTGCCCAACGCTCTGCTGCCCGACGGGCTTCAGGTGCTTCAGGCCTGGGGTTTCGAATACAAATCGAACCTCATCTGGCACAAGGAGCGCAAGGACGGCGGTTCCGACGGACGGGGTGTGGGCTTCTATTTCCGCAACGTCACGGAAGTGATCCTGTTCGGGACGCGCGGCAAGAATGCCCGGACGCTTGCCGCAGGGCGGCGGCAGGTCAATTTTCTTTCCACGCGCAAGCGCGAGCACTCGCGCAAGCCCGATGAGCAATACGAGCTGATCGAGAACTGCTCCTGGGGCCCTTATCTGGAGCTTTTCGGGCGGGGTGTGCGGCCTGGCTGGACGGTCTGGGGCAATCAGGCCACGGAGGATTACAAGCCGGACTGGGCAACCTACGCCTACAACTCCTCCCTCGCGGCGGAGTAACCGGCGCCCCTCTTAACCCCGCAATTGCCTTCCCTGATGCAGCCCTCAGGGGGCAATCGGCGGCAGGGGAAATGTTCCCAATCTGCTCGTCGCGCTGCAGGGATGTGTCGCTGAGAAATAGCGACAGGGACGGCAGCGCGCAGGGTCCCTAGCGCATTGGACCTTGCGATTCCGCATCCTCCTTGACGGCATCCGGTCAGCGGCCGTCAGGCCGGGAGCCTGCGGAGTGGAAGGCCGCTTCGGCACATTCCCCTCAACACCCCTGCAATCAGACCGAAGCCGGTCCAGCGCCTCTGGAGCTTCCGCCCCGATTTTCGTCCCCACGGCTTCCCGATGTCTTCTGCGGTGACACGGGGCCCTGCGTCCTGAACGGCAAAACCTTGAGGACCAGGACCGCCGGTTGATGACATTCGAGGACCTGCGGCCCGTGATGCGAGGATCAACTGCGGAATCGTCGCCGGAGACGCAGCGGGAATTGGACGGTCAGACCCCTTGTCGTCCGCGCCCCTCATCCCCCTTAAAAGGCTGCTGGAAAAGGGCATTCAGGTCTGCGTTGGAGCGGAATCGTTCGCACTCCAGCTAGATCCAGCCGGAAATCTCCCGTTCAGGGTCATTTCGACACCGATTACCCCGATTTTCCAAAGCATCGGCATGACGCTTCAGAACTTTTTCATCAGCTTGTTGGTGCCGCTGGGCGGCGCGCTTTCCGGGCAGGACAGCGTCGCCTCATGGTTCTTCGGACTTCTCCTACTGCCCACCCCGTCACAGCCCCTATCGCGGTGAGAAACATGGCCCCGCCGGATATGTTCTCTCCCGGCTATCCGGGGCAATCGATCCCTCGCCACGCAAACACCATAATCCCACTAGAGCATCCGGTGCGGAGACGCGAAATCGCGGTCATCCGCAAGGATACAGTCACGCGATCCGGGTCTGTGGTCCGCCGACCGGCCTCCGACATGATGGCCCGCCGAACCGCGCCCGTTCAGACGCGATCGCGCGAGGGGTCTGGCGGCCTGCCAAGAAAGCCGGGCATCGGCCCCAATCTACGTCGAAAACCGGAAACCGGTCCGGTCAGGAGCAAAACCCGCGGTTGCCGGGACAACCTCCGGCCACGTGGGAAGACCTCCGCCTCAGGGCAGCTTTTTGGCCTGTGTTGGAGCGGAAATCGTTCGCAATCTGACGGAATCCAGCCGGAAATCCATATACTCTCGCGCGTTTCCGGGCCGATTTTCCGATTTCCGGCACATAGTTATGATCTTCAGGACTTTTTGAGGGGCCTGCTAGAGGTCCAGCCCATGTTGCAGCAGCGCCTCGCGGCTGTCGGCTTTCTGGGTGGTAACGGGGCGCACCACGCTTGCGGGCAGGCCGATCAGCAGCAGCGGACAGGGATTGCCCACGCCGCGCGCCACGCGGTCGGAGAGCTTGGACCAATGCGTCGTCGCGGGCCCGTATTTGTCGGCCACGAAGATCCGCGCGAAGGCCTCGCCAAAGGGCGTTCCCGCCCGAACGGCCCGCGCGACGAGCGCGCTCTGCCGGTCCGTCCGCCGCTTCATCCCGTGCTCGACCAGCGCCGCCGGATCCTCGATCCGGTTGGCGGAGAGATAGCTGCGCACGATGCCCGGCAACGCGGCCTGCAGGCTGCGGCCCCGCGTCACGATGATGCCGACGGAGATGACCGATTGGGCATGCAGCCGGTGAAAGTTCTCAAGATCACGGTCGAAGAAGGGATCCTTGTTGTTCCACTCGATCTCCAGCGCCAGCGTGCCTGCTCCGGCCAGCCGCACGTGGTCTATCTCATGGCTGGTCCCGTCGCCCAGCGGCTTGCCGTCCAGCGTCGTCTGGATGCGGAAGTTGTGCTTGCGCCAGCCGCATTCGTCCAGATGCCGCCGCATCCGCTGGGTGGAGGGCGCCTCCCCCCCGCCGCTGGCGATCAGTTCGCCGGGGTCGAGCCGGACGTTCAGCAGCGCTTCGATGAGTTCGGAGGTCTCTCGGGGGAAATCCACGCCGAGGATCGCTTCGGCGTGGTTGCGGGCCATCACATCGAAGCCCGCCTTGCGGAGGGCGGCGATACTCACTCCTTGGGCACCACCCTGAGACGCAGCTCCCGGAGCTGGGTCGGTGTCGGGTCGGAGGGCGCATTCATCATCAGGTCTTCGGCCCGCTGGTTCATCGGGAACATGATGACCTCGCGGATGTTCTGCTCATCCGCCAGAAGCATCACGATCCGGTCGATCCCCGCGGCACAGCCACCGTGGGGCGGCGCGCCGTAGTGGAACGCCTTGACCATGCCGCCGAAGCGCTTCTCCACCTCGTCCCGGCCATAGCCCGCAATCTCGAAGGCCTTGAACATGATCTCCGGCTCGTGGTTGCGGATACCGCCGGAGATGAGTTCATAGCCGTTGCAGGCAAGGTCATACTGATAGGCGTGGACGGCCAGCGGATCGCCCTGAAGCGCCTCCATCCCGCCCTGCGGCATGGAGAACGGGTTGTGGGAGAAGTCGATCCCGCCCTCGTCCGTCTTCTCGTACATCGGGAAATCGACGATCCAGGCGAATTCGAACCGGTCGGTCCGGGTCAGCCCCAGTTCGCGCCCGATCTCGTTGCGGGCCTTGCCGGCGACGGCCTCGAACGCTTCCGGCTTGCCGCCGAGGAAGAAGGCCGCATCGCCCGCCTTCAGGCCGAGTTGCAGGCGGATGGCTTCCGTCCGCTCCGGCCCGATGTTCTTGGCGATGGGACCGGCGCCCACGATGGCCTCGCCTTCCTCACGCCAGAAGATGTAGCCCATGCCGGGCAGACCTTCCTTCTGCACGAAGGCGTTCATCCGGTCGCAGAAGGCGCGGCTGCCGCCCGTGGGGGCGGGAATCGCACGGATCTGCGTCCCCTCGTTCTCCAGCAGCTTGGCGAAGATGCCAAAGCCGGAGCCGGCGAAATGCTCGGAGACGATTTCCATGCGGATCGGGTTGCGCAGGTCGGGCTTGTCGGAACCATACCACAGCAGCGCGTCGCGATAGGCGATGCGCGGCCAGTCGCCGGACACGTGACGACCGTTGCCGAATTCCTCGAACAGCCCCTGGATGACAGGTTGCACGGCGGCGAACACGTCCTCCTGCTCCACGAAGGACATCTCCATGTCGAGCTGATAGAAGTCGGTCGGGCTGCGGTCGGCGCGCGGATCCTCGTCGCGGAAGCAGGGCGCGATCTGGAAGTAGCGGTCGAAGCCCGCCACCATGATGAGCTGCTTGAACTGCTGCGGCGCCTGAGGCAGCGCATAGAACTTGCCCGGATGCAGCCGCGACGGCACCAGAAAGTCGCGCGCGCCCTCAGGGCTGGACGCGGTGATGATCGGCGTCTGGAATTCGTTGAAGCCCTGCGCCCACATCTTCTGCCGGATCCAGCGCACCACGTTGGAGCGGAGCATCATGTTGGCGTGGAGCCCCTCGCGCCGCAGGTCGAGGAACCGGTAGGTGAGGCGGGTCTCCTCCGGGTAGTCCTGCTCGCCGAAGACCGGCAGCGGCAGTTCGTCCGACGGGCCGAGCACTTCCATGTCGATGGCATAGACCTCGATCTCGCCCGTCGGGATCTTGGGGTTCACGAGACTCGCGTCCCGTTCCTTCACGCGCCCGTCGATGCGGATCACGTATTCCGCACGGACCTTTTCCAGCGCGGCAAAGGCGGGGCTGTCGCCATCGGCGATCACCTGGGTGATGCCGTAGTGATCCCGCAGATCGATGAACAGAACTCCGCCGTGATCGCGCACCCGGTGCACCCAACCGGAGAGACGGACCTCGGCTCCCGCATCGGCGCGGGTCAGCTGGCCGCAGGTATGGCTGCGATAGACGTGCATGACGATCCCCTTCGGAGGCGTTCGGAAAGTGGCGTCGATACACCCCGAGCGGCTCTCGAAGTCAAGTGACGCCGCGCCACCTTATCTGGACAGAACGGAAAAACGGGGCGTAACGTAGTTCTGATTATACGTGAAGAGGGTGACACGATGTGGAACAGGCTTCTCGACCGGATGATCCGATCCCTCATGAAGGAGGGCACCGCGATCATCCATATGCCGGATGGCAGCGTAAACCGCTATGGCGACGGCACAGGAACGCCCGTCACAATCCGCCTTGCAGACCCTGCGCTGCCGCGCAAGATCCTGTCGTCCTTCGATCTCGCCATCGGCGAGGCCTATGTGGACGGTCGCCTCACCATAGATGACGACGACCTATATGGCTTCCTCACGCTGGGGATTCGCAATGCGGCAATTGCGCACAGGCATTTTTCCCTGCTGGATCGCTTCCGCCGCCTGCTGCGCCGGGTGGAGACATTCAACCCCATAGGGCGGGCGCAGGCGAATGTGGCGCATCACTACGATCTGTCGGAGGAGCTTTACTCGCTGTTTCTCGATGCCGACCGCCAGTATTCCTGCGCCTATTTCCGCTCGCTGGACGATACGCTGGAACAGGCGCAGATCCAGAAGAAGGCCCATATCGCCCGCAAGCTGCTGCTCCGGCCCGGCATGCGGGTGCTGGATATCGGCTGCGGCTGGGGCGGGATGGCGCTGACCCTGGCGCGGGACTATGGCGCGCGCGTCGTGGGTGTCACGCTCTCGCAGGAGCAGCACAAGGTCGCGACGGAGCGGGCCCGCGCGGCGGGGCTAGAGGGGCAGGTGGAGTTCCGGCTGACCGATTACCGCAACGTGGCCGAGAAGTTCGACCGGGTGGTCTCCGTCGGCATGTTCGAGCATGTCGGCCTGCCGCATTACCGCGAGTATTTCCGGCATGTGAACAACTTCCTGACCGATGACGGGGTGGCGCTGATCCACACGATCGGCCGCACCGATCCGCCCGGCACCACCAGCCGCTGGGTGACGAAATACATCTTCCCGGGCGGTTCCATTCCGGCCATGTCGGAAACCATGGCGGCGGTGGAGAAGGAGAACCTCTACCCCACCGATGTGGAAGTCTGGCGGCTGCATTACGCAGAAACGCTGCGCCATTGGCACGAACGCTTTCTGGTCAACATGGACCGGGTGCGGGAAATCTATGACGAGCGGTTCTGCCGGATGTGGCGCTTCTACCTGATCGGCTCCGAGCTGACCTTCCGCTACAATCACCAGTGCGTTTTCCAGTTCCAGCTCGCCCGCCGTCAGGAAGCCGTCCCCTTGACGCGGGATTATCTTTACGGGGCGAATGCCCCTGCCCTGCCCGTTCGCAATCCACCGGTGGAACAGCACGGGCCGTGATCTCAGAACGGGCGGATCACCGCGCCCGAATAGAAATACCGCCCGAGCCCCAGCGCGAACAGCAACAGCCCGGCGGCGGCGTGCATGAGCACCGCCGTGCCGAATCCCCCGCCGCGCTTGTAGCCGTAGGCAAAGGCGATGCCGCCCAGGAACGTCACCGCAACCGCGACCCAGTTCCAGTAAAGCAGGTGCGCCCAGGCAAAGACCGCCGCATTGAGAAGCATCCCCCATGTGCCGCGCGGCAGAAGCGGCCGGTAGCGGCGGAAGTAGAGCGCGCGGAACAGCACCTCCTGCGGCAGCGCCGAGAGCAGCGGATAGAAGATCGTGATTGCCAGCATCAGGCCGGGCTGGCGGAGGGGAAGCTGCAGGAAACTGCCCGGCGTCAGCCAGAACACGAATGCCGTCAGCACGAGCGCCGACAGCAGGAGAAAGACCGCGACCAGCCGCAGGTCCACCCGGCCCCGCAGAAGTTCCCGCCAGCGGAACCCCGGCGTGACATGCAGGAGCGCGACACCGCCGATCATCAGGGCGAACAGCATGGGAAAGAGCAGCCGCGGTGTCACGGCCAGCGCGAAGACCAGCGGAACCGCCAGATAGAAGCACAGGAACTCCGCCCGGAGGGCCCGGAGCGGCCTTGCTCCGGCGGTGTGGAACTGGGGATCGGACATGGCGCGGACCTGTTTTGCTCCCCTCTCCATCACCCGCGAAGCATTTCAGTTCCATGACCGCTTTGGCCCGCTTCGCGCCCGGCCCTGTCGCGCAAGGGGTTGCGCCCGGTCCGGCGCCGACTATAACGCCGACAATTTGCGCAGCCGTGGGGTCCCGATCATGCCGAAAAGAACCGACATCCAGTCGATCATGATCATCGGGGCAGGCCCCATCATCATCGGTCAGGCCTGCGAGTTCGATTACTCGGGCGTTCAGGCGTGCAAGGCGCTGCGCGAGGAAGGTTACCGGGTCATCCTGGTGAACTCCAACCCCGCCACGATCATGACCGACCCGGAGATGGCCGACGCCACCTATATCGAGCCGATCACACCCGAGGTTGTCGCCCGCATCATCGAGAAGGAACGCCCCGACGCGCTCCTGCCCACGATGGGCGGACAGACCGGCCTGAACACCGCGCTGGCGCTTGCCGACATGGGTGTGCTGGAGAAATTCAACGTCGAGCTGATCGGCGCGAACCGTGAAGCCATTGAAATGGCGGAGGATCGCAAGCTGTTCCGCGAGGCGATGGACCGGATCGGGCTGGAGAATCCCAAGGCCACAATCGTTGCGGCGCCCAAGCTTCCGAACGGCAGATACGACATCAACACCGGCGTGCGGCAGGCGCTGGACGATCTGGAACACATCGGCCTGCCCGCGATCATCCGGCCCGCCTTCACCCTGGGCGGCACGGGCGGCGGCGTGGCCTACAACCGTGACGATTACGAGGCCATCGTGCGCTCCGGCCTGGAAGCCTCGCCGGTCGCGCAGGTGCTGGTGGACGAGAGCCTGCTTGGCTGGAAAGAGTATGAGATGGAGGTGGTCCGCGACAAGGCGGACAACGCGATCATCGTCTGCTCCATCGAGAACATCGACCCGATGGGCGTCCACACGGGCGATTCGGTCACCGTCGCCCCGGCCCTCACGCTGACCGACAAGGAATACCAGATCATGCGCAACGGCTCGATCGCCGTTCTGCGCGAGATCGGGGTGGAAACCGGCGGCTCCAACGTGCAATGGGCGATCAACCCCGCCGACGGGCGCATGGTGGTGATCGAGATGAACCCGCGGGTGTCGCGGTCCTCGGCGCTGGCGTCGAAGGCCACGGGCTTCCCCATCGCCAAGATCGCGGCGAAGCTGGCGGTCGGCTATACGCTGGACGAGCTGGACAACGACATCACCAAGGTCACGCCCGCCTCCTTCGAGCCGACCATCGACTATGTCGTCACCAAGATCCCGCGCTTCGCCTTCGAGAAATTCCCCGGCTCAAAACCCGAACTGACGACCGCGATGAAATCGGTGGGTGAGGTCATGGCCATCGGCCGGACGATCCACGAATCGCTGCAGAAGGCACTGGCCTCCATGGAAACCGGCCTCACCGGTTTCGACGAGATCACGATCCCCGACGCGCCGGAGAAGGCCGCGATCATCAAGGCGATCTCCGCCCGCACACCCGACCGGCTCCGCCTCATCGCGCAGGCCATGCGCCACGGGCTTTCGGACGGCGAGATCCAGGACGCCACCGCCTTCGACCCGTGGTTCCTGGCCCGCATCCGGGAGATCGTCGAGGCGGAGGCCGAGATCCTCGCCTCCGGCCTGCCTGCGACGGAGGCGGCGATGCGGCGGGCGAAGATGCTCGGCTTCACCGACGCGCGCCTCGCCCGGCTGACCGGCAAGATGGAGAGCGAGATCCGCAAGGCGCGCCGCGCCCTCGGCGTCATGCCGGTGTTCAAGCGCATCGACACCTGCGGCGCCGAGTTCGAGGCCCAGACCCCCTACATGTACTCCACCTACGAGATGCCCGTGATGGGCGAGGTGGAGGATGAGGCCCGTCCCTCCGACCGGAAAAAGGTGGTGATCCTCGGCGGCGGCCCGAACCGGATCGGTCAGGGCATCGAGTTCGACTACTGCTGCTGCCATGCCTGTTTCGCGCTGACGAAGGCCGGGTACGAGACCATCATGGTCAACTGCAACCCGGAGACGGTCTCCACCGACTACGACACTTCCGACCGGCTGTATTTCGAGCCGCTGACCCTGGAGCATGTGCTGGAAATCCTGCGGGTGGAGCAGGAGAACGGCACGCTGCACGGGGTGATTGTGCAGTTCGGCGGGCAGACGCCGCTCAAACTGGCCAACGCGCTTTATGAGGAAGGCATCCCGATCCTCGGCACCACGCCGGATGCTATCGACCTTGCCGAAGACCGGGAGCGGTTCCAGAAGCTCCTGAACGAGCTCGGCCTCCGGCAGCCGGTCAACGGCATTGCGTCCAGCCGGGAACAGGCGTTCGAGATCGCGCATCGCGTGGGCTACCCGCTGGTGATCCGCCCCTCCTACGTGCTGGGCGGCCGTGCGATGGAGATCGTGCGCGACGACGCCCATCTCGACCGCTACATCCGTGAAGCGGTGCAGGTGTCGGGCAAAAACCCGGTGCTGCTGGACAGCTATCTCTCCGGCGCGATCGAGGTGGATGTCGATGCGCTCTGCGACGGGACGGATGTCCATGTCTGCGGGATCATGCAGCATATCGAGGAAGCGGGCGTCCATTCGGGCGATTCCGCCTGCTCGCTCCCGCCCTATTCGCTGGATGCGGAGACGGTGGCTGAGCTGAAGCAGCAGACCGTGATGATGGCGAAGGGGCTGAACGTCGTCGGGCTGATGAACGTGCAGTTCGCCATCAAGGACGGCGAAATCTACGTGCTGGAGGTGAACCCGCGCGCCTCGCGGACCGTGCCCTTCGTGGCCAAGGCCACCGATTCGGCCATCGCCTCCATCGCCGCGCGGATAATGGCGGGGGAGAAGCTCACCGCCTTCCCGATGCGCGCGGCCTACCCCGAAGGCGTGGGGCCAGACGATCCGCTGCCGCTCGCCGACCCCATGACGCTGGCCGATCCGCTGACGCCTTGGTTCTCCGTCAAGGAGGTGGTGCTGCCATTCGCCCGCTTCCCCGGCGTGGACACCCTGCTCGGCCCGGAGATGCGCTCCACCGGCGAGGTGATGGGCTGGGACCGCGACTTCCCCCGCGCCTTCCTGAAGGCGCAGCTCGGCGCGGGCACGGTGCTGCCGACCGAGGGGCGCGTGTTCATCTCCATCAAGGATGCCGACAAGACGGCGGAGATGGCGGAGGCGGCGCGCGATCTTGCCGCACTCGGCTTCACGCTGGTGGCGACGGGCGGCACGCGCGCGTTTCTGGAGACGCATGGCGTCGTGTCGGAACTGGCCCGCAAGGTCTATGAGGGCCGCCCGAACATCGCCGACGACCTGAAGAACGGCCGTATCGCGCTGGTGTTCAACACGACGGAAGGGGCACAGTCCATCGCCGACAGCCGCGACATCCGGCGGGTCGCGCTTTACGACAAGATCCCCTATTTCACCACCGCCGCCGGCGCCATCGCCGCCGTGTCCGCGATGAAATCCCGCCTGCAGGGGGAGTTGACGGTCCGCTCGCTCCAATGACCCGGAAAGCCCCGCCTCGGCGGGGCTTTTTCATGGCGGTCGGCGGGTGGATGCGCTGCCACCCATAGCGCGCTGCCGTCCGAAAGATCACGCATCGACGGCGAGAGGGTTGGCTGCTCAGCCGTCACGGGCGTGGTGCGGCTCTTACAGGGAGCCTGTCCCCTTCGCGCCGGGTCACCTGAACAGCCCCGCCAACGCTCCAAAACCCACGCTCCAAAACAACGGATCAGCAAAGCCGCACCGCCGCGAAAGCTGCCTCCAGCAAGGACCGACCTGTCCGCCGACGCCCGCCAGAAATCGCCGTCCCGCTCTGGAGGCGTCGGTGGAGCAGGTCGGGGAATTCGGAGCCGGGCCTGCGGGAGGATAGCGACCTGCCCCTCCTTTCAGCAGGCACCGAACCGCCTGTGGCGGCAGAGCGAAGCTCATAGGGCGCGGCGACGGTCCTGACCGCGCCGCCCGGATCATCAGCTCCCGGTGGGCAGCACAATGGCGCGATGGCACTTCACAGCAGGTTCACGCGCCCGTCGCTACCTCAAGCCGGGCGCGCCTCGATCGAGCGCCGCGCGCCCGAGGACCCGCCCGTGATCCCCCGACGTCAGGGCGATGACCCACGCGCCCGCAAGGCAGCGCGACCGTTCAGGCAGCGTGGGCGCCCGCGGAGAGTTTTGAGACCTGGGCCAGCACTTCCTCCACCGGCTTACCCTGCCCGATCAGGTTGACGATGGCGGAGCCGACGACCGCGCCATCGGCCACGGAGGCGATGTCCCGCGCCGCTTCTGGCGTGGTGATGCCGAAACCGACGATCACCGGCAGATCCGTCGCCGCCTTGATCCGCGCGACTTCCGGCGCGACGGAGGCGGCCTGCGCGGCCTGCGCGCCGGTGATCCCGGTGACGGAGACATAATAGACGAAGCCCGAGGTGTTCTGCAGCACCGTGCCCAGCCGCGCCTCATCCGTGGTCGGGGTGGCGAGACGGATGAAGTTGATGCCCTGCGCCTGCGCGGGCAGGCAAAGCTCCGCATCCTCCTCCGGCGGCAGGTCCACGACGATCAGCCCGTCGATGCCCGCCTCCTTCGCCTCCGCCAGAAAACGCGCGACACCGCGGGAATAGATCGGGTTGTAATAGCCCATCATCACGATCGGGGTGGTGTCGTCGCCCTTGCGGAATTCGCGCACCATGTGGAGCGTCCGGTCAAGCGTCTGCCCGCCCTCCAGCGCCCTTTGACCGGCGCGCTGGATCGTCGGCCCGTCGGCCATCGGATCGGTGAAGGGATGGCCCAGTTCGATCACATCCACCCCCGCGGCGGGGAGGCCCTTCATGACCGCAAGAGAGGTGTCCACATCCGGGTCGCCCGCCATGATGTAGGAGACGAAGGCCTTGCGACCCTCTGCTTTCAGGGCGGCGAATTTCGCGTCGATGCGGCTCATCGTTTCCTCCGGCTGGTCGGTTCCGATGTGCCGGAAGCAGGCCGCGAAGGCAAGCGTGCTTCGCCACATCGACAGGACCACGGGGCCGCAAGCGGAAGCGCCGAGACCGCAGGCGGCAGGGCCGGGACTGGGCTAGAAGGGCCGCAGCGGGCCGGAGATCACCCAATGGGTGCCGAACCTGTCCCGCACCATGCCGACCGCACCCCTTGCCCAATAGGCCGTGTTCCAGCGGAAAACCAGCGTCCCCCCCTCCGACAGACGCTCGAAAAGCGCTTCTCCCTCCGCATCGCTGTCGGCGGCATAGCTGACGGAGACGGCCGTCTGCGGCCGCCCGTCCATGCCCGGCGGGAAATCGGACGCCATGAGCACCGCGCCGCCCACGTCCAGCACCCCGTTCACCACGAGTTCGGACCCGGCCATCTCTGGCGGCAGCTCCGGCGCATCCTTGTAGCGCAGCAGCGAAACGGTGCCGCCGAAGATGCCGGCATACCAGTCGAGCGCCTCGGCGCAGTTGCCCTGAAAGTAGAGGTAGGGAACGAAACCCATGCCGCCTGCGCCCTTCTGCTGCCCTTCGACCTTCTCCCGCCGCATCTAGCGCCCCGTGCCGGGCGGACAATACTTGCAGAGAGTGCGCCGCCCCCCTAGAGAGACGCGGACACAGCACAGCGGAATTTCGGGCCAGGAGGGCAGAGCCATGGGCTTCAGGATGGGTATCGTCGGGCTGCCGAATGTCGGCAAGTCCACCCTGTTCAACGCGCTGACCCGCACCGCAGCGGCGCAGGCGGCGAACTTCCCCTTCTGCACCATCGAGCCGAACGTGGGCGAGGTGGCCGTGCCGGACAAGCGGCTCGACCGGCTGGCCGCCATCGCGGGGTCGAAACAGATCATCCCGACGCGGATCACCTTCGTCGATATCGCGGGCCTCGTGCGCGGCGCGTCCAAGGGCGAGGGCCTGGGCAACCAGTTTCTTGCCAACATCCGCGAAGTGGACGCCATCGCCCATGTGCTCCGCTGTTTCGAGGATGGCGACATCACCCATGTAGAGGGGCGCGTCGATCCGGTCGCCGATGCAGAGACGATCGAGACGGAACTGATGATCGCCGACATGGAATCGATCGAGCGCCGCCTCGCCAACCTTCAGCGCAAGTTGAAGGGCGGGGACAAGGAGGCGAAGGATCAGGACCGCCTGCTGCGCGTGGCGCTCGACGTGCTGAACGCGGGCCAGCCGGCGCGGACCGTCACCGTGTCGGAGGAGGATCGCAGGCTCTGGGATCAGCTTCAGCTTCTGACCGCGAAACCCGTGCTCTACGTTTGCAACGTGGCGGAATCCGAAGCCGCGACAGGCAACGCGCTGACGGAGAAGGTGGCGGAGAAGGCGCGGGCCGAAGGGGCCGCGACCGTCGTCATCTCCGCCCGGATCGAGGAGGAGATCAGCCAGCTCGACCCGGAGGAAGCGGAGATGTTCCTCTCCGAACTGGGGCTGGAGGAGCCGGGACTGGACCGTCTGATCCGCGCGGCCTACGATCTGCTGGGTCTGCGCACCTATTTCACCGTCGGCCCGAAGGAAGCCCGCGCCTGGACGATCACTCAGGGGATGCTCGCGCCGCAGGCGGCGGGCGTCATCCATGGGGATTTCGAAAAGGGCTTCATCCGCGCGGAAACGGTGGGCTACGATGATTATGTCGCAGGCAACGGCGAGGCAGGCGCACGCGAGAACGGCAAGTTCCGCGTGGAGGGCAAGACCTACGAGGTGCAGGACGGCGACGTGCTCCACTTCCTGTTCAACGCCTGACATCACCGCACAGAAGCGATGCAGACTGGCGGTGGAGGAGCAGCGCTTCCCGCCTCCGCGGCCCGCCGGTCAGCGTGAAAGCCCCGGACGGCCTGGCTCTTGAAGCCACCGACCGGGGCCTGCGCGAAACGTCCAGCTTCGCCTTTGGCCGCAGGGAGCCTTTCGGCGCAGGGCACTTTCCGATGAGAGCTTTTCTGAGGAGAGCTTTCCGGTGGAGCCGCATCGACAACCGGCCCCGCCATTCGACCCCGCTATTGCGCTACACCTTGGCCTTGCGAAAGAGCCGGGCGCAGTTTCGGAGCCATGGCGTTTTCGCCTCTGCTCCTGCCAGCGATGGCCCCGTCCCCATACTCACCGGCTGAGGTTGCCCGGGACGCGCGGCCCAGCCGCCGCTCCTGCGCGAAACGTCCAGCTTCGCTTTCCCTCACAGGGAGCCTTCGCCGCTGGGCACTTTCCGAGGAGAGCTTGCCTGAGGAGAGCGCTTTCTGGCGGAGCCGCTTCGACAACCGGCCCCGCCATTCGACCCCGCCATTCCGCTGCCCGCTGGCCTTGCGAAAGAGCCGGACGCCGTTTCGGAGCCGTGGCGCTTTCGCCCCTGCGCCCCCTGCCTGCGATGGCCCCGTCCGCATACTCCACCGGCGAAGCGCGGCCCGGCCGTCGCTCCTGCGGAAGGCGAAACCTTCGCGACGGAGAAACGGCCCCTGTTGACGGGCGCCTTGGCGCTTACCTGCGGCAGCGCCCTCGCTGAACGCGCAGGGAGAAGTCGGCGGGTCCGGGACGGTCGGCCCTGCGGGTCACCACCACCACGCCGACGGAGCAATTCTGGCTCTGCACCGAATAGCCGTCCCGGGTGCGGGTGATGCTCTCGATCGGTTGCTGGCCCAGCCCGTCCGCCACCTGTCCATTCCCGAGAATGGCGTGGATGACCGCCGCGCTTTCGTAAAAACCCGACATGCGGGCCATGGCGGGCGAGCCGAGCAGACAGGCGGCGGCAAAGGCGATGATCAGGCGATGCATGGGATACTCCCCTCCAGTGCTCCTGCGTCTCTTGTGGGCCGATCCTCGCAAAGGCTCAAGGGGCGGAGCGCAGCGCGGGCAGGACTCCGCCCTGTTGCGGAAAACGCCGAATGATGGCATATCGCTGCGCTTCGCGGTCTTTCGACATGAACACCGGCATCCTACATCGCCGGGGATGAAAGGACGACACATGAACGCCGTGCCCCCCGCCTACCGCCTGTCGGTGGCCCCGATGATCGACCTGACCGACCGGCATTGCCGCTACCTGCACCGGCAGATGAGCCGCTATACGCTGCTCTACACGGAAATGGTCGTGGCGGCGGCGCTGGTGCGCGGCGGGGCGCTACGGCTTCTGGACCACGATCCGTCGGAACACCCTTTCGCCGTGCAGCTGGGCGGGTCCGAGCCGGAGGAGCTGGCCGCAGCCACGCGGATCTGCGCCGGTCACGGCTACCGCGAGATCAACCTGAACGTCGGCTGCCCCTCGGACCGCGTTCAATCGGGCTGCTTCGGGGCCGTGCTGATGCGGGATCCTGCCCTGGTCGGCGACTGTCTGGCCGCGATGCGCGAGGCGGCGGCGGGCGCGGAGGTGACGGTGAAGTGCCGCATCGGCGTCGATGACCAGGTGCCACAGGAAGTGCTTCCCGCCTTTCTGGAGACGGTGCGGGGCGCGGGTATCCGCCGCGTCATCGTCCACGCGCGGAAGGCATGGCTGAAGGGCCTGAGCCCCAAGGAGAACCGGGAGATCCCGCCGCTCGACTATCCGCTGGTGCTGTCGATGAAGCAGGCCTTCCCCGACCTCATCATCGTCATCAACGGCGGAATCAGCAGCCTCACCACGGCGCGGGAGCTGCTGGATCAGGGGCTGGACGGGGTGATGATCGGGCGCGCGGCCTATCACGATCCGGGGGAAATCCTGCTCCCCGCCGACCGGCTGATGTTCGCAAGTGCTGCCGCGGACCGGAGCCCGGAGGCCGTGGTCGCGGCGATGCGGCCCTATATCGCGCGCCACCTTGCCATCGGCGGCAGGCTCGGCGCCATTACGCGGCACATGCTCGGCCTGTTCGCGGGGCGCCCCGGCGCGCGGTCCTGGCGGCGGAGCCTGTCGGAAGCCGGCTCCCGCCCCGATGCGGGTCTCGATGCGCTGGATCGTGCGCTGGAGGAAATTCTCGCCGCCGCCTGAGCCGCAACGCGCGGCTCTCTGCTTTCAGATCACCACCGCCGCGCCGTGGACGGAGGAACCGACGTTCCGCCGGAAAGCATCGAACAATTCCCGTCCCATGCCGGAGTGATGGGCGGAGAGATCCTCGACCACCGGGTCGCGCAGAAGAAAATCGGGGTGCAGGTTTTCCAGCGTCCCCCCCACCGCATCGAGCCGCAGCACATCGCCATCCCGGACGCGCGCCAACGGGCCACCCTCGGCGGCCTCCGGGCTGACATGGATTGCGGCGGGCACCTTGCCCGATGCGCCCGACATCCGACCATCCGTGACCAGTGCCACGCGCAGACCCTTGTCCTGCAGCACGGCGAGGATCGGCGTCAGGCTGTGAAGCTCCGGCATGCCATTCGCGCGCGGGCCCTGAAACCGGACGACGACGATCGTGTCAGCCGTGAATTCGCCTGCCCTGAAGGCTGCCTTCACATCCTCCTGATTGGCGAAGACGCGGGCCGGCGCCTCGATGAAGCGACGCTCCTCCGCCACGGCGGAAACCTTGATGACCCCGCGCCCCAGATTGCCGTGCAGCTGCCGGAGGCCACCCTGCTGCTGGAACGGATCGGCGGCGCCCCGCAGGATCTGCGGGTTCAGCGATTCGCCCGATCCCTGCCGCCAGCTGAGGCCGCCCTCTTCCAGCACAGGTTCCTGCGTGTAGAGGCCGAGCCCCTCCCCCGCGACCGTCCGGGTATCGGGATGCAGCAGCCCCGCCTCCAGCAGCTCCCCGATCATGTAACCCAGACCGCCCGCCGCATGGAAATGGTTCACGTCGGCCAGCCCGTTCGGATAGACGCGCGCCATCAGCGGCGTAATGGCGGAGAGGCTGTCGAAATCCTCCAGATCCAGAATGACCCCCGCCGCCCGCGCCATCGCGGGAAGATGCAGGACATGGTTTGTGGACCCGCCCGTCGCCATCAGGCCGACGATGCCGTTCACGAAAGTCCGCTCATCCAGAATTTCCGCGACCGGCGTATAACCATTGCCGAGCGCGGTGATCGCCGCCGCGCGTTCCACCCCCGCGACGGTCAGCGCCTCCCGCAGCGGTGTGTTCGGGTTGACGAAACTGGAGCCGGGCAGTTGCAGGCCCATGAATTCCATCAGCATCTGGTTGGAATTTGCCGTGCCATAGAAGGTGCAGGTTCCGGGGCCGTGATAGCTTTCCATCTCTGCCCGCATCAGTTCCTCCCGCCCGACCTTTCCGGCGGCGAACAGCTCCCGCACCTTGGCCTTTTCCGAATTGGGCAGGCCGGACGTCATCGGGCCGGAGGGCAGGAACACCGCGGGGATGTGGCCGAAGCTTGCCGCCGCGATGACCAGCCCGGGAACGATCTTGTCGCAGACACCGAGATAAAGCGCCGCGTCGAACGTGTCATGCGACAGCCCGACCGCGGCAGCCAGCGCGATCACGTCGCGGGAAAACAGCGACAGCTCCATCCCCGCGCGGCCCTGCGTCACCCCGTCGCACATGGCAGGCACCCCGCCCGCGACCTGCGCCGTGGCTCCGATGCGCCGCGCTGCGGCACGGATCACATCGGGGAAGCGCTCGTAGGGCTGATGGGACGACAGCATGTCGTTATAGGCGGTGATGATGCCGATGTTGGGCGCCTTGTCTGCGGCAAGCTCCGCCTTGTCGCCCGGGGTCGCGGCAGCATAGGCATGGGCCTGATTGCCGCAGGCCAGATGCCCCCGCGCCGGTCCCGCCTCACGGGCCCGCCTGATACGGTCGAGATAGGATGAACGCGCCTCCCTGCTCCGCTTGCGGATGCGTTCGGTAACGTCGGCAAGTGTCGCATCGAGTGGCATGGCGCTGCTCCTTCCGTCATCTTCGCAGCACTAACATGGCTGTCATACGCTAACAATTCCATGCCGGAGCGCCCGTTGCGCGGAAATTCCCTCCCGCGGTGGCATGTCGTTCCCGGATCATGCGCGGATTGCATATCCGGCCCACGTTTTCTGCGGTAGCTAAGTCAGACTTGCTGACCTATATAAGGGCAATCCGCAACCATCCCCACAGGAGAAGGCCGATGAAACTGCTTGAGACCGAGATCCGTGGCGAACCGAAATCCGTCCCCGAGATCGTCCGCGAAGCGTCCGAATTGCGCGCCCAGACCATCGCCCGCCTGATGCCGAAAGTGTTTGCATGGCTCGCCCATCCGCTGCACCGGCAAGGTTCCGCGCACCACGCGCATTGACGAAACCCGTCTGAGGACGGAAAAGCCCCGGCAGACTCCGGGGCTTTCGCATGTCCGGGGGGCCTGATGCCGAGGGGCCTGTGCCGAACCGTCCCCAGACGCGCCGAGAACTCACCTGGAGAACCCATGACCTACCCGACCGTCAGACTCAAACCGAAGGCCGAAGCCCGCGCCATCCGCCACGGCTTCCCTTGGGTCTATGCCGACGAACTGGTCACCGACCGCCGCACCAAGGGGCTGGAACCCGGTGCGCTCGCCGTGCTGGAGGATGGGGAACGGCGGGTGCTGGGCCTTGTCACGGTCAATTCCAATTCGCGCATCGTCTGCCGGATGATCGACCGGGATCCGGCGGCGGTTATCGACGAGGCATGGTTCGCGGCCCGTCTCCAGCGGGCGCTCGCGCTCCGCGAGACGCTGTTCGACGCGCCCTACTACCGGCTCGTCCATGCAGAGGCGGATGGCCTGCCGGGCGTGGTGATCGACCGTTTCGGCGATGCCGCCGTGATCCAGCCGAACGCCGCCTGGTCGGAGACGCTGATCGGGCCGCTTTCCGCCACGCTGGCAAAGGTCACGGGCGTGACCACCATCATCCGCAACGGCATGGGCCGGGCCCGGACGCTGGAGGGGCTGCCGGAGGAGCTGACGGTGCTGCGGGGCGCGATGGAGGCGCCCGTTCCGGTGCCCATGAACGGCGCGACCTATATGGCCGACCTGCTCGGCGGGCAGAAGACCGGGCTGTTCTTCGACCAGCGTCCCAACCACGCCTTTGCCCAGCGTCTGGCGAAGGGCGCGCGGGTGCTGGACGTGTTTTCCCATGTCGGGGGCTTTTCGCTGGCAGCCCTTGCGGGCGGGGCGGAGCGGGCGCTTGCGGTGGACAGTTCCGCCCCGGCGTTGAAGCTGGCCCGGGACGGCGCCGTTGCCATGGGGGCGGAGGCACGCTTCGCCACCCGTCAGGGCGATGCCTTCGCCACGCTGGAAGCGCTGGCGGCCGAGGGGGCGCAATTCGACCTCGTCGTCTGCGATCCGCCGGCTTTCGCGCCTTCCAAGCAGGCGCTGGAGGCAGGTCTGCGGGCCTATGAACGCGTGGCCCGTCTCGCCGCGCCGCTGGTGGCGCCCGGCGGCTATCTGGGGCTGTGCTCCTGCTCGCATGCCGCCGATCTCGCCGCCTTCCGGGGGGCCAATGTGCGGGGCATCGGGCGGAGCGGACGGCGGGCGCAACTGCTGCACACGGGCTTTGCCGGGCCGGACCATCCACTGATGCCGCAACTGGCGGAGTCGGGCTATCTGAAGGCGCTGTTCTTCCGGCTCGACTGACCGGACCTGAACCAACGGAGCCGGCGATGCGGGTGCTGATCGACGCCAATGTCCTCTACCCCACGGTGTTGCGGGAAATCGTGACCGGGGTGGCGGCGGAAGGGATGTTCACCCCGCTCTGGTCGACGCGGATACTGGAGGAATGGGCTCTGGCCGCGCGCCGCCTCGGCCCCGGACAGGAGGTGGTGGCGCGGGGGGAAATCGCGCTCCTCCACGCCCGCTGGCCGGAGGCGGAGGTCGCGGCGGGCGATACGATGGGGGATACGGGGGGACTTTACCTGCCCGATCCCGACGACATCCACGTTCTTGCCGCTGCCAAGGCGGGCAGGGCGGAGGTGATCCTCACCCAGAACCTGAAGGACTTTCCGCGCCGCGAGCTGGAGATACATCTGCTTCGCGCCGAAGCGCCGGATGATTTCCTGATGGATCTGTGGCTCCGCCATCCTGCGGACGTCGAAAGGGTCGTCCGGGTAGTGCAGGGGCGGACGGAGGAGATCTCCGGGCGAGAGCAGCCGCTGCGCGCCCTTCTCCGCCGGGCCCGGCTGCCCCGGCTGGGCAAGGCGCTGACCTGAAAGCGGGGTGCCGAAAGGGATATGCCCACCGGCAAATTCCGGCGGCGCAGGCGGTTTTGAGCACCGCTTTAACAGTCCGCTGAAAAAGTCGTGGGTCCACCCGACCTTGCATTGAGCCTGAAAAACGGTCCGGTCACGAGCCAAAACCTGCGATTTCCGGGGACATTTTCAACCATGTCGAGAAGACTTCCGCCCCGGAGCACCCTCTGAATGCTTTCCAGCACCCTGCCCACAGGCTTCAAAAAAAACTCTGAAGTGTCATGTTCTAGAAACCGGGAAATCGGCTCCCGGATCGCCAGCACCGTGTCGGTTTCCGGCTGTATTCCTCGGATTGCGAATGATCTCCGCTTCAACGCAGTCCTGAAAGCCCTTTTCAGCAGCCGGTTACAGGCTGCTACAAAAGCTCTGAAGGGTCATGTCCATGCTCTGGAAATCGGAAATCAGCCCCGTAATCACCAGAAATGCATGGATTTCAGGCTGGACTTCCTCAGATTGCGAACGATTTTCGCTCCAGCGCAGAGGTAGAGGATTTTTTCAGCAGCCTGTTAAGAGGTTGCTGAAAAAGTCCGAAGTGTCATGCCTATGTGCCGGAAATCGGCCCGGAAACGCCCGGAAGTCTATAGATTTCCGGCTGGATCTTGTCAGATTGCGAACGATTTCCGATCCAACACAGGCCAAAAACCTTTTCTCAGCAGCCTGTTAAGGGTCAGCTAAACCTTTTGCGCAGCCTACCGGCCCTGCCCTGCCGCCCCCGCTCCTGTCAGGCCTGCGGCACCCAGCGTTTCTCCAGCGCCTCGATGGCGCTGACCCGGTCCGGGCTGGCGGGGTGGCTGGACAGCCAGGCGACCGGCGCGCGCCCGCCTGCCAGCTTGTCCAGCTTGGTGAACAGTGCCTTCTGCGGCGCCGTGCCGATGCCCGAACGGGTCAGCAGCGCCGCCGCCCAGGCATCCGCCTCATACTCGTCCTGCCGCGACAGCCGCGCGGCGACCAGCGAGGCCAGCCCGTTCGCCAGCACCACCCCCAACCCCGGCAGAAACCGCCCCAGAATGGGCGCAAGCGCGAGGCGGATCGCGTTTTGGCCGGTGAAGTCGATCATTCGCCGCCGGGCGTGGCCAAGTGCGACATGGCCGAGTTCATGGGCAATGACGCTGGCCATCTCCTCCGCCGAAACCTCTCCGGCCCGGAACTTGTCATAAAACCCGCGGGTGATGAAGATCCGCCCGTCGGGCGCTGCCAGCCCGTTGACCACCGGCACATCATAAAGATGCACGGGGATCGACTTCAGGTCCAGCGCCCGCGCCATCCTGTCGGTGAAGCGGCCGAGATCGGGGTCACGGAGCGGGCTGGACCGCGCGTCCAGCTCCCGCCGCGACCGCCAGACCGACAGGCGATAGGTCACGAAGCCATAGGCCAGCATCAGCAGAAGGGGCAGAAGTTTGATCATCAGACCAATATGGGCACAGAAACCATGCCCGGCAACGCGTCAGAACGGCACGTCGTCGGCCTGATCGGCCCGGACGAGATAGGCCGACATCACGTTCTTCTCCCCCGCCTTGTCGAACTCCACATGGGCCTTGTCGCCCTCCACCGCGGTCACGGCGCCGTAGCCGAACTTCTGGTGGAACACCCTGTCGCCCAGGGCGAAAGGCGGCACGGCATCCAGATCGATGACCGGCCCCCGTGATTCCCGGGGCTGCGCCATGGGGCGTCGCGTCGAACGTTCCTGCATGCGCCGCCAGCCGGGGGAGTTGTAGACATCGGCGGAGGCCGCCTTCGCCTCCATCGCCGCAAAGCCCGCAGCACCATAGCCGCCGCCGTAAAGGCCGGGGGGGGTCAGCACCTCCACATCCTCCTCCGGCAGATCGTCGATGAAGCGGGAGGGCATCTGCGACTGCCACTGGCCATAGACCCGCCGGTTGGAGGCGAAGGAGATCGTGCACAGCTCCCGCGCGCGGGTGATCCCGACATAGGCCAGCCGCCGCTCCTCCTCCAGGCCCTTCAGGCCGCTCTCATCCATCGCGCGCTGCGAGGGGAACAGCCCGTCCTCCCACCCCGGCAGAAAGACCACCGGAAACTCCAGCCCCTTGGCGGCATGGAGCGTCATGATGGAGACCTTGGGCGTCCCCTCCTCCTGCTCGTTGTCCATGATGAGCGCGACGTGTTCGAGGAAGCCCTGAAGCCCGTCGAAGCTCTCCAGCGCCTTCACAAGTTCCTTGAGGTTCTCCAGCCGTCCGGGGGCTTCGGGCGTCTTTTCGTTCTGCCACATCGCCGTATAGCCGGATTCGTCCAGAATAATCTCCGCCAGTTCTACATGTGAGCGCGAGCGCCCCGCGCCTTCGCGCAGCGGCTCCACCACCGCATCGTCGGGCAGCTCCGCCGGGGCCAGCGCCTCCGCATGCCAGCGCCCGATGGCGGCGACGAGGGTGCGCAGCTCCGCCCCGCCCTTGCCGCGCATCTCCCCCGAATCGACCAGATATTTCGCCGCGCGGACGAGCGTCAGCCCCCGTGCCCGTGCGGTGGACTGGATCAACGCCTGCGCCTTCTCCCCCAGACCCCGCTTCGGCGTGTTCACGATCCGCTCGAAGGCCAGATCGTCGTCCGGGCTGACGGCGAGGCGGAAATAGGCCATCGCATCGCGGATCTCCAACCGCTCGTAGAAGCGCGGACCGCCGATCACCCGGTAGTTCAGCCCGATGGTCAGGAACCGGTCCTCGAACGCGCGCATCTGGTGCGAGGCGCGGACAAGGATTGCCATATCGTCCAGCGTCTTCGGCCCCACCGCGCGATGTGTGCCGAGGAGGGCTTCGATCTCCTCCCCGATCCAGCGGGCCTCCTCCTCGCCGTCCCAATGGCCGATCACGCGGACCTTCTCGCCATCCGCCGCATCCGTCCACAGCGTCTTGCCGAGCCGGCTCTCGTTCGCCTCGATCAGCCCGGAAGCGGCGGCGAGGATATGCGGCGTGGAGCGGTAGTTCTGCTCCAGCCGGATCACCCGCGCACCGGGAAAATCCTTTTCGAACCGCAGGATGTTGCCGACTTCGGCGCCCCGCCAGCCATAGATCGACTGGTCGTCATCCCCCACGCAGCAGATGTTGCGATGCGCCTGGGCAAGCAGCCGCAGCCACAGATACTGCGCGACGTTGGTATCCTGATACTCATCGACCAGAATGTAGCGGAAGCGGCGCTGATAGCCCTCCAGCACATCGGGATAGCTTTGAAAGATCGTCACGACATGCATGAGCAGGTCGCCGAAATCCACGGCGTTCAGAACCTTCAGCCGGTCCTGATAGGCGGCATAAAGCTCCACCCCCCGGCGGTTGAAGGCCCCCGCATCCGCAGCCGGAACCCGGTCCGGTGTCAGGGCGCGGTTCTTCCAGCCCTCCACCACTCCCGCAAGCTGCCGCGCCGGCCAGCGTTTCTCGTCGATCCCTGCCGCAAGGATGAGCTGCTTGAGCAGGCGCACCTGATCGTCCGTGTCGAGGATGGTGAAGTTCGACTTCAGCCCCACCAGCTCCGCATGGCGTCTGAGCAGCCGCACCGAGATCGCGTGGAAGGTGCCAAGCCAGGGCATCCCCTCCCCCACACCGCCCAGCAGCCGGCCCACCCGCTCCCGCATTTCCCGCGCGGCCTTGTTGGTGAAGGTGACGGCGAGGATTTCATCGGGCCGGGCGCGGCCGGTGTTCAGGATGTGCACGATGCGGGCGGTGAGCGCCTTCGTCTTGCCGGTGCCCGCCCCCGCGAGCATCAGCACAGGCCCGTCCAGCGTCTCCACCGCCTCCCGCTGGGCGGGGTTGAGATCGTTGAGGTAATGCGCCGGGCGCATGGCCATCGCCCGGCGGGAGAGCGGCACCTTGGCCCCCCGACCTTCGGCGGCGTTCTCAAACGCCTCGGCTTCGTCATCCCATTCGCTCATCGGTCCGATATAGCGCAAGCGCCCGCGCGCGCCAAGAGATACGTTCTCCTTCTGTTCATGCCGCACGACGTTCCGCGACTGCGCGGCAGAAATCTCTCCATTCCCTGCGTTTTTCCTCTTGCGCCTCCCCGCCGCCTCCCCTAGATACCGCCCCACGCCAAACGTGGCCCGTTCGTCTATCGGTTAGGACGTCAGGTTTTCAACCTGAAAAGAGGGGTTCGACTCCCCTACGGGCTGCCACTTTTTCTCCGTATCGCGAAGACGAGACACCGCTCCGAGAAGATCGGAGGCGGTTGTTGTGCGTTTCTACCCTTCAGGGTCTGGGCAGGAGGCCTCCGGTTTTCACCGACTGACTTTTCCGACCGGCGATCCGCACGGGGGTTGTAGGGGCGGGATGGTGAAAGCCAAATGGACAAGGGGGCGTCGCCGCCCCCCTTGATCTTCCGAAACAGGCCTCCGGTCAGGCGCGCGCGGCGCCTTCGGCGAGGCGGATGGGATAGGGGAGGTGCACGAGCATCTCCTTCGGGCAGACCTGAACGAAGTTGCCCAGTTCCAGCTTCCAGTGCTGAAGGATATCGGCGGCCTTGCGGCTTCCGGTTTCATCCACGTGGCGCTGGACGAGGGCGCGCAGCTCCTCCTCCCAGTGAGCGACCTCCACCGGGGCGGTGACGACGGTTTCCGCGTTGATGAAGGCACCGGCCACGCCTTCGGGATCATAGAGATAGGCCATGCCCCCCGTCATCCCCGCGGCAAAGTTCGCGCCGATGGAGCCGAGGATCACCGCAACCCCGCCGGTCATGTATTCGCAGCCGTTGGTGCCGCAACCCTCGATCACCACCTTCGCGCCGGAGTTGCGGACGGCGAAGCGCTCGCCTGCCCGCCCTGCCGCAAAGAGATAGCCATCCGTCGCCCCGTAAAGCACGGTGTTGCCGATGATCGTGTTCTTTGCGGCCTCCAGCGGAGAACCCATGGCGGGCTTCACCACGACGATGCCGCCCGACAGGCCCTTGCCGACATAATCGTTGGCATCGCCCGACACTTCGATCTTCAGCCCCGGCGCGGCGAAGGCGCCGAGCGACTGGCCCGCGGAGCCGGTCAGCTTCACCGTCAGATGGTCGGGTTGCAGGTTGTTCCGCATCCCGAACTTCCGCACGATATGGCTCGACGCGCGGGTGCCGATGGTGCGGTGGGTGTTCCGAACGGCATAGGAGAGCTGCATCTTCTCCCCCTCCTCGAAGAACCGCGCGCCATCGGCGACGATCTCTGCATCCAGCGTGTCGGGCACGTAGTTGCGCGGCTTCGTCCGGTCATAGACGAACTTGTGCGTGTCATCGACGGAGATCAGCAGCGGATTGAGGTCCAGATCGTCCAGATAGGCGGAGCCACGGCTCACCTGCGTCAGCAGGTCGGCCCGCCCGATCACCTCGTCCAGCGACCGCGCGCCGAGAGAGGCGAGGATCTCCCGCACCTCCTGCGCATAGAAGGTGATGAGGTTCACCACCTTGTCCGCCGTGCCGGTGAACTTCGCCCGCAGCCGCTCGTCCTGCGTGCAGACGCCGACCGGGCAGGTGTTCGACTGGCACTGACGCACCATGATGCAGCCCATGGCGATCAGAGCGGCGGTACCGATGCCGTATTCCTCGGCCCCCATCATCGCGGCGATGACGATGTCGCGCCCCGTGCGCAGGCCGCCATCCGTGCGCAGCGTCACCCGCTCCCGCAGGTTGTTCATGGCGAGCACCTGATGCGCCTCGGTCAGCCCCATCTCCCAGGGAAGCCCCGCGAACTTGATGGAGGTGGCCGGGGATGCCCCGGTGCCGCCATTGTGGCCGGAGATCAGGATGACATCCGCCTTGGCCTTGGCCACGCCCGCCGCGATGGTGCCGACGCCGCTGGCGGAGACGAGCTTCACCGTGACCTTGGCGCGCGGGTTGATCTGCTTCAGGTCGTAGATGAGCTGCGCCAGATCCTCGATGGAATAGATGTCGTGGTGCGGCGGCGGCGAGATGAGCGTGACGCCCTTGGTCGAGTGCCGGAGCCGTGCGATCAGTTCCGTCACCTTCATGCCGGGAAGCTGGCCGCCCTCCCCCGGCTTCGCCCCCTGCGCGACCTTGATCTCAAGCTCTTCGCAGTTGTTGAGGTATTCGGCGGTCACGCCGAACCGGCCGGAGGCCACCTGCTTGATCTTGGCCGACGGGTTGTCCCCGTTCGCGTCGGGCAGGAAATGCGCCGGATCCTCGCCGCCCTCGCCCGAGTCGGATTTCGCGCCGATCCGGTTCATGGCGATGTTCAGCGTCTTGTGCGCCTCCGGGCCCAGGGCGCCCAGCGACATGCCCGGTGTGACGAACCGCTTGCGGATGGAGGTGATGCTCTCCACTTCCTCGATCGCCACCGGCTTGCCCAGCGGCTTGATGTCGAGCAGATCGCGGATATGGATCGGCGGGTTGGAGCGCATGGCCGCGGAATACTGCTTCCACAGCTCATAGGACGCCCGGTCGCAGGCGGCTTGCAGCAGGTGCATGGTCTGCGCTTCCCAAGCGTGCTTCTCGCCCGAGCGGCGCGCCTTGTAGAAGCCGCCGATGGGCAGCACGTCGGCCCCGCCGAGGAAGCCCTTGGCGTGGATTTCCTCCACCTTCATCTGGATGCCGTGCAGGCCGATGCCGGAGATGCGGCTGTTCATGCCGGGGAAGTATTCCGCCACCATCGCGCGGGACAGGCCCACCGCCTCGAAGTTCAGGCCGCCGCGATAGGAGGAAATGACGGAGATCCCCATCTTCGCCATGATCTTCAGCAGGCCGAGGTCGATGGCATGGCGGTAGTTGCGCATCGCCTCCATCAGCGTGGTGTCGAGCAACCCGCGCTCGATCCGGTCGGCGATGGAATCCTCCGCCAGATAGGGGTTCACTGTCGTCGCACCGGCGCCGATCAGCACCGCGAAGTAATGCGGGTCGATGCATTCCGCCGCGCGGACGTTGATGGAGCAGAAGGTCCGCAGGCCCTTGCGGGTCAACCAGGAATGGACCGCCGAAGTGGCGAGGATCATCGGCATGCCGATCCTGTCCACGCCCTGATGCTCATCCGTCAGCACGATATGCGACGCGCCGGACCGCACCGCATCCTCCGCCTCCGAACGGATACGGTCGAGCGCGAGCTTCAGGGCCTCCGTGCCGCCGTCGCGCGGGAAGGTGCAGTCGATGACGCCGACGTTCTGGCCGAACTGGCGCAGCAGTTCCGCGAACTCCCCGTTCGCGATGAACGGGCTTTCCAGCACGATGATCTCGGTCTGCGAGCTGTCCTGATCCAGCACGTTCTTCAGGTTGCCGAACCGGGTCTTCAGCGACATCACCCGCTCCTCGCGGAGCGAGTCGATGGGCGGGTTGGTCACCTGGCTGAAGTTCTGCCGGAAGAAGTGCGAGAGCGGGCGGTAGATCTTCGACAGCACCGCGGGCGGCGTGTCATCGCCCATGGAGGCCAGCGCCTCCTTGCCGTCCTCCGCCATGGGGGCGAGGATCTGCTCCAGCTCCTCAAGCGTATAGCCGGCGGCGATCTGGCGGCGGCGCAAGTCCGCGCCGGAATGAAGCGCCTGCTCCGGCAGATCGCGCATGATGTCGTTGAGCGCGGTCACCTTATCCACCCATTCCCCGAACGGGGCGGAAGCGGCGAGTTTGTCCTTGATCTCCCGGTCGTGGTAGAGCCTGCCCTCGCCCATATCGACCGCGATGATCTGGCCGGGGCCGAGCGCGCCTTTCTCCACCACGGTGGCCTCGTCCACCGGCACCATGCCGGCTTCGGACCCCGCGATCAGCAGGCCGTCGCCCGTCACCACATAGCGCATGGGACGCAGACCGTTGCGGTCGAGCCCGCCGCAAACCCAGCGGCCGTCCGTCATGGCGAGCGCCGCCGGGCCGTCCCACGGCTCCATCACCGCGTTGGAATAGGCATACATGTCGGCCCAGGCCTGCGGCATGTCGGTCGTGGCCTTGGACCAGGCCTCCGGCACCAGCATGGTCTTGACCATCGGCGCATTGCGCCCGCCGCGCACCATGAGCTCGAACACCGCATCCAGCGCCCCCGAATCGGAGGTGCCGGCGGGAATGATCGGCTTGATATCCTCGGCCATCTCGCCAAAGGCGGAGGAGGCCATGCGGATCTCGTGGCTCCGCATCCAGTTGACGTTGCCCTTGAGGGTGTTGATCTCGCCGTTATGGGCGAGCATGCGGAACGGCTGGGCCAGCCACCATTGCGGGAAGGTGTTGGTGGAATAGCGCTGGTGATAGATGGCGAAGGCGCTCTCGAACCGCTCGTCCTTCAGGTCGGGATAGAATTCCGCGACCTGTTCGGCCAGCATCATGCCCTTGTAGATGATCGACCGGCAGGACAGCGAGCAGAGATAGACGCCGTAGATCTGCGCGGCGATGGCGGCCTTCTCGATCCGGCGGCGGATCACGTAGAGCTCGCGCTCGAAGGTTTCCTCGTCGATGTCCTTCTCGCAGCGGATCAGGATCTGCTCGATCTCGGGCCGGGTGGCGTTGGCCTTCTCGCCCAGAACGGCGGTGTTCACCGGCACGTGCCGCCAGCCATAGATATAGTGCCCCATGCGGAGCACTTCGGTCTCCACGATGGTCCGGCAGCGTTCCTGCGCGCCGAAATCGGTCCGCGGCAGGAACACCTGCCCGACAGCGACCAGCTTCGACATGTCCGGCTCATGGCCGGTGCGGCGGATCTGGTCGTAGAAGAAGGGCACGGGGATCTGCACATGGATGCCCGCGCCGTCACCGGTCTTGCCGTCCGCATCCACCGCGCCCCGGTGCCAGACGGCCTTCAGGGCGTCGATCCCCGCCTGCACGACGCGGCGGGTGGGTTTGCCCTCCACCGAGACGACGAGCCCCACGCCGCAGGAGGCATGTTCATCCTCCTCGCGGTAGAGCGAGTTCTCCGCCATCCACTTGCGCTTGGCTTCCTCGGCGGCGACCCAGGCGGCATCATACTTGGTCATGGCTCACTCCTTCATGGAGGCTTGGATGAACGCCTCGAACTCGGCGGCGGTCTGTTGTCTGGTGGCGCCCGCGAGCACGTAGCCGTCGGGCTTCCGGTCGATGTAGATCTCGCTGGTCAGCGGCAGGCCGTGCGGGTTGTCGAGCAGTCCGACGGGGATCTCGTAGCTCCCCTCCTCCGGCGTGGGCACGGTGAGCCGGTACCAGAGGGTGGAGCCGCAGACCGAACAGAACGACCGCGTCGCCCAGTCGGAGGACCGGTAGGCCGTCACCCTGTCGGACCCCACGATGGCGATATCCGCGGGCGCCACCGTCAGCGCGATGAGCGCCGATCCCGTCCAGCGGCGGCAGTTCTCGCAATGGCAGGCGCCCATCGCGACCGGCGCGTTGCGGATGGAGATCTGCACGCCGCCGCAGAGACAGCGCCCGGTGCGCACGCCGCCCATCGCGGCGGCTCCGGCAGCGGCGCTCATTCGGCGGCCACCCGTGCCGACTGGCCGAGGTAATCGGCGATGGAATCCGCCGCCTCGCGCCCGTCCCGGATCGCCCAGACGACAAGGCTCGCCCCCCGCACGATATCCCCCGCGGCATAGACACCGGGAAGGTTGGTGGCATGGGTGCGGAAATCGGCCTTCACCGTTCCCCAGCGCGTGACTTCCAGGTCCGGCACGTTCCAGAGCGTCGGGATCTCCTCCGGCTCGAAGCCGAGCGCGGTGATGACGATATCGGCATCCTCGACGTAATCCGCGCCCTCGATGAGTTCCGGCATCTGCCGCCCGGTCGCATCCGGCGGCCCGAGACGCATGCGCTGCACCATGACGCCGGAGACGGTGCCGTCGCCCACGAAGCCCTTCGGAGCGGTGAGCCAGACGAACTCGACGCCCTCCTCCTCCGCGTTTTGCGTCTCCCGCTGGGAACCGGGCATGTTCGCGCGGTCCCGGCGATAGAGGCATTTGACGCTGGTCGCGCCCTGACGGATCGCCGTGCGCACGCAGTCCATCGCGGTGTCGCCGCCGCCGATCACCACCACGCGCTTGCCATCGGCGTTCAGCTCGCCCGACTCGATCTCCGGCACGATGTCGCCGAAGGACTGGCGGTTGGACGCGGTGAGATAGTCGAGCGCCTGCACGATCCCCTTGAGACCCACGCCTGGCGCCTTGATGTCGCGCGCCTTGTAAACGCCGGTGGCGATCAGCAGGGCGTCATGCTTGCCGCGCAGCGCCGCGAAATCCATCGCGTCGCCGATGCGGCAGTTCATCACGAATTCCACCCCGCCATCGACGAGCTGCTCGTAGCGCCGCATGACGACCGGCTTCTCCAGCTTGAAGCCGGGGATGCCGTAGGTCATCAGCCCGCCCGCACGGTCGTATTTGTCATAGACCGTGACCTTGAAGCCCATGCGCCGCAGGCGGTCCGCCGCGGCAAGCCCGGCAGGGCCCGCACCGACGACACCCACGCTTTCCTCCCGCTCGACGGCGGGACGGATCGGCTTCACCCAGCCCTGCTCCCAGGCGGTATCGGTGATGTATTTCTCCACGGAGCCGATGGTGACGGTGCCGTGGCCCGACTGTTCGATGACGCAGTTGCCCTCGCACAGACGGTCCTGCGGGCAGATGCGGCCACAGATCTCCGGGAAGGTGTTGGTCGCCTGGCTGAGATCGTAGGCCTCCTGCAGACGCCCTTCGGCGGTCATGCGGAGCCAGTCGGGAATGTTGTTGGAGAGCGGGCAATGCGCCTGGCAATAGGGCACGCCGCATTGCGAGCAGCGGCCGGATTGCTCCGCCGCCTTCGGGTCCGAGAACTCCCCATAAATCTCGTGGAAGTCCTTGGCCCGGAGTTCGGGCGGACGTTTCGACGGCATTTCCTTGCCGACGGTCACGAACTGGAGCATCTGCTGCTTCGCCATAGCTGGGCCCTCACGAAATCCTGGCTCGGGCCTTATATGACCGCTCGCGATCATATAAAAGTCAGTATGACTGACCTATTTTCGTTTTTCATCCCTGCGAGCCAAACTATTTTGGTTCTCGGGCAGCAAAATAGGTCAGCAAAGCATACCTAACAGCTATCCCCAGATCAGAAGTGCGATCAGGGCCACGCTACCGACGATGATTCGCCACCACCCGAACAGAGAATAGCCATGCCGGCTCACATAGCCGAGCAACCATCGCACCACGACCAGCGCCGCCACGAAAGCCGCCACAAAACCGATGGCAATTTCGCTCCATGCCGAGGAATCGAGCACATCGCGGTTCTTGTAGAGATCGTAGGCCACCGCGCCGATCATCGTCGGCATCGACAGGAAGAAGGAGAACTCCGCCGCCGCGCGCTTCGACGTGCCGAGCAGCATCGCCCCCACGATCGTCGCGCCGGAGCGTGATACTCCGGGGATCATCGCGAGACACTGGAAGAAACCGATCGCCAGCGACGTGTGAACCGGCAGACGCTCGGCGTCGTCATAGCGCACCGGAACTTTCATCCGATCCACCCAGAGAAGTACGAAACCGCCAAGGATCAGCATGATCGCGATCAGCATCGGCGTCTCGAACAGCACATCCTTGATGAAGCCATGCGCCATGACGCCGATGACCGCGGCGGGAAGAAAGGCGATGAGCACCGAAAGGATCGTACGCCGGGCGCCCGCGTCATGCGGGGCCGCCCTGAACACCTGCCACAGCCGCCCGGCATAGACCGACAGCAGCGCCAGGATCGCGCCGAGCTGGATCACCACCTCGAAACTGCGCCCTGCGGAATGGAAATTCAGGAAATGCCCGGCAAGCAGGAGATGGCCGGTCGAGGATACGGGGATGAACTCGGTCAGCCCCTCGAGAACGCCCAGAATCAGGGCGACGATCGTATTATGCTCCACGGTCCCTCCGGGCCTTCACGGCCCTGTTGTGGCCCTCCCGCGGTCAGGATGTCTTACGCAGGTTACGGGCGCTGCTCTTGATAGCGTCGTATTGGCCGGACGGACGGTAGCGCCACAGGTAATCGGGAAGCACCGCCTCGAAATGCGCGGGGGTTATGCCGAGATCTTCAAAGGTCATCGTCTCGCCCGACACAACGTTGTCGTGGCGGAGGCTGCGGACCTGATCCCGCGTCAGGGTATTATTGGCAAGCAGGCCGCCTGTGACGGTCTGGCCCAGATCCAGCCCTCCCCCCACGACTCCCGCAAGCCAGAAAGGCATGTTCAGGATGGCGCGGCGCCGGTGGATCACGCCGAGCATCTTCTTCATGATGTTGCGGAGCGTATCCGTCTCCGGCCCGCCGAGTTCATAGACCCCCGGCTTCGCCGCCCCGGTCACACCCATGACGGCGGCCTGCGCCACATCATCGACATAGACCGGCTGGAATCGTGTCTCCGCCCCCACCAGCGGCAGGATCGGCCCAAGCCGGGACATGGCGGCGAAGCGGTTGAAGAACGCGTCCTCGTTGCCGAAGATGATCGACGGGCGCAGGATCACCGCATCCGGGAAGGCCGCGAGCACCCGCGCCTCGCCTTCCGCCTTCGTACGGGCATAGTCGCTGCCCCCCTCCCCGGCGCCGAGCGCGGAGATGTGCACGAGACGGGCCACGCCGCCCTTGGCGGCAAGCCGCGCGATACGCTCCGCGCCCTCGACCTGCACGGCGTCGAAAGTATTCGCGCCATCGCGGTTCAGGATGCCGACGCAGTTGACCACGGCCTCCGCCCCGGTCATCGCTGCCTTCACGGAAGCGGCGTCACGGATATTGCAGAACACCGGCTCCACCTGGCCCACATAGCCATAGGAGCGCAGGAACAGCGCCTCGTTCGGGCGGCGCACCGCCACGCGGATGCGCCAGCCGTCAGCCGCGAGCCGCCGCGCGATGTAGCGCCCGACAAACCCGGATCCGCCATAGATCGTGACCAGCTTCTGCATGACTGCCTCCGACATCGTCTTGCCCCTGATTACTCCCGCACCGCACCCCGGACAAGCCGCAAACGCGCCCCGGATGCTGCACCGCCGCGCAATCTGAACGGGAAACGAAAAATTCGCACGAGGGCCGTTGACACTCCCCCGCAGCCCCGATACATCGCCCTCCACGACACCGGCCCAGGTGGCGGAATTGGTAGACGCGCACGGTTCAGGTCCGTGTGCCGCAAGGCGTGGAGGTTCGAGTCCTCTCCTGGGCACCAAGTCGTCGGCGTAAGCCCCGATTTCCCAACGATTTCCTCGTTATAGTGTCCCGACAGGGACACATTTCGGGACACAAGAGGGACACATGGGGCTTATCTTGCCGCACATTGAAAGAACCGAGTCGGGGCGTTGGCAGTATCGCCGGAGGGTCCCGAAAGATGTGGCGGAGCTTCTTCGGGAGCGAGGTTTCACCGGGTTCAAGAAGGTGCTCGGCTCCACCCAGCAAGAAGCTCTCAGCGCCTATCCTGCACACCATGCGAGGATTGAGCGGGCCATCAAGGAGGCTCGCCGCCTTCTCGCTGCACAGCGGGCGGGCATCTCAGCCATTCGCACGGACAGGGAGATTCATGCCGACGCCCTCCTATGGGCGCGTGAAGTGCTCGGAGAGGACGCTGGAGAGGACGAACCCGGTATTCTCGTTGACAGCATCCTCTCCCGCTATCCGGTTGACCCGGAGGACGGACAGCCGCTTGGCGTCAGCCGGGATGATCAATTCCGCATCAAGGCTCTGTCGGTGGGAGCAGATGCCCCTCCTCCTCCGCCCACGGTCGAAGATGCGCGCCGCCTCTACGTCGCTGAGAAGAAGCTGGATGAGGGGCAGAAGGTCGCCCGACAGGGCATTGACAGGGCGCTCTCACGGGTCGCTCAGGCGCTGGGGAAGCCGCTGCACGAGATAACCTTGGCCTCTCTGCGGAGGGAGGATGCCCGGAAGGTCCGCGACCATCTTCTCTCCATGGACCGCAAAGGCGGCAACGGTGAGAAACTGTCGAAAGGAAGCGTTCAGCGGGACATAAACCGGATCAAGGCGGTGGTGAGCTTCGGTATCAGGGAGTTTGACCTGCACGAGGTGAAGAACCCCTTCGACCGTCTCCCGCTGATAACCGAGACGGGGGAAGCGCCCGGAGCGTCAGCCAAAGCGAAGCGCGAACCGCTGCCGGAGAGCGTCATTCGGGCCACGAGGGCGCGGCTCAACGGAGACCTCCGCCTCATCTGGCGGTTGCTGGCTGGGACGGGGTGCCGGGTGTCGGAGATTGCAGGGCTGCGGGGGGAGGATGTGCGCCTTGGGGATGAGTTCCCGCATATCAAGGTAGCGTGGCACGAGGGGCGGAGGGTCAAGACGGCATCCTCCATCCGCGCTGTGCCGCTGATCGGGGACGCCTTTGAAGCCGCAAAAGAGGCCCTTTCCGCTGCTCAGGGAGCCGCCTACCTGTTCCCGCAGTATGTCCACGCTCGCGGCGGTGATGCCGTGTCAGGGGCGCTCATGAAGCACCTGAGGAAGGAGACGACCGACAAGCGGCATGTCGTCCATTCCCTCCGCCACAATCTCACCGACGCGCTCCGCCTTGCCGGGGTCTCCAAGACGGATGAGGACGCCATCATAGGCCACGCTGCCCCCGATGTTGCGGTGGCGCATTACGGGAGCGAACGGGCTGTTCTTCAGATGGCGTATGAAGCGATGAAGAGGGCGCTGGGCGAGTGAGTGAGGAGCGCCCTCCGCCGCCTTCGAGCGCCTCTAGCGCATCTCCTCGGGCCACATTCCGCCGCCCGTGGTCTCGACAGGTCCGGTTGTAGGGGCCTCGTTCCGGGTCTCCAAGGAGCGCCAGAAAGCTGCCTCATCAACAATGCGGAAGGCTGTCCCGCCTCTCTGGGGTCTCCCAAGGCGAAGCCTCCCGTGGTCTCTGTCACAGCAATGCTGATCTAGGATGCTGGGGAAGAAGTCCGTGGTAGGAGGTCGCGTTACAACCCCCGTTCAGGGTCTCCATCAGGTCCTCATATATGTGCGGAGGGACTTTCGCCTCATCGGCTCCTGAACTGAAGCGCTGATCTAGGATGCTGGGGAAGAGGTCCGTGGTAGGAGGTCGCGTCACGACTCGCATGAAAGCCTCCAAAACAGGTCCTCATATATGTGCGGAGGGACTTTCGCCTCATCGGCTCCTCCTCCCCCCGCATCACATCACAGAAGCCTGTCACGCTCCTCCGGCGCGTAGAAGCGCCCCCAGCCCCTATCGCCCAGCGCCTTAGCGATCCTTCGCCAATCGCAACACGCGCTTGAACCGACCTGTGAAGGGGCCTGTGAGCGTGGGGAGGGCTGCTCTGTGGGAGCGGAGGCCGTGGTGACATCCCCGATGAAGGACCGCCCTGCTGGCTTCCTTCTGTCAAGGATCGCATCACGGATGCCCACTCCGTATCTCTCCCAGCAGAAAGCATTCGCCATCTTGGCGACGTTCAAGGCATCTGGGCACCTGCTATCAGGATAGAGCTTCCCAAGCGATGAGGACGGGGCGGCACCTAGCAAGGCAGGATCAAGGAGGATGTTGCGGAGCCTCCCATCCTCCCCAGATGCCGCCTCAAGGATCGCCAACAGCGCTCGCTCCCGCGCGTGTGGAGCAAGCCTGTTCAGGTCATAAGACAGCCACGCAGCGCGCCCGTAATGATGCTCTGAGCGTGTCCGGTTCTCAATGGCCCGAGAGCCCCGAGAGGCGTTCCGGGATGCCGCCTTGGCGCATGGACGGCTGCAATACCGCTGTATAGCGCGACAATCTGGAAGAGACGCGCGCGTCAATCTGGATGAGATTCTAC
>NZ_DAMDHB010000031.1:0-46390 GCF_032102465.1 Haematobacter sp. | reverse complement strand
AATATGTTCCGCCCGATCCGGCCAAATCCGTTGATCGCTACCGTCGTCGTCATGCGCCTCTCCCCGACAGACCAAGCATGGTTAGCGCTAACATACCGGAAAGGCGGGCAGGAGTCATCCACCCTCCGCGCGCCTTTCCTGCCACACGCGGCTTGCGAAGCGGCCCGCCATCGGCCAGAACCGCTGGCAACAGGAGCGAGCAAGCGAGAGACCCCGTGCTGTCCGATATCGACATCGCCCGAGCGGCGGAAAAGCTGCCCCCCGCAGAGATCGGCGCGCGGATCGGCATCCCGCCGGAGGCGCTGATCCCCTACGGCCGCGACAAGGCCAAGCTGGATCCCGCCTATCTGAAGACCCTGGAGGGCAGGCCGGAGGGCCGGTTGATCCTCGTCACCGCCGTCAACCCCACCCCCGCGGGCGAGGGCAAGACGACGACCACCGTCGGCCTGGGCGACGGGTTGCAGCGCATCGGCGAGAAGGCGGCGATCTGCCTGCGCGAGGCAAGCCTCGGTCCCTCCTTCGGCATGAAGGGCGGGGCGGCGGGCGGCGGCTATGCACAGGTGATCCCGATGGAGGACATGAACCTCCATTTCACCGGGGATTTCCACGCCATCGGAGCGGCGCACAACCTGCTGTCCGCGATGATCGACAACCACATCTACTGGGGCAACGCGCTGGGGATCGACCAGCGGCGCGTGGCATGGAAGCGTGTGGTGGACATGAACGACCGCGCGCTGCGCGAGGTGGTCCTGGGCCTTGGCGGTGCGCCGAACGGCTATCCGCGCGAAGGGGGCTTCGACATCACCGTGGCGTCCGAGGTGATGGCTTGCCTCTGTCTGGCGGAGGACTTGGCGGATCTGGAGGAGCGGCTTGCCCGTATCGTCATCGGCTTCCGCAGTGACAGGTCGCCGGTCTATTGCCGCGACCTGAAGGCCGACGGCGCGATGGCGGTGCTGCTCAAGGATGCGATGCAGCCCAACCTTGTCCAGACGCTAGAACATACGCCGGCCTTCGTGCATGGCGGGCCGTTCGCGAATATCGCGCATGGCTGCAACTCCGTCGCCGCGACGCGGGCGGCGCTCCGTCTCGCCGATTTCGTGGTGACGGAGGCCGGTTTCGGGGCCGATCTCGGGGCGGAGAAGTTCTTCGACATCAAGTGCCGCTCGGCGGGGCTGAAGCCGGATGCGGTAGTGATCGTGGCCACGGTGCGGGCCATCAAGTTCCACGGCGGCGTGGCGCGCGAGGATCTGGGGCGGGAAGATGTGGAGGCCGTGCGCCGTGGCGCGGCCAACCTCGTGCGGCATATCGAGAACGTGCGGAAGTTCGGCGTGCCTGCGGTGGTCGCCATCAATCATTTCTCCTCCGACACGCCGCAGGAGACGCAGGCGCTGATCGAGGCGGCGGGGCAAGCGGGGGCGGAGGCCTATCCCTGCACCCACTGGGCCGATGGCTCGGCAGGGCTTCTGCCGCTCGCCCGCTGGGTGGCGGAGATCGCGCGGTCCGGCGAGGCGCGGTTCAGGCCGCTCTACCCTGCCGACCTGCCGCTGGAGGAGAAGATCGCCACCGTGGCCCGCCAGATCTACGGCGCCGCCGACGTGAACCTGCCCGAGCAGGCCCGCAGCCAGCTCCGCCGCTGGGAGGAGGAGGGCTATGGCCACCTGCCGGTCTGCATGGCCAAGACGCAGTATTCCTTCTCCGCCGACCCCGCGCTCCGCGGCGCGCCGACCGGTTTCACCCTGCCGGTGACGGAAGTGCGGCTGTCGGCGGGGGCGGGTTTCGTCGTCGTCCTTTGCGGCGAGATCCGCACGATGCCCGGGCTGCCGCGCCACCCTGCCGCCGAAACCATCCGGCTGGATGGCAAGGGCAACATTCAGGGGCTGTTCTGAAGCCGCTTTCGGCACCGGGCCCGATTGCAAGGCGGTATTCCAGCGGCTAAGAGGCGCCATCGCCCACAGCGCGGGAGACCGCCTTGAAACAGCCACAGGACTGCCGGTCGATGGTCGAACTCCGGTCCGCCATCGACACGCTGGACCGTGAGATCGTAGCCCTTCTGGTGCGCCGCGCGACCTATATCGACCGTGCCGCGCAGCTGAAACCGGCGGAAGGCCTGCCCGCCCGTATCGAGGCGCGGGTGGAGGAGGTCGTGGCCAATGTGCGCCGCGCGGGCACGGAGCTCGGTCTGGACCCCGACCTGGCGGAGGCGCTCTGGCGGCGTCTCATCGACTGGTCCATCGCGCGCGAGGAGCAGGTGCTCGGCCCATCGGCCAATGCCTCGGCTAACCCACCGACCAGCCCATTGGCCGGCCCCCCGACCAACTCATTGGCCAGCCCATCGGAAGGACAGACGGAATGACGGCAAAGATCATCGACGGCAAGGCTTTCGCCGCCGGCATCCGGGAACGTGTGGCGGTGGAGGCCGCGCGGATCAGGGCGGAGGCGGATATCATCCCCGGTCTCGCCGTGGTTCTGGTGGGAGAGGATCCGGCCAGTCAGGTCTATGTGAAGAACAAGGGTGTCCAGACCCGTGCCGCGGGGATGGAGAGCTTCGAGTATCGCCTGCCGTCCGAAACGCCGGAGGCCGAGCTTCTCGCCCTCATTGACCGGCTGAACGCCGATCCCGCGGTGCATGGCATTCTCGTCCAGCTTCCCTTGCCGCGCCATATGGACGAGGCGCGGGTCATCAACGCCCTCGACCCGGCGAAGGATGTGGACGGGTTTCACGTCATCAACGTGGGGCGTCTCGCCACCGGGCAGAAGGCGATGGTCCCCTGCACGCCGCTCGGCTGCCTGATGCTGCTCCGCGACCAGCTGGGCGATCTGGCGGGGCGCAGGGCGGTGGTCGTCGGGCGCTCCAACATCGTCGGCAAGCCGATGGCGCAGCTTCTGCTGCGGGAAAGCTGCACGGTCACCGTTGCCCACAGCCGGACGCACGACCTTCCCGCGCTCTGCCGCGAGGCGGAGATCCTCGTGGCGGCGGTGGGCCGCCCCGGGATGATCCGGGGCGACTGGATCCGTCCGGGAGCTGTCGTCATCGATGTGGGCATCAATCGCATCGACTCGGGCGAGGGCCGGACACGGCTGGCGGGCGACGTGGCCTTTGACGAGGCGGCGGAGGTCGCGGGCGCGATCACTCCCGTGCCGGGCGGCGTCGGGCCGATGACCATTGCCTGCCTTCTGGCCAATACGCTCACGGCCTGTGCACGGGCGAACGGGCTGGCAGAGCCGGAGGGGCTGACACTCTGAGGCCCGACGCGTAGCTTCCAATGTGTAAGGCGGTATCACAGGAGCCATCTTGATCTGGCAGGCTGCTGAAAAAGTTCAGAAGCCTCATGCCTGTGCTCTGAAAGTCGGGAAACCGCCCCCGGAGCGCCTCAAAACAGGTGGATTTCCGGCTGGATTTCTTCTGATTGCGAACGATTTCAGCTCCAACGCAGAGCTGGAAACCTTTCTCAGCAGCCTGCGAGGGCGCTGGCCTCGTCGGCGAGGAAGGCGACCGATGGCGGGGGATCAGGCCCCCGCGGGCGGATCGACCGGGATCATCGTCCCTTGCACGATGGCGATGGTGCGGGTTCGCCCCGCCTCCTCCGCCACCACTTCGCCGCGCACGACGATGAGCCGCCGTCCGGCACGCACGACCTCCCCCGTCGCGATCAGCCGGTCGCCGATGGCGGGGGAGAGCAGGTTGATCTTCATTTCCGCCGTCATCACTTCCGTGCCCGGAGGGATGAGCGTCAGCGCCGCATAACCCGCCGCCGTATCGACCAGCGTGAAGGTGGCGCCCGCATGACCTGCGCCGTGCTGCTGGCGGGTTTCTGGCAGGAGGGGGGCGGAGATGACGCAGCGACCCTCCGTCACCTCATCCAGCGTCGCCTTCAGCGTCGCGAGCATGGATTGCCGCGCGAAACTTGCCCGAATACGGCTCTCCAGCGGTTCTGTCGCGGTGTCCATCCGGTCCCTCCCTCTTTCTGTCAGACAATTGCGGGTTTTTCCCGCCGGGGGAAGCGGAAGTTCAGCCAACCGCCGCCATGGGCACGGCGCGCGCCGAAGGTCCGGTGAGCACGGCGAGCGCCCCGGGTGCCATGAGGGAGGCAAGCACCGGGCTCTTGCAGCCAAGCCCGCCGGTGTAGCTGCCGAAGGCAGGCATGATGACCCGCGTGCCGTCGATCAGGAAGCAGGGGCGGGAGACGCTGGCGCCCCCCAAGCCCAGACGGGCCTTGGGGTGATAATGGCCGGAAACCTCGCCGCTGGCCTCTTCCGCGATGTGGCGGAAGACCAGCGGCCCGACCGTCACCGCCGCCACATGCGCGCCGCCAAGCGCCACGGGACCGGGGTCGTGGTTGCCCTCCACCCAGAGCCAGCGACGCCCCGCCATCAGGCGAAGAAGGCGCAGCCGCTCCTCCTCCCCGATCTCATCCGCCGCCGCGGCATCGTCGAAACTGTCGCCAAGCGCGATCACCGTGGCCGGGCGGAGCGCATCCACCAGCGTCTCCAGACGGAACAGCGTCTCGGCCACCTCATAGGGCGGCAGAAGCTGGCCCCCCCGCCGGGCCGCGCGCCGCGCCTTGCCGAAATGCAGGTCCGACACGGTGAGTACTCCCCGCTCCGGCCACCACAGCGCACCGGAGGAGAGGGCCGTCAGCCGCGCGCCCTGAAGCTGAAACGTGAAACCGTTCATGCTCCGTTCTTGACCTGCGCCTCCGGGATTCGCAAGTCGGCGATTTGCAGGTCGGCTAGCCCGGCTTCCTCCAGCAACCTCTCCGCCCTGTCGGCGAGCAGACGCTCCCGCCCCGCGCCGTCGATCGGGACCCGGCCATGCTCCAGCATCAGCGGCGCGGAAAGCGGGGTCACCCTGTCGAGCCGCACAAGGTCGATCCGGTCGCCCACGCGGTCCAGCATCGTCTCGATCCGGCCGAAATCGACCAACCCGCGCATCGCCTCCTCCCGCGTGGCGCGGAGCATCAGGTGATCGGGGTCATAGCGGCGGAGCGTGTCGTAGAGGATGTCGGAGGAAAAGGTCGCCTGCCGCCCCGATTTCCGCTGACCGGGCAGGTTGCGGGTGATGAGCCCGGCGATGGTGGCGACCGCGCGGAAGGACCGTTTCATCACCGCATTGCCCTGCAACCAGCCCTCCAGCCCCTCCCGGAGCCGCGCCCGGTCGAACAGCGGGGCGGCGTCCGTCATCGGCTCCAGCCCCCAGATCAGCGTGGCATAATCGGTCGCGACGAAGCCCAGCGGGCCAAGCCCCTCCTCCTCCATCCGGCGCGTGAGCAGAAGGCCGAGCGTCTGCTGCGCATTCCGCCCCGCGAAACCGTAGATGCAATGATGGATGCGCCCGTCATGGGGGAAGCATTCGATCAGCAGCCGGTCGCGTTCCGGCAGGCGGGAGATGTCGCGTTGCAGCGCCAGCCAGTCCGCCGTGTGGTGCGGAAGGCCGGGCCAGTCGCGCCGGGCGAAGATGTCGAGGATCCGGTCGGTCAGCAGGGTGGAAGTGGCGAACTTGGTGCCGTCGTACACCGCGATCTTGGGATCGGCGCCGGGGCTGCGGCTCACCTCCACCGTCAGGTCGCGCAGACCTTCGTAGCGCACCACCTGACCGCCGATCAGGAAGGTGTCGCCGGGTGTCAGCGTGGCGGCGAAGGCCTCCTCCACCTCTCCCAGCGGCTGACCCTGCCCGCGGAACCGGACGCGCAGCTTGTCGGTGTCGATGATCGTGCCGAGGTTCATGCGGATGGTCTGCGCGCTCCGCGGATCGCGAAGCTGCCACAGGCCGTTTGGCCCCTGCCGGAGCCGCTGCCAGCGGTCATAGGCCCGGAGCGCATAGCCGCCCGTCGCGGTGAAATCCAGACAGGCGTCGAAATCGGCCCGCTTCAGCATTGCATAAGGCCCGGCAGTCACCACCTCGGCGTAAAGCCGGTCCGCATCGAAGGGTCCGGCGGCGGCGGTGGCCGCGATATGCTGGCAGAGCACGTCGAGCGGGCCGGGGCCGCGCGGCTCCCCGTCCAGCGCATGATCGCGCATCGCGTCCAGCGCGGCCTGACATTCCACCACCTCGAACCGGTTCGCGGGCACCAGCAGCGCCTTGGACGGGGCATTGTAGCGGTGGTTGGCCCGCCCGATCCGCTGAACGAGGCGCTTGACGTTCTTGGGCGCACCCACCTGAATGACCAGATCGACATCGCCCCAGTCGATACCGAGATCGAGGCTCCCCGTGCAGACGATGGCGCGGAGCGCGCCCGCCGTCATCGCCGCCTCCACCCGCTCCCGCGCCTCCCGTGCGAGGCTGCCATGGTGGATGGCGATGGGAAGATCATCCCCGTTCGCCAGCCAAAGATCGCGGAAGAACAGTTCCGCCTGCGCCCGCGTGTTGTGGAAGATCAGGGTGGTGCGATGGCGCTTCACCTCCTCCAGGATCGCAGGAATGGCATAGCGCCCGCCGCCGCCTGCCCAGGGCGGCGGGACTTCGGTCGCGAGCATGGCGATGTCCGGGTCCGGGCCGGGATCGGCAGCAAGGATCCGGCAGGGCGCCGGATGGCGGGCGAGAAAGCGGCCGAGCGCGGGCGGATCCTCCACCGTCGCCGACAGGCCCACGCGCCGGAGACCGGGCGCCAGCATCTCCAGCCGTGCGAGCGACAGCATGAGCTGATCCCCGCGCTTCGAGTCCGCAAGCGCATGGATCTCATCGACGATCACCCGCTTCAGCCCGGCGAAAACCCGGGGCGCATCCTCATAGGACAGCATGAGCGCCAGACTTTCAGGCGTGGTGAGCAGGATATGGGGCGGGTCGGCGCGCTGACGCTTGCGGCGGGTCTGGCTGGTGTCGCCGGTTCTGTCGTCCACGCGGATCGGCAGCGCCATCTCCTCGATCGGACGGAGAAGGTTGCGCCGGATGTCGGCCGTCAGCGCCTTGAGCGGTGAGACATAGAGCGTGTGGAGACCGGGTTTCGGCGCAGCGGCGATGTCGATGAGCGACGGCAGGAACCCCGCCAGCGTCTTGCCTCCGCCCGTCGGTGCGACGAGCAGCAGCGCCGGCTCCGCCGCATGGTCCAGCATCGCCCGCTGATGCGGATGGACAGACCAGCCACGTGCGGAGAACCAGTCGTGAAACGGGGGGGGAAGGGTGCTCATCCCCCTTATCTAGGAGCGCGCCTGCCCGGCTTCGAGTGGTCCGCGTTGTGGTTGAGGGGCAGGCTTTCCGTTCCGCGCAGGGGACTGCTCCGCAGCATTGCGGCTGTGCTCCCCGTTACCGGCTCACCGGCAGAAGGCCGACTGTCCCGTTTGCGCGGTGGAAGCGCTGCTCCCGCGCCGTCGGGCCGACCATTCCGCTTGCGCGGCAGAAGCGCGTGCCCGGGCCCCACGCTGACTATCCCGCTTGCGAGGCGCAACCTCCCGCCTCGCCGTGCCCCGACCGCTGACGGAACGATGCAGGGAAAGGATGGAGCGACGAAGCCGCAGACTACGCAAGGGCTGACCCGTCATCCCCCGGAAGGTCAACGCAAAGGCATTGCTTGCTACAATTCCCAGGCCAGGCCCTTGATGCGCGATGGCATTCACCCAGCGATTCAGAAACGTCTCATGCAATCAGGAGCGCCGCCAGGCAACGGTCCTTGCCCGCACAGCGTGCAGGGGCTCAGCCGCGGGCCGGAATATCTTGCAGCAAGCCGCGGGCATCCGTATCTCGAGGGCGTCGATAACGACCCCCGGGCGACAGTTCTTAGTCTCACGCCGCGCGGGACTTCAGCCTCGCGGCGGAGTATCGCGCGGCAGGCCGTGAGTATGCGGGAACATAAGGACCGCCGCCGGACGACGGTCCCTGATCGCACTCTGTACAAGGGCTCAGCCGCCGGTCGGGATATCTCGGGGCAGACCGGGTGGCATCCGCATTCTCATGCGAATGGCTCAGTCCTCGGCGAAGACGTCGGCCCATTCGGGATGGCGCTGCCGGAAAGCGATGACGAACGGGCAGGTGGGGTAGATCTTCACCCCCTCCTCCCGCGCGTCGCTCACCAGCCGTTCCACCAGTGCTTTGCCGATGCCCTCGCCCCGAAAGGCGGGGGGCACGCCGGTATGGTCCGCGATGATGAGGCGGGGCGAGGCGATGGAATAGGTCAGTTCCGCCTCCGATCCGTCCTTTTGCACCACGTAGCGGCCCTTGCTGCCCGAGACTTCTCTTTCGATTTTTGCTTCAGTCAACGATCGTAGCCTCCGTTAGGGACCGAAGCTCCGCCTCGGTCACGCCATCCGCAAGCTCCACGATCTTCAGGCCGCCCGGCACCACGTCAAGCACTCCGAGGTTGGTGACGATGCGGTCCACCACCGCCTTGCCGGTGAGCGGGAGCGTGCACTCCTTCAGAACTTTCGACTCACCCGCTTTGTTCGCGTGATCCATCACGACGACCACACGTTTCACCCCGGCGACAAGATCCATCGCCCCGCCCATGCCCTTCACCAGCTTGCCCGGGATCATCCAGTTGGCCAGATCACCCGTCTCCGACACCTCCATCGCGCCGAGGATGGCCATGGCGATCTTGCCGCCCCGGATCATGGCGAAGCTCTGCGCGCTGTCGAAGAAAGCAGTCTGCGGAAGCGCCGTCACCGTCTGCTTGCCCGCGTTGATCAGATCGGGATCCTCCTCGCCCTCATAGGGGAAGGGACCGATGCCGAGCATGCCGTTTTCCGATTGCAGCGTGACGTTCACGCCCTCGGGGATGTAGTTCGCGACCAGCGTCGGAATGCCGATGCCAAGGTTCACATACCAGCCGTCCTGCAGATCCTGCGCGGCGCGCGCGGCCATGCGGTTGCGGTCCCAGCCCTTCTTCACCTCGCCGGCCATCAGACTTCCTCCCCTGCCGCGGCGGAGGCCGGGCGCGCGCGCGTGGTGCGCTGTTCGATGCGGTTTTCGTGATGGCCCTGGATCAGCCGGTGGATATAGACGCCCGGCAGGTGGATTTCGTCCGGGTCGAGAGAGCCGACGGGCACGATCTCCTCCACCTCGCAGACGCAGATCTTGCCGCAGGTCGCGGCGGGCGGGTTGAAGTTGCGGGCGGTCTTGCGGAAAACGACATTGCCAGTCTCGTCGGCCTTCCACGCCTTGACGATGGAGAGATCGGCGACCAGACCGCGTTCGAGGATATAGGTCTCCCCGTCGAACTCCTTGTGTTCCTTGCCGTCCGCGATGATCGTGCCGACGCCGGTCCTGGTGTAGAACCCCGGAATGCCCGCCCCGCCCGCGCGCATCCGCTCGGCCAGCGTGCCCTGCGGGTTGAACTCCACCTCGATCTCGTTCGACAGGTATTGCCGCATGAATTCCGCGTTCTCGCCCACGTAGGAGGAGATCATCTTGCGGATCTGCTTGGTCTGGAGCAGCAGGCCCAGCCCGAATTCATCCACCCCGCAGTTGTTGGAGGCGATGACCAGTTCCTTGGTGCCTGCGTCCCGGATCGCAGAAATGCAGAGTTCCGGGATGCCGCAGAGGCCGAAACCGCCCGCGGCGATCAGCATCCCGTCGAACAGAAGGCCGTCGAGAGCCTCCTCAGCGCTGCCGTAGATCTTCCCCATCCGGTCCTCCCGTCCGTTTCCCTCGCGGAAGTTGTGGCAACGGGGGCGGGGCATGTCAATGCGCCCGCAGCAAGGGCCGCCCCTCACTCGCTGGAGGCGGCTTTCTTTGCGGCAGTCTTTGCCGCCGGCTTTTTCGCGGCAGCCGTCTTCGCAGGCGCCGTTTCTGCGGTGGCCGTTTTTGCGGTGGCCTTTTTCGCCGGCGCTTTCTTTGCCGGAGCCTTCTTGGCTGCCGCTTTCTTCGGTGCCGCCTTCTTGCCCCCCTTGGTGGCCTTCGCGGCGATCAGGGGCAGCGCTTCCTCCAGCGTGACGGTCTCCGGCTGCACTTCCTTGGGCAGGGTCGCATTGACCTTGCCCCATTTGACGTAGGGGCCATACCGCCCCGCCATCACCTGCACGGGGCCGCCGTCGGGATGCTCCCCGAGTTCCTTCAGCGGCGCCGCCTTGGCCGCGCCGCGTCCGCGGGAGGCTTTCTGGGCCAGCACCTCCACCGCGCGGTTCATGCCGATGGTGAAGACCTCTTCCACATCCGGCAGGTTGGCATAGGTGGTGCCGTGTTTGACATAGGGCCCGAAGCGCCCGATGCCCGCCTCCACCAGCACGCCGTCCTCCGGGTGGTCACCGATGGGCCGGGGCAGTTCCAGAAGCTGCAGCGCCTTCTCAAGCGTCATTTCGCCCGGCGCCCAGCCCTTGGGAAGCGAGGCGCGGGGCGGCTTGGGCACATCCTCCGACGCCTCCCCCCGCTGCACATAGGGGCCGAAGCGGCCGGTGCGGATGGTGATGGGCAGGCCCGCCTCGTCATTGCCGAGGATGCGGCCATCGGCGGACAACGCCTCCTCATCCCCGCCGGGAGCGGAGAGGGGGCGCGTGTAGCGGCATTCGGGATAGTTGGAGCAGCCGATGAAGGCGCTGCCGGAGCGGGCGGTCTTCAGGTGCAGATCGCCCTTGCCGCAGAGCGGGCAGAGCCGCGGATCGGAGCCGTCGGCCTTTGGCGGGTAGAGGTGCGGGGACAGAACCTCGTCGATCTTGTCGAGCACCTCGGAGATCCGCAGATCCGACGTGCCCTCCAGCGCGGCGGAGAAATCCTTCCAGAACCGCGCCAGCACATCCTTGTAGTCCCGCTCCCCGGCGGAGATGTCGTCGAGCTGCCCCTCCAGATCGGCGGTGAAGTCGTATTCGACATACCGGCGGAAGTAGTTGGTCAGAAAGGCGGTGACGAGCCGGCCCTTGTCCTCCGGGATCAGGCGGTTCTTCTCCTTGCGGACGTATTCCCGGTCCTGGATCGTCGTGACGATGGAGGCATAGGTGGAGGGCCGGCCGATCCCCAGCTCCTCCATCCGCTTGACGAGGGTGGCCTCCGTGTAGCGGGGGGGCGGCTGGGTGAAGTGCTGCTCGGGCTGGATGTCGCGCTTTTCCGCGCCCTCGCCCTGCATGATCTGCGGCAGCCGGGCGCCGTCCTCATCGCCATCGTCGTCGCGGCCTTCCTCGTAAACCCTGAGGAACCCGTCGAACAGCACGACCTGCCCCGTGGCGCGCAGGCCCACCTGCCCGTCGGCGGAGGTCACGTCCACGGTCGTCCGCTCCATCCGGGCGCTGGCCATCTGGCTGGCGATGGTCCGCTTCCAGATCAACTCATAAAGCCGCCGCTGGTCGGTGTCGGAGACGCCGAGCTTTTCCGCCGACACCGACATGTCGGTCGGGCGGATGCACTCATGCGCCTCCTGCGCGTTCTTGGCCTTGTTCTTGTAGAGCCGCGGGCTGTCCGGCACGTAGTCCTTGCCGAAGCGCCGGCCGATCTCCGCCCGTGCGGCGGAGACCGCCTCCGGGGCCATGTCGATCCCGTCGGTCCGCATATAGGTGATATAGCCCGCCTCGTAGAGCCGCTGGGCCGCCGTCATCGTGGCCCGCGCGCCCATGCCGAACTTGCGCGACGCCTCCTGCTGGAGGGTGGAGGTCATGAAGGGAGGGGAGGGGTTGCGGCTTGCGGGCTTCGATTCGACACCCTGCACCGTCAGGTCGCGGGAGCGGATCGCCTGCACCGCGATCTCCGCCGCCTCTGCCGTCGGAATGTCGTAGCGGTCGAGCTTCTTGCCGCCCAGAACCGTCAGCCGCGCCTGATATTCCTGCCCCCGCGGCGTGACCAGCACCGCCGTCACGGACCAGTATTCGCGGGCGCGGAACGCCTCGATCTCCATCTCCCGCTCGACGATGAGCCGTAGGCAGACGGACTGCACCCGGCCTGCCGACTTGGCCCCCGGCAGCTTGCGCCAGAGCACGGGCGAGAGGTTGAACCCCACCAGATAGTCGAGCGCGCGGCGGGCGAGGTAGGCTTCCACCAGCTCCATATCCACGTCGCGGGGGGCCTCCATGGCCTTGGTGACGGCATCCTTGGTGATGGCGTTGAAGGTCACGCGGGAGACCTTCTTCTTGGCGATTGACTTGGACAGCGCTTCCTTCAGGTGCCAGGAGATGGCCTCCCCCTCCCGGTCGGGGTCGGTGGCGAGGATCAGCGTGTCGTCATCCTTCAGCGCGTCGGTGATCGCCTTGACATGCTTCTTGCTGTCGGAGGCAACCTCCCACTTCATGGAGAAATCGTGCTCGGGATCGACGGAGCCATCCTTCGGCGGCAGGTCGCGGACATGGCCATAGGAGGCCAGAACGGTGAAACCGGGGCCAAGGTATTTGTTGATGGTCTTGGCTTTGGCGGGCGATTCGACGACGACGACAGCCATTCATCCTCCTGCCGCGGCGCAGGTGTGAGTGTCGGCCGCGCGGCGGCTTACATGTGACGGGACGCCCCGCTTGTCAACCGGGGGGCGGCGGCAGGGCAGCCGTCCCCCGCGCGCAAATCAGCGCAGAACGCCGTCGCCGTTTTTGTCGGCGGAGGCGAAGTCGGCCATGATCTGATCGGTGAACTCCTTCTTCGAGAGCCAGCCGTTCCGGTCTTTGTCCATGATCTGGAACTGGGAGGCAGACAGGATCTGGCCTGTCTCCGACGGTTCAAGCCGCCCGTTGCCGTTGGTGTCGAGCTGGGTGAAGGCCCGTTCGGCATAGGCCTGCATCTCGGCCCGGGTGACGGTGCCGTCGCCGTTGGAATCCATGAGCTGGAGGACGCGTTCGTCAATCACGCCCACGCCTTCGGATTGCGCGAGCACAGGCGTCGCAAGAAGCGTCGCGGCGCAGGCGAGGATCAGTTTGCGGTTCATTCTTGTCTCTCCCCTCAGCCACAGGTCAGCTGGTTACCGGCCTGACCGCCGAGCGCCGCACCGGTCGCGGTGATGATCGTCCGGCCCGACCCGCCGCCGAAGGCATTGCCGAGCGCGGCCCCCAACACGGCACCGGTCACGCTGCCCGCGATACATCCGGCCTCATGCTGACGATAGGCGCGCTCCTCCGGTGTCGTGGGGCCGCAGGCCGCGAGGGCCAATGCCGCAGCGCAGCACAGCAATCCGGTTCGTTTCAACATACGATCCTCCGTTGAGTTTCGACGCGTCCGGGCGCGTCTGCCATGCCCTCAAGGTGACGCAGGCATGGAACGAGTCAAATATGCAGGCGGCATATCGCGCGCCGCATCCCGGTCGCGCGCGGACGCTGTTTTCGTCAGCAATGCCGGGCGTCGCTCGAAACCGGGCGGCCGAAAGCGGTCTCGTGCTGGTCGCTGTCGGACCCGTGTGCGCCGGAGGCGGAGCGAGGTGGCAGCCGAGGTTGCTGCCCGCGGGCAAGGTGGAGGCGATAGGCGCGCTCCGCCCCCGGTCGGACCCGTTTTGCAGGAGGCGGAGACCATAAGCGCGCGGGAGGGGCCGGAAAAACTCCGATACTGACGGTCTGATCGGACGGGCCGTGCCGCTCGGATGGGCGGGGACGTGTGCCCGTGGCCCGAGCAATCCCTGCTTGTTGACTGCCACGCCGTGCGCGGGCGGGGACGTGGAAACGCCGGAAAACGTGGCAGTGAGCCGGCCTGGCCGCACGGGTGGGAGGGGCTGCACTGCCGCCCGTCCTGCATGGCGGGCGTATCCTTCAGGAAAGGGATGTCCTGATCGAACAGCATCCCGGTCTCATTGCGCGTCATGCCCGGCTCAGCAGGCCACCCGGATGGCGAAGCACGCGGCCCTCCAGCTCAAGGGAGAGCAGGGCCGGGGCGCCCTCTCCCACGCTGATGCCGAGATCGCGGAGCACCTGATCCTCCGGCACGGGGCTGCGACTCAGCCGATCCAGAATCAGATGAGGAAGCGGAGCATTGTCCCGGGCAGCGGCGGACAAGTCCCCGGCCGACCGGGGACCGCGCGCCCCAAGGTCCGGGCGGCCGCGACAAATTGGCGCATCCGGGGGCCGTGGCACCCCTTTGCCGGGACACGGGAGTTGGCCGGGAAGCGCTGCGAGCGCCGCGATCACATCCTCCACCCCCCGCACCAGAAGCGCCCCCTCCCGGATGAGCAGATTGCATCCGCCCGCGCGTTCATCCAGCGGATGACCGGGAACGGCCATCACCTCCCGCCCCTGATCCAGCGCGTTCCGCGCGGTGATGAGGCTGCCGGAACGGGGAGCCGCCTCCACCACCACCACGGCGTGACTGAGGCCGGAAACGATCCTGTTGCGCTGCGGGAAATGCCTTGCCAGCGGTTGCATTCCCGGCGGCTGCTCGCTCAGGCGCAGGCCGGAGGCTCCTATCCGGGCCGCGAGATCGGTGTTTTCCCGGGGATAGATCACGTCGATGCCGCCCGCCTGAACGGCGATCGTGCCGTGGGGAAGCGCCGCCTCATGCGCGGCGGTGTCGATGCCGCGGGCAAGGCCGGAGACGACCGGAAACCCGGCCTCAGCCAGCGCGCCCGCGAGCCGTCGCGCCATGCGGATACCGAGGCTGGATGCATTGCGCGCGCCGACCAGCGCCACCAGCGGCCTCGTCAGCAGGGAAATGTCGCCGAGCGCCCAGAGAAGCGGCGGTGCATCCGGGATTTCGGCCAGCAGGCGCGGGTAATCCGGCTCTCCCTCGAACAGCAGGCGCGCGCCTGCCGCGCGGCCAGCCGCGATTTCCGCCCGCGCGAGCGCCGCGCCGGCGGGGCGGTAATCCCGCGCGCCCGACGCCGCCGCAAGGGCGGGAAGCGCCTCCAGCGCCCGTAGCGCGGAGCCATGTTCCGCGAGGAGACGCCGAAAGGTCAAAACCCCCACTCGCGCCGACCGGATCAGCCTGAGCCGCGCGAACCGTTCTTCCTCCGCCAGCAAAGGGGCGGGGAGAGGGCTGGGCATATCCTTCATCGTCCGGCTCCATCCTGCACCACGGAGCCACTGTCGCCGAAGAACGTTAATAGCAGGTGAATCCTCCGCCCGCCCTTATTGGTGAGCAATCAGCAGCATGCATGTCGGCGGTTCCGGTCAGCCCGGCAGCACCGCGCCGGAGCCGCAGGCCATTTTCCGTGCAACGGGGCCAATCCGACCCCGCCGCGGACTCAGAGCTTGCTGCCCCCGACCGTCAGCCCACCGATGAGCAGGGTCGGCTGACCTACGCCGACGGGCACCCACTGACCCGCCTTGCCGCAGTTGCCGATGCCGGGGTCCAGCTTCAGGTCATTGCCGACCGCCTGCACATGGCGGAGCGAGGTCGGTCCGTCGCCGATCAGCGTCGCGCCCTTCACCGGCGCGCCGACCTTGCCGTTCGTGACGCGGTAGGCCTCGGTGCAGGAAAAGACAAACTTGCCGCTGGTGATATCGACCTGTCCGCCGCCGAAACCCACGGCCCAGATGCCGTCCTTCACGCGGGAGACGATTTCCTCCGGGTCGTCCGGCCCGGCCAGCATGTAGGTGTTGGTCATGCGGGGCATCGGGGCATGGACATAGCTTTCCCGGCGACCGTTCCCGGTGGGTTCCACGCCCATCAGGCGGGCGTTCTGGCGGTCCTGCATATAGCCGACGAGGATGCCGTCCTCGATCAGCACGTTCTTGCGGGAGGGGGTGCCTTCATCGTCGATGGTGATGGAGCCGCGGCGGTCCGGGATGGTGCCGTCGTCCAGAACCGTCACGCCGGGCGCGGCGACACGCTCCCCCAGAAGGCCTGCGAAGGCGGAGGTCTTCTTGCGGTTGAAGTCGCCCTCCAGCCCGTGTCCCACCGCCTCGTGCAGCAGGATGCCGGGCCAGCCGGGGCCGAGCGCCACATCCATGATGCCCGCAGGCGCCGCCTCCGCGCCGAGGTTCACGGCGGCGATGCGAAGGGCCTCCCGCGCGGCGGCCTGCCAGTTCTCCGGCGCGATCAGCCCGAGCAACCCCGCCCGTCCGCCGCCCCCCGCAGAGCCGGATTCGCGCCGCCCGTTCTCCTCGATCATCACGGAGATGTAGATCCGGGTCATCGGCCGCACATCGGCCAGCCGGAGGCCGTCGGGGCGGAGAATCTCCACCTCCTGATGGCTAGCGGCGAGGCTGGCGGAAACCTGCACCACACGCGGATCGAGCGCGCGGACCCAGTCGTCGATCTCCCGCAGCAGATCGACCTTGGCCGGGAAGGAGACGCCGTCGATCGGGTTCTCATCCGTGTAGAGCCGCCGGTTGGTGCCGGGCGGCGGCGGGGCCATGAGGCCGCCCCCGTCGCCCACGGCCAGCCGCGCCGTCTCCGCCATGCGGCGGAGCGCGGCCTCGCTGATCTCGGAGGAATGGGCATAGCCCGTCACGTCGCCCTTCACGGCACGAAGGCCGAAGCCTTCGGACGCATCGTAACTCGCCGAGCGGATTCGCTGATCGTCGAGCACGAGCGCCTCCGACCGGCGCCGTTCCAGGAAAATCTCGCCATCCTCCGCACCCGAGAGCGTCTCGCGCAGCAGCGCCAGCGCCCGCCCCTCGTCGATCATCGTCTCGAAAGGACGGAAGGAATCGGACCTGGTCATTGAAGAACCGTACTTTTGTTCAGGAAGCGCCGCACACGTTTTGCTTGTCGCGCATGACCTAATATGGTTTCAGGGGACAGGGAAACAATGGGAAACTGCCGCAAGGCGGTTCAGGCACGGCTGACTGCTTTCCGGGGAAGTGCCGCGCCATATGGGACGGAGAACATGCGCCTTTCGACCACGCTCACGGGATTAGCCACGACTGTCGCCGCATCCCTCGCCAGCTTTGCCGCCAGCGCACAGACCGCTGAAACCCCGCCCGATGGAATCGGGGGCCTTCCGGTCGTGGGCCATCCGGTCGACGGTGCGATCGGCTTCCAGCCCGCCGCGACGGAACTCGCCCGCGATATCCACTGGCTCGACGGTCTGCTGCTGTGGATCATCGTGCCGATCGTGCTGCTCGTCACCCTGCTTCTCGTGTGGTGCATCCTGCGCTACAACGAGAAACGCAACCCGAAGCCCGCGCGCTTCACGCACAATTCACCGCTCGAGATCACCTGGACAATCGTGCCGATCCTGATCCTCGTGGTGATCGGTTCCTTCTCGCTGCCGATCCTGTTCAAGCAACAGGAGATGCCGGAGGCCGATATCCGCATCAAGACGACCGGTTACCAGTGGTACTGGGGCTACGAATATCCCGATGAAGGCATCGCCTTCGACAGCATCATGCTGCCGCGGGAGGATCTGGCCGAGAACGGATATGCCGATTCGGACTACCTCCTCGCCGTGGATAACGCCCTGGTCGTTCCGGTGGGCGCGACGGTCGTGATGCAGGTGACGGCGGCGGACGTGATCCACTCCTGGACGATCCCGGCCTTCGGGGTGAAGCAGGACGGCGTGCCCGGTCGCCTCGCCGAGCTCTGGTTCAAGGCGGAGCGGGAGGGTATCTACTTCGGCCAGTGCTCGGAATTGTGCGGAATCAACCACGCCTACATGCCGATCACGGTGAAGGTCGTGAGCCCGCAGGTCTATGCCGACTGGCTGACCCGGGCGAAGGAAGAGTTCTCCGCCGATGCCGGCCCGCTCCCCTCGGAGCGGCCCGTGCGGCTGGCGCAGGCCGAATGAGGCAGGCTGCCGACAGCCGGGTAACCGGCTGACGCAGGCCCACTGACAAAAAGCGCGCCGCCCCGGCGACGTGCGGAGAGAAGGCAGGCATGAGCGACACGTTCCATCAACACGCGGACACCCAGGGCGGAGAGGGCAGCTTCGGCGATTATCTCGCCCTGCTGAAGCCGCGGGTGATGTCGCTCGTGGTGTTCACCGCGCTGGTCGGCCTGCTGGTGGCGCCCGTGCCGGTGCATCCGTTCATCGCCTTCACCTCCATCCTGTTCATCGCGCTCGGGGGCGGCGCTTCGGGCGCGCTCAACATGTGGTGGGACAGCGACATCGACGCGGTGATGAAGCGGACCGCCAACCGTCCGGTGCCCTCGGGCCGCGTGGCGCGCGGCGAGGCGCTCGGTGTGGGGCTCGCGCTTTCCGGCCTGTCGGTGATGATGCTGGGGCTGGCGGCCAACTGGCTGGCGGCGGGGCTGCTGGCCTTCACCATCTTCTTCTATGCGGTGATCTACACCATCTGGCTGAAGCGGACGACGCCGCAGAACATCGTCATCGGCGGGGCTGCGGGGGCGTTTCCCCCCATGATCGGCTGGGCCGTGGCGACGGGGGGCATATCGGTCGAAAGCGTGCTGATGTTCCTCATCGTGTTCATGTGGACGCCGCCGCATTTCTGGGCGCTCGCCCTTTTCATGAACAGCGACTACGACCGTGCCGGTGTGCCGATGCTGACCGTCACCCACGGGCGGAAATCGACGCGGGCGCATATCCTCGTCTATGCGCTGTTGCTCGCGCCGGTGGCGATCGGGGCAGGTTTCACCTCCATCGGCGGGCCGGTCTATCTGGCGGCGGCGGTCGTGCTGAACCTCCTGTTCGTGCTGGGTGCGGTCGATCTGTGGCGGCGCAACGAACAGGTGGCGGAAGCCGATGGCTACCGCGCGGAGAAGCGGTTCTTCTCCTTCTCGCTCCTCTATCTCTTCCTGCATTTCAGCGCTTTCCTTGCGGAAGCCGCGCTGCGCTCCTTCGGCATGGGAGGCTGGTGACCATGGCGATCACCAAGGATCACGAACTTCACCGCAGACGCTTCGGACGCAATCTCGGTCTGGGCCTGAGCCTTGGCGCCTTTGTCGTCATCGTGTTCGGACTGACCATCGTGAAGATCGAGAAGGGCGAAAGCATGGAGGGTTTCGACCATGGCTACCGCCCCTCCATGGTGCAGGAACAGGACGGGGGAGCGAGGCAGTGAAGGGCCCGCAGAATGACGCCGCGCGGAGCCGTCGCATCGCCTTGCGGCTTGTCGGCGTCGTCGTCCTCATGGGGGCCCTCTCCTATGCGGCGGTTCCCTTCTACAACTGGTTCTGCCGGGTGACGGGTTTTGGCGGCACGACCAGTGTCGCCGCCACGGCGCCGGACACGGTACTGGACCGGACCGTGCGGATCCGCTTCGACGCCTCGCTCGAACGCGGGATGCCGTGGCAGTTCAAGCCGATGGTCAACGAGATGGAAATCAAGATCGGCGAGACCGGTCTTGCCTTCTACGAGGCCTACAACCCGACCGACAAACCCATAGCCGGGCAGGCGAGTTACAACGTCACGCCCTATGCGGCTGGCGGGTATTTCACCAAGATCGAGTGTTTCTGCTTCACCGAGCAGGTGCTCCAGCCGGGTGAAAGGGTGCAGATGCCGGTCACGTTCTTCGTCGATCCGGCTATCGTGAACGATCGCGAGGGCAAGTACGCCCATACGATCACCCTGTCCTATACATTCCACGTCCTGGATCTGCCCAAGGCTGTCCAGCAGACGTCAACGAACTGAACGAAGGCGCAGCGAGGGAAGAGCAATGGCGCATGTCAAAAATCACGACTATCACGTCCTCCCGCCGTCGATCTGGCCGTTTCTGGCCGCCGTCTCCGGTTTCATCATGCTGTTCGGGGCGGTGCTCTGGATGCATGCTTCGGGGCCGTGGGTCTTTCTGATCGGGGCAGTCGGCGTCGCCTATGTGATGGTCGGCTGGTGGGGCGACGTGATCCGCGAAAGCCGCGCGGGGGATCATACGGCGGTGGTCGATATCGGCCTGCGCTACGGTATCATCCTGTTCATCATCTCCGAGGTGATGTTCTTTGCTGCCTGGTTCTGGAACTTCTTCGCCCACGCGCTTTTCCCGATGGGAGTGATCGAGGGCACCGAAATCATTCCGGGCACCTGGCCGCCGGCGGGCATCGAAACCTTCGATCCCTGGCACCTGCCGCTCATCAACACGCTGATCCTGCTGCTGTCAGGCTGCGCGGTCACCTGGGCGCACCATGCGCTGGTGCATGAGAACAACCGCAAGGACGTGGTGACGGGCCTGACCATCGCGGTCATCCTGGGCCTCATCTTCACCGTGTTCCAGGCCTATGAATACAGCCACGCGGCCTTCGGCTTCTCCGGCAATATCTATGGCGCCACGTTCTTCATGGCGACGGGCTTCCACGGGGCGCATGTCATCATCGGGACGATTTTCCTCTTCGTCTGCCTGCTGCGCGCCCGCAGGGGAGATTTCACCCAGACCAAGCATGTGGGCTTCGAGGCGGCGGCGTGGTATTGGCACTTTGTCGATGTGGTCTGGCTGTTCCTCTTCGCTTCCGTCTATATCTGGGGCGGCTGAGGATACATCCGCCGTTGAAAAATCAGAGCGCGGGCCGAAAGGCGCGCGCTTTTCCGTTGGAAAGGTTCTGCATGCGTCGCCTCTTCTGGCCTCTGATCCTCGGTCTGGTCGGCTGCGGCATTCTGGTGGCGCTCGGCATCTGGCAGCTCCAGCGTCTCGCCTGGAAGGAGGAGATGCTGGCACAGATCGATGCCGCCATCCTCGCCCCGCCGGTTCCCGTGCCGCTGCATCCCACCGCCGAAGGGGATCGCTACCTTCCCGTGACGGCGGTGGGCAGGTTCACCGACAAGGAAATCCTCGTGCTGTCCGCCCGGCAGGGAGAGGGGCCGGGCTACCGTGTCATCACCGCCTTCGTCACCGCGGACGGGCGGCGGATACTGGTCGATCGGGGCTTCCTGCCGGAGATGGAGCGCGGCATTCCGCGGCCGGGGGTGGAGGCGGCCATCACCGGCAACCTGCAATGGCCGCGCGACAGCGACAGCTACACCCCGCCCCCCGACGCCAAGACCGGCATCTGGTTCGCCCGCGATGTGCCCGCCATGGCCGCGCAACTCGAAACGGAGCCGCTGCTCGTCGTGCTCCGCACCACCACCGAAATGACCCCGGCTGCGGAGCCTGTGCCCGTGGGGGCGGAGGGCATTCCGAACAACCATCTGCAATACGCGGTCACCTGGTTTCTGCTCGCCGTCGTCTGGGCGGGGATGACAGGCTACCTGCTCTGGCGTATCACGCGGGAAAACCACCCAAAGCCTGCCCAGCGAAAGCCTGCCCGATGACCTATATCTCAACCCGCGGGGCCGCGCCGGTCCTGTCCTTCGAAGCCGCGATGCTGACCGGCCTTGCCCGCGACGGGGGGCTCTACGTTCCGCAGACGATCCCGCAGATGACGCCGGTGGAAATCGCCGATCTGGCCGGCCAGAGCTATGAGGAGGCGGCCTTCCGCGTGATGCGCCCCTTCATCGGCGACACCTTCACCGATGAGGAGTTCCGCGCCATCATCGCGCGGGCCTATACCGGGTTCGATCATGCCGCGCGGGCGCCGCTCGTGCAGCTTCAGCCCAACCATTTCCTGCTCGAGCTGTTCCACGGGCCGACACTCGCCTTCAAGGACTTCGCGATGCAGCTCATCGGCCAGCTCTTTCAGGCCGCGCTCTCGCGGTCGGGCGAGCGGGTGACGATCGTCGGCGCGACCTCGGGCGACACCGGCTCCGCCGCCATCGAAGCGTTCCGCGGCCTGCCGAATGTCGATGTGTTCATCCTGTTCCCGAAGGGCCGCGTCTCGGAAGTCCAGCGGCGTCAGATGACCACCCCGGCGGAGGAGAATGTCCATGCCCTCGCGCTGGAGGGCGATTTCGACGACTGCCAGGCGCGCCTGAAGGACATGTTCAACGATTTCGCCTTCCGTGATTCGGTACGGCTGGCCGGGGTGAACTCCATCAACTGGGCGCGGGTTCTGGCGCAGGTCGTCTATTACTTCACCTCCGCCGTGTCGCTGGGCGCGCCGCACCGGCTGGTGGATTTCACCGTGCCGACGGGGAATTTCGGTGACATCTTTGCGGGCCATATCGCCAAGCGCATGGGCCTGCCCATCGGGCAGCTCGTGATCGCCACCAACCAGAACGATATTCTGGACCGTGCGCTCCGCACTGGCAGCTACCGCATGGAAGGGGTGCATCCCTCCATCTCGCCCTCCATGGACATTCAGGTTTCCTCCAATTTCGAGCGCGCGCTGTTCGAGGCGGCGGGTCGGGATGCAAAGGCCGTCACCCTGATGATGGAGGAGTTGAAATCGGGCGCCGGCTTTACCATTTCGCAAGGCATCCTTGAGACATTGCGCTCCACCTTCGCATCGGGGCGCGCGTCGGAGGAGGAGACCTCCGCCACGATTCGCCGCGTGAGGGAAACCACGGGGGAGCTGATCTGTCCGCATACGGCCGTCGGCGTGAAGGTGGCGGAGGAGCATCTCTCCGGCCCCGTGCCGATGGTCACGCTGGCCACCGCGCATCCCGCAAAATTTCCCGACGCGGTGGAAGCCGCGACGGGCATACGTCCGGCGCTGCCGCCCCGCATGGCCGACCTGTTCGACCGGCCGGAGCGTGTGACGGACGTGCCGAACGATCTCGGGGCGCTCGAAGCCCTCATAAGGAAAAGGATCCGCTAATTGACCCGCATCACCACTCTCTCCAACGGCTTCCGCATCGTGACAGAGACCATGCCGGCGCTGAAATCCGCCTCGCTCGGTGTCTGGATCACCGCAGGCGGCCGGCATGAGCGGGTGGAGGAGAACGGGATCGCCCATTTCCTCGAACACATGGCGTTCAAGGGCACGAAGAAGCGGACCGCCGTGCAGATCGCGGAGGCGATCGAGGATGTGGGCGGCTACATCAATGCCTATACCAGCCGCGAGATGACCGCCTATTACGCCCGCGTCCTGGGCGAGGATGTGGAACTGGCCTTCGACGTCATTTCCGACATCGTGCTGAACCCGGTTTTCGACCAGCGGGAGATCGACGTGGAGCGCCACGTCATCCTGCAGGAGATCGGGCAGGCGCTGGATACGCCCGATGACATCATCTTCGACTGGCTTCAGGAAGCCGCCTTCGCGGACCAGCCGCTCGGGCGGTCCATTCTCGGCCCGGCGGAACGGGTGAGCAGCTTCGGCCAGTCGGAGCTTCGGCGATTCGTGGCAGAGCACTATGGGCCGGACGAGATGATCCTCGCGGCTGCCGGGGCCGTCGATCACGATGCCATCGTGAAACTGGCGGAGGCCACCTTCGGTCATCTGTCGCCGCTGCGCACGCTGCGCCCCAGCGCCGCGCACTTTACCGGCGGGGAGCGGCGGGAGGTGAAGGAACTGGAGCAGCTTCACTTCACGCTGGGGTTCGAGGGGCCGGGCTACCGGCACCCGGATTTCCACACCGCGCAGGTCTATGCGACGGCGATGGGCGGGGGCATGTCCTCCCGCCTGTTCCAGAAGATCCGGGAGGAGAAGGGGCTGTGTTATTCCATCTTCACCCAGGCGGGCGCCTATGACGAAACCGGGCTTATGACCATCTATGCCGGCACCTCGGCGGAGGAGATCGGCGCGCTGACCGAACTCACCATCGCGGAACTGCGCCGCGCCGCCGACGACATGTCGGAGGCGGAGGTGGCGCGGGCGCGGGCGCAGATGAAGGCGGGTCTGGTCATGGGGCTGGAAAGTGCTTCCGCCCGTGCGGAGCGGCTGGCGCGGCTGCTCGCCATCTTCGGGCGTGTGCCTGATCTGGATGAAGCGGTCGCCCAGGTCGAAGACGTGACCCGGGAGAAGGTGCGGGACTATGCCGGACGGCTGGTCACCGCGCCCTCCGCGATGGCGATCTACGGGCCTGACTCCGCCGCGCCCGAGCTTCAGCAACTGCGCATGGACCTTGCTGCCTGATGTTCGGACGGCGGCGCGTGCAGATCGACACGGCGCGGCTTGTGCTGCGCCTGCCGGTCCACAGCGACTTCCGTGCCTGGTCCGCGCTCCGGCGGGACAGCGCCGCCTTTCTTGTGCCGTGGGAACCGGCCTGGGCGCCAGACCATCTGGCGCGCAAGGCTTTCACCAACCGCGTCTATTGGTCCGCCCGCGCCCATGCCAATGGCACGGCGCTGCCGCTGTTCCTGATCCGGCGGGAGGACGGGGTGCTTGTCGGAGCGATCACGCTCGACAATATCCGCCGGGGGCCTGCGCAATGCGGGGTTCTTGGCTACTGGGTCGGCCAGCCTTTCGCCCGGCAGGGCTACATGCGCGAGGCGATCGACGGGGTCGTGACCCATGCCTTCACCGACCTGAACCTGAGCCGGATCGAGGCCGCCTGCCTGCCCGAAAATGCCGCCTCCCGCGGGGTGCTGGAAAAGGCGGGGTTCAAGTATGAGGGCGTTGCGCAGAGCTATCTGCAGATCAACGGGCGCTGGCGGAACCACGTTCTCTACGCCAATCTCCGTCACGACCGGCGCGGGCGCACCGATGCCGGATAGCCCGCTCGCGGAAATGTCAGGACGGAAATCCCGCATCTCGCCCTAGGCTTTTCCCGTTCCGGGAGATTGCCGATGCGCCTCGCCTCCGCCCTTGCAACGACACTCGCGCTGATGCCCGCCCTTGCAGGTGCGCAGGAGAGCGGCCGCACGCCCAGCCATTGCGTCGCGCTGGCCGGGGGCACGCCGCTGCTCCACAAGGCATCCTGGCGCGACCCCGTGCCGGAGGAGACGGTCCGGCTGAGCTTCGTGAACCACGCGACCTATCTTCTCCAGACCGCGCGGGGGCTGAACCTTGCGACGGATTACACCGGGCGGCTCGGCGTTGATCTGGTGCCGGATGTGGTGACGATGAACAATGCGCATTCCACGCATTTCACCTGGAACCCCGATCCGCGTATCCCCCATGTTCTGCCCGGGTGGGAGGAAGATGGCTCCGCCGCCGACCGCTATCTGGACCTTGGCGAGATCCTCATCCGCAACGTGCCGACCACGACGCGCGACTTTCGCGGCGGGGAACGGGATTTCGGCAACTCGATCTTCATCTTCGAGGCTGCGGGTCTGTGCATCGGCCATCTCGGGCACCTGCATCATGAGCCCACGCCGGAGCAATATGCGATGATCGGGCGGCTTGACGTGGTGATGGTGCCGGTGGATGGCGGCTTGACGCTGGACCATCCGACGCTGATCCGGGCCTTGCAGCGGTTCCGCTCGTCGATCGTGCTGCCGATGCACTGGTTCGGGGAGGAGACGCTGCAACGCTTTCTGGACGGAATGTCGGGTTCCTTCCGCACGTCCCGCCCCGGAACCAGCGAATTGGAGGTGTCGCTGCGGTCACTGCCCGCGGAGCCGACTGTGATCGTTCTGGAACCCCGCTGGCTGCAATAGGAAGTCGGGGCTTGTCCGGGAGGCCGGGGTGTGCTGTCTCCGCGCATGGAGGTGCCCCCCATGTTCAATTCCCCGCGGCTCAACCCCGCAGATGCCGATTTCCTGACCACGCTCGCATCCCGGCTGCCGCCCGACACGCTCCGGGCCCCCGAGCCCCGTGATCTCGAGGAGCCGCGCGGCCGCTGGCAGGGCCACGCCGGGGCGGTTGCCCGCCCGCGGTCCACGGAGGAGGTGGCGGAGATCGTGCGCGCCGCGGCGGAGGCCCTTGTGCCCATCGTGCCGCTTGGCGGCGGCACGGGGCTGGTCGGCGGGCAGGTCATGGCAGAGGGGCTGCCGCTCCTGCTGTCGCTCGACCGGATGACCGCCGTTCGAGGCGTCTGGCCGGAGGAAAACGCCTTGGCGGTGGAGGCGGGCGCTACCATCGAAGCCATCCACCATGCGGCGGAGGCTGCCGGGCGGCTTTTCCCCCTCGCCCTCGCCTCACAGGGGACGGCGCAGATCGGGGGCTGCCTTTCCACCAATGCGGGGGGCGTCAACGTGCTCCGCTACGGCACGGCAAGGGAGCTGTGCTTGGGGATAGAGGCGGTGCTGCCAGACGGCTCGATCATGCATGGGCTGAAACGGCTCAGGAAGGATAACACCGGCTACGACCTGCGGGGTCTGCTGATCGGGGCGGAGGGGACGCTCGGCATCATCACCGGCGCCATGCTGAAACTCTTTCCCCGTCCCGCCGCGACGGGCGCGGCGATGGTGGTCGTGCCCGGCCCGGCGGAGGCCCTGTCGCTGCTCGCGCTTGCGCGCGACCGGATCGGGGAGGGGGTCTCGGCCTTTGAACTGATCGGGCGCAACGGCTATGCGTTCATGGCGGAGACGATGCCGGACGTGCGCCTGCCGCTCCCGCTTCCCGACTGGTCGGTGCTGATCGACCTCGGCCTGTCCTCCGGCGATCCGGCGGCGGTGCTGGAAGACCTGCTGGCGGAGGCGATGGAGCGCGAGCTGGTGACGGACGGTGTCATCGCCGCGTCGGAGGCCCAGCGGCAGGCTTTCTGGGCCTTCCGCGAAAGCATCCCGGAAGCCAATCGCCGGATCGGCGCGATCTCCAGCCACGATATTTCCGTCCCGCTGTCCCGGCTGGCCGATTTCATCGCGGCGGCGGAGGCGGCGCTCACTCCGGCCGGGGTGCGGATCAATTGTTTCGGCCACGTGGGCGACGGCAACCTGCACTTCAACCTGTTCCCGGCGGAGGGCCGTGATCGTGCCGACTATGCCGAGCAGGCGGCGGGCCTAGCGCGCCTCGTCTATGATCTGGTGGCGGAACGGGGCGGCGCGTTCAGTGCGGAACATGGTGTGGGTCGGGCGCGGACGGACGATGTCGCGCATTATGGCGACCCTGCCCGGATTGCGGCGATGGCGGCGATCAAAAGGGCGCTTGATCCTTCGGGCATCCTGAATCCGGGCGTGATGATCCCGCCCGCAGCCCTGCGCCACGCAGCGCCGGGTCAGTCGGAGTAGCGTTCCTCCGCCCAGGGATCGCCGCGCATGTGATAGCCATTCCGCTCCCAGAACCCGGCGCGGTCACGGCCGATGAATTCGATCCGGGTGAGCCACTTGGCGCTTTTCCAGAAGTAGAGATGCGGCACAACCAGCCGCATCGGGCCGCCGTGCTCCCGCGTCAGCGGCGCACCGTTCCAGTGGGTGGCAAGCACCGCATCCTCCGCGGCGAAATCGTCGAGCGGCAGGTTGGTGGTGTAGCCATCCGCGCTTTCCAGCAGCACGAAGCCCGCCTCCGCCATCGGTTCCGCGAGGGCGAGGAGATCGCGCGTCAGCACCCCTTTCCAGGGGTTGTCATAGCGCGACCATGTGGTGACGCAATGAATGTCGGTGGTCAGGTCATGCTGCGGCAGCGCCGTGAATGCCGCCCAGTCCAGCGTGGTGCGGTTCCGGGCAAAGCCGGTGATCTCCAGCCGCCAGCGGTCGAGGGGCACTTCCGGCTCCACGCCGAGGTCGAGCACCGGCCAGTCCTTCACCAGGTGCTGGCCGGGGGGAAGGCGTTCCCCCCGCGCAATACGCCCGGTCGCAACATGCCCGGTAAGAAAGCGCCCCTCCTCCGCCCATTTCCGCTTGGTGCGGGTCAGCTTGGTCTCATCGCTTTCGGACATGGCGCCTCCGGCTCAGCCGCCGAAGGCCAGTTGCCCCGCGCGGAATGCCAGCCAGAACAACACGGTGAAATACACCATGGTTCCGAACATCATCACATAGCCGCCGATGACCACCAGCCCGTCCCGCTGGATCATGCCGAGCGCCAGCAGCAGCACTGCGATCCCCGGCAGCGTGTTGGAGAACGGCACGAAACCAAAGGGCGCCATCAGCAGCAGGCCCGACCACGCGATGGCGAGACCGTTGATCCGCGTGATGAGACCCCCTTCCGTCATCGCCTGAAACCGCGGCCTGATGAAGCGGTTGATCCGCTCCACGAGGTTTACCCCCCGCTCCAGCGCGGGTTTGAGCTTCTCTGTCGCGATCTCGCGGTCCAGCACCTTCCGGGGAAGCCACGGCATCCGGTTCAGCGTGACCGCGATGGCAATGAGGATGATCGCCGCGCCAAAGACGGTGGACACGCCAGGGATCGACACCGGGATCAGGAAGGGCAGGGAGGCCACGGCGCAGATCAGCAGCAGCCCCTGTTCCCCCATATCCTCCATCAGCGCACGGAGCGTGATCGTCTTGCCCTGGATGCGCCCGATCGTCGTGCGCAGCGTCGTGCCGAGATCCTGAGGGGTGTCGCTGAACTGCATGCCGTGTTCCTTGATCTGCTGCGGGGATCTCCTGCCTGAGTGCAGACTGCCTGTCCTGCCCCGTTTTTGCAATGCGTCGCTGCAGCGCAGAACCGCGTGCATCGGTACTGGAAACCCGCTGTGACGGGCGCTACCCCTGTGACCATCCCTCATCACGCGAGACAGACCATGCCCAGACCCGTGACACTTCAGCTTTCGCCCCTCACCGGCCAGCCGCAGGAGGATCTTGCCGTCGTCGCCGAGCTGGTGCGCGATACCGGCGCCGAGATGCCGGAGGTGGAGGCAGTGGTGACCTTTGCCGCAAAGGGGGTGCCGGAGGAGGTGCTGGCACGGCTTCCCAATGTGAAGATGATCTCTGTCTTCGGCGTGGGCGCCGACAAGATCGATCTGGAGGAATGCAGGCGCCGCGGCATCATCGTCGCCACCACGCGGGGCACGCTGAACGACGACGTGGCCGATTGCGCGCTCATGCTCACCCTCGCGCTGCACCGGGAGCTTCTGCCGCAGGACCGCTTTGCCCGCGACGGCGGCTGGGCGCGGGAGGGCAAGGTCTGGCTCACCCATACCATGGCGGGCAAGAAGCTCGGCATCTTCGGGATGGGCGACATCGGGGTGGAGATCGCCCGGCGGGCAGAGGCCTTCCGCATGGAGGTGGGCTATCACAACCGCAGCAGGCGGGGCGCGCCGCAGCGTTACTTCGACACGCTGGCGGGGCTGGCTGACTGGTGCGACACGCTGGTGCTGGCCGCGCCGGGCACGGCGGAAACCTTCCACGTCGTCGATGCCGCGATGCTTGACAGGATCGGCCCGGACGGGTTCCTCGTGAACATCGCGCGGGGGCAACTGGTGGATGAGGCAGCTCTGGTCGCGGCGCTGGACGCGGGCCGGATCGCCGGGGCGGGCCTTGACGTGTTCGAGGATGAGCCGCGCCCGCATCCGGGCCTTGTCGCCTCCCCCCGCACCGTGCTCACCCCCCATGCCGCCAGCGCCACGATGGAGACGCGGACCCGCATGGCGGGCAAGGTCGTCTCGAACCTTGAGGATTATATCGCGGGCCGCCCCATGGATGCGCGTATCGTCTGATCGTCTGATCGTGTGATTGGTGGGCGCGGGTTTTGGCCCGCGCCATGTCCTGTGACATTGCGGGTCGGGTTTCGTGAACATATCATGAACAAATGACGCGACTCACCCTGAACGAAAAGCTCGCGATCCTGTCGGACGCGGCGAAATACGATGCCTCCTGTGCTTCCAGCGGGTCGGACCGGTCGGGCGGCGGGGGCATGGGCATCTGCCATGCCTATGCGCCGGACGGGCGGTGCATCTCTCTGTTGAAGGTGCTGCTGACCAATTTCTGTATCTATGACTGTGTCTATTGCGTGAATCGCGCCTCCTCCAACGTGCGGCGCGCACGGTTCACGGTCGAGGAGATCGTGGGCCTCACGCTCGATTTCTACCGGCGGAACTATGTCGAGGGGCTGTTCCTGTCCTCCGGCATCATCCGCTCCCCCGACGAGACGATGGCAGAGATGGTGAGGGTGGCGCGGGAGCTGCGCCAGACCCATGGTTTCCGTGGCTATATCCATCTGAAAACCATCCCCGACGCCGCGCCGGAGCTGGTGCGGCAGGCGGGATTGTTCGCGGACCGGGTGTCCATCAACATCGAACTGCCGCGGGAGGAGAGTCTCCGCCAGCTTGCACCGGAAAAGGATGCCGCCAGCATCCGCCGCGCCATGGGGGCGGTGCGTCTGGAACGAGAGGCGGCGCGGGATGTGAGCCATCGCGGCACCTCCGCCCCGCGATTCGCCCCGGCCGGACAATCCACGCAGATGATCGTCGGCGCGGACGGAACCGATGACGCAGCCATTCTGGGGCAGGCCGCGCGGCTTTATTCCTCCTATGACCTGTCGCGGGTGTATTACTCCGCCTTCTCGCCGATCCCGGATGCCTCGGCGCGGCTGCCGCTCGTCCGTCCCCCGCTGATGCGGGAGCACCGTCTGTATCAGGCGGACTGGCTGCTGCGCTTTTACGGGTTCGGGGTGGAGGAGGTGACGCCAGAAACGGGAATGCTCGATCTTGCCTGCGATCCGAAGCTGGCCTGGGCGCTTGCCAATCAGGATCGTTTTCCGGTGGATGTGAACCGGGCGGAGCGGGAATTGCTGCTCCGCGTGCCGGGGTTCGGCGTCAAGACGGTGGACCGCATCCTGTCCAGCAGGCGGGAGCGGCGGCTGCGCTACGAGCATCTGCTCCGGCTTGGCGCGGCGATGCGGAAGGCCGCGCCCTTCGTCACAGCGGAAGGCTGGCGGCCCACGCGCCGCCCGGAGGCGCCTCTGCCCGCCCCCCGCCAGCTGGAGCTGTTCTGATGCGGCAAGTGGTGCTGCCCGCCCTCGGCACCTTCACCGTCTGGCGGGAGGCCGCGCGCGCGCTTGCGGGGGCAGGAATTCCGGCGGAGGAGGTGAGCTTTACCCGCGATGCCGCGCCGGGATTGCTGGGGCAGGAGCATCCGCTTCCGCCGCCGCAACGGCAACTCCGCGTCCCGCGCGCGTTTCTCGATCTGGCGGAGGCGGTGTCCTGTCACCGGGACGGCACGGCGCATGACCGGCTTTATGCCCTGCTTCTCCGCCTTCAGGACGCGCCGGGGCTGCTGGGTGATCGTGCCGATCCGCTGGTGGACGGGGCGCGGCGCATGGAGAAGGCGGTCCGGCGCGACATTCACAAGATGCACGCGTTCCTCCGGTTCAGCGCTCTGCCGCCGGGGGAGGGCGGGCGTCTCCGTTTCGCCGCGTGGTTCGAGCCGCAGCACTTCATCACCGAACGCGCGGTGCCCTTCTTTGCCGAGCGGCACAGGGAGATGGATTTCCTGATCGCCACGCCGGAGATGACCGCGCTCTGGCAGGGGCAACGGCTGACATTCGGCCCCCCCTCGCCACGACCTGACCTGCCCGCCGATGGGGCGGAGGCGCTGTGGCACACCTATTTCGTCTCCATCTTCAACCCCGCGCGGCTGAAGGTGAAGGCGATGACCGCGGAAATGCCCCGCCGTTACTGGAAGAACCTGCCGGAGACATCGCTGATTCCCGGCATGATCGCCGATGCGCCCCGCCGTGCGGCGCAGATGCGGGCCGCGCTGCCGACGATCCCCCCTGCCCACGCGGTCCGGCTCGCGGCGGCGCGCCGCCTGCCGCAGCCTGCCGCTTCTGGCGAACTGCCGCTGCCCGATACATCGGGCGGTCTGCCTCTCCCCGAAACTCCGGGCGAACTGCCGCCGCTGGCCGAGGCGCGGCGACAGGCGGCGGTCTGTACGCGCTGCGACCTGTGCCGTCATGCGACGCAGACCGTCTTCGGCGAGGGACCGGCGGATGCCGAACTGATGATCGTGGGCGAGCAGCCCGGCGATCAGGAGGATCTCGCGGGGCGCCCCTTCGTCGGCCCCGCGGGCCAGCTCTTTGACCGGGTGGCGGAGGAGGTCGGCCTGTCGCGGGAGCGGGCATGGATCACCAACGCGGTGAAGCACTTCAAATTCCTGCCGCGCGGCAAGCGGCGCCTGCACCAGCGCCCCAATGGCGGAGAGATCATGGCCTGCCGGTGGTGGCTCGACATAGAGCGTGCCAGGCTCCGCCCGCGGCTGATTGTCGGGATGGGCGCCACGGCGGCGGAAGCACTGACCGGAAACGGCAAGGGGCTGACGCAGCGGCGTGGAAAGCTTGAAAGGGATACGACGGGCGCGCCGCTCCTGCTGACCTGGCACCCCTCCTATCTCCTGCGTGTGCCGGAGCCGGAGGCGCGGCTGGCGGCCGAGCGGGAATTCCGCAGCGATCTTGTCGCAGCGCTCGACTTCCTGCGGAACGCGGCGTGAGCGGGGGCATTCGCGCTTGTGTCCCGTGTCCGCACGCCCTATCCCTGACCGGCGATCCGGGCACGGGCCGAGCCCTCCGGCAAGCCATGTTCTTCAGGGAGAAGCCCGTGATCCGCCAGACCGCCAAGAGCGTAGCCGCCCTTGCCCTTCTTACGGCACTTGTCGCCGGCTGCGGCCCCGCCCCGATTCCCTCCGGTATTAGTGACCCGCATGAAGACGGCAACCGTCGTCGCCACTCCTTCAACGTCGGTGTGGACAAGGTGCTCTACCGTCCCGCGTCAGAGGTTTACGGCACGATCGTCCCGCCGCCGATCCGCGACGGCGTAGCCAACGTGTCCTCCAACCTCGGCCTGCCGAGCGAGGCGATCAACGGCGCGCTTCAGGGGCGCCCGCAGACATTTGCCCAGAACGGCCTGCGGTTCGTGGTGAACTCCACCATCGGTGTGCTCGGCCTTCTCGATCCGGCGACGTCGATGGGTCTGCCGCGGATCGAGACCGACTTCGGCGAGACGCTGCACGTCTGGGGCATGCGGGAGGGCAACTATGTCGAACTGCCGTTCCTCGGCCCGTCCACCAACCGCGACGTGGCCGGGATGGTCGTCGATGTGGTCAGCAACCCGCTCGGCCTTTTCGCGGAAAGCCCGGTGCCCGAGATCGCGACGGCGTCGCGCGTGGGGCGCCTGCTCGGAACACGATATGCTTACTCGGATTTCGTGGACTCCATCCTATATGACAGCGCCGACAGCTATGCGCAGGCCCGACTGCTTTACCTGCAGTCGCGGCGCGCCAAGCTGCGGGGAGACCAATCATCGGAGGCTGATGCCTATGACCCTTACGACGACCTCTACGGCACTTCGTCCCAGACGAGCGGCACGAACGACATCTATTCCGACACCTACGACCCCTATGCCGCTCTTGGCCGCTGAGGGGCCGTCGCGCCGGAGCGTGCTGACGATGATCGGTGCCGGTCTGCTGGTCTCCACGCTGCCCGCCGGCCGCGCCCTCGCGCTCACGACGGGAGAGGCCCGCGCGCTGATCGACCGGCTGGTGGCCGACATCAACCGCATCATTTCCTCCGGCATGCCGGAGCAGGCGATGTACAAGGAGTTCGAGCGCGTCTTTTCCCAGTATGCCGACGTGCCCACCATCGCGGCAAGCTGCCTCGGCCCGGCGGCGCGGCAGACGTCTGCCGCCCAGATGCGCGCCTATACCCAGGCTTTCCAAGGCTATATCGCGCGCAAATATGGCAAGCGCTTCCGCGACTTCATCGGCGGGCAGATCGAGGTGACGGGCTCCCGGCAGGTCAACAGCTTCTTCGAGGTGACCTCGGTTGCCCGCCTGCGCGGGCAGCAGCCGTTCGACGTGCGCTGGCAGGTGTCCGATCGCAGCGGGGCCAACAAGTTCTTCAACCTCATCATCGAGGGGGTGAACATGCTGGCGACGGAGCGGACGGAGATTCAGGCGATGCTCGACCAGAACGGCGGGGATGTCGCGCGTCTGACGGCGGCGCTGCAACGCGCGGGCTGAAGCCCGGCGTAAGACGATATATGCCAAAACCAAGGGCCGGGGGCGATGACCCCCGGCCTTTTGCGTTCTGCTCCGGCGGAGCGGAGGAGCGATGGCCTCATCGCATCAACAGGCTGCTGAACAAGCCTTGGAGTGTCAGGATCTGGGGCAATCCGCCCGGAACTGGCAGACATGCGTGGATTTCGGGCTGGATTTCCCGGATTGCAGGCGATTTCCGCTCCCGCTCCAACCCAGAGGGCTTTCTCAACCAAAGGTTGATTGCCCTTGGGCCGGATGGCGGGAGCAGCCCTTCAGTTGCCGAGAATCGACTGCAGGATGTTGCCGATGAAATCGTCCACCCGGTTGCCGGGCCGCTGCTGCTCCCGCCGTTCCTCGGCCACTTGCGGGGGCGGTTCCGGCGCGGGCACGATCATCGGAAGCTGGCGGGCGGGAAGCCCCTCGTGCACGCGGAGCATCACCTCGCGCCAGATCTCCGCCGGAAGCCCGCCGCCCGTCACGCCCGAAAGCGGACGGTTGTCGTCATAGCCCATCCAGACGCCCGCGACGTAATCCGCGGTGAAGCCGATGAACCACGCATCCCGCGCGGCGGAGGTGGTGCCCGTCTTGCCCGCGGCCTCCCGCCCCGGCAGGCGGGCGCGGGTGCCCGTGCCGCTCTCGATCACCTGGTTCATCATGTAGATCAGCTCCCGCGACGCCTGCTCCGAGATCACCCGGTTGCCGATCCCGCCCGTCTGCCCGATCAGCGGCGACGAATCGCCCCGGAGCGTGAGATCGACCAGGCCATACGGCGTCACGTGGCTTCCCCCGTTCAGCAGTCCGGCATAGGCGCCCGTCATCTCCAGCAGCGTGGCTTCGGACGTTCCGAGCGCCATGGCCGGACCGGCGGCGATGTCCGACCGGATGCCGAAGGCTTCCGCCGTGCGGCGCACGTTGTCCCGCCCCATGCCTTCGGAGATTTTCACCGCCGGGATGTTGAGCGACAGTTTCAACGCCTGGGTCAGCGTGACCCGCCCCTTGTATTCGCCGCGGGTATAGTTCTGCGGCGACCAGGGGCCGGAGCCGGGAACATTGATCGTCAGCGGCTCGTCCACCACGTAATCGTTGTAATGCGCCCCCTGATTGAGCGCGGTGGCATAGATGAACGGCTTGAAGGAGGAGCCGGTCTGGCGGAGCGCCTGCGTCGCCCGGTTGAACGCGCCGGAGACCTGGCTCTTGCGTCCGCCGACCATGGCCCGCACCGCCCCATCCGCCGACATGACGACGATGGCGGCCTGCGCCGTGGAGCCTTCCTTCACCTTTGTCCCGAACACGTCGGTCAGCGCCGATTCGGCCGCGCGTTGCAGCCGGGGGTCGAGCGTGGTGCGGATGACCACGTCCTCCATCGTCTGCGTGGTCAGGAACGAGGGACCGGATTCCATCACCCAGTCGGCGAAGTAGCCGCCCGCCTGCTGGGCCGCGCTGTCGGAGAGGCGCGCGGGCTGCGCCTGCGCCTGCTGCGCCTGCTTGGCCGTCAGATAGCCCTGCTCCGCCATCAGCCCGATGATGACATTCGCTCGTTCCTGCGAGCGGGACAGGTTGTTGGTCGGCGCGTAATAGGACGGCGCCTTCAGCAGTCCGGCCAGCATCGCCGCCTCTGCCGGAGTGACCTCGGCGGCGGATTTGCCGAAATACCGCTGGGCAGCGGCCTCGAAGCCCCGCGTGCCCGCGCCGAGATAGGCGCGCGAGATGTAGATCGTGAGGATTTCGTCCTTGGTATACTTGGCCTCCATGGCCATGGAGTAGGGGACTTCCTTGATCTTTCGCACGAGGGAGGAGACGCGGCAGTCCGCCTCGTATTCCGCCTCGTTCTTCCATGTCTTCGGATCGTAGGGCACGCCGAGGCAGAGCAGTTTCGCGACCTGTTGCGTGATGGTGGAGCCGCCGTTGCCCTCGAACGGCCCGCGTCCGGCCTGTATGTTGATCGCCACCGCGGAAAGGATGCCGCGGGGAGAGATGCCGAAGTGGCTGTAGAACCGCTTGTCCTCCGTCGCGATCACCGCGTTCCGCAGGTTGGGCGAGATGTGCTGGGCGCTGATCTCCCCCCCGAAGGTTTCCCCCCGCCAGGCGAAGGGGCGGCCGTCCTTGTCCAGCATGGTGACGGAACCGCGGTTGCGGCCGTCCAGCAGGGCGGTGACATCGGGAAGCTGGGAATAGAAATAGAAGATCGCGCCGCCCAGAATCAGGGCGCCAACCATGCCGAGCCGCCAGGCAGCGCCCCAGACCACCCGAAGCGACAGCCGGAACAACCCGGAAAACAGTGCCACGAAGAAGCCGATCACCGGAATGCGGCGGAGGGCCGAGCCCCCGGTGCCGCGCCGCCGGTTGCTGGTCTTCCGCCGCGCCTTGGCAGGCGGTTTCGCGGGCGCGGCCTTGCGGGGCTGCGGTTTTCCGGCTGCTTTTCCGGTTGGGTATCGACGATCCGCCACCAGGGGGGGGCGGGTCCGGCCGTTATTGCTCATCCTCAGCTCGCCTGTCGCCGTCCTCGCGCCTGAGCTGGATGCCTGAAGCGGGCCGGTCTGATGATTTGATGCCGCAGCATAGCGCAATTTAAGCGGAAGGGGAGAGTCAGACGATCACAGTCGAGTTTTCAAATTGCCTTAATAATATGCGACCTGCCCCAAATGTGCAAAAATCAGGCATCTTGTCCTCACGCGAATGACGCTTTTGTGAGCTAATGCCTTGTCAGCACGGGGGCTTATGCGCCTGCTAGCGCCGTGGGCTCGCAAGAAGCCTCCCTTAACGGAAGGGTATGGACGTGAAACTCATCATCGCAGCAATCAAGCCGTTCAAGCTGGAGGAGGTGCGCGAAGCGCTCACGTCCATTGGCGTTCGCGGCATGATGGTGACCGAGATCAAGGGCTTCGGGTCGCAATCGGGTCATACCGAGATCTACCGGGGCGCCGAATATGCCGTGAACTTCGTCCCGAAGATCAAGCTGGAGATCGTCGTAAGCGACATGCTGGCCGATCAGGTGGTCGAGACTATTCAGAGAACCGCGCGAACCGACAAGATCGGCGACGGGAAGATCTTCGTTCTCGACGTGGCCCAGGCTGTCCGGGTGCGGACGGGCGAAATCAACGACGACGCGCTGTAACGCGGACGGGACAGAAAGGTATTCGCAAATGAAATCGAGGAACATTCTCTGGGGGGGAGCGGCGACCGCGCTGACGGCGCTCGCGCCGGTTCTCGCCTGGGCGCAGGATGCCACGGCACCCGCCGTAGAGACGGTGGTGGAGGCAGCCGGTCCGACGATGGACAAGGGCGACGTGGCGTGGATGCTCGTTTCGACCATCCTCGTGCTGTTCATGATCCTGCCCGGTCTCGCGCTGTTCTACGGCGGTCTCGTGCGCACGAAGAACATGCTCTCCGTGCTCATGCAATGTACGCTCATCACCGCGATGGTGATCGTGGTCTGGGTCGTTTACGGCTATTCCATGGCCTTCGGCGGCTCCACCAGCCCCTACTGGGGCGGTCTGGCGAAGATGTTCCTGTCCGGCGTGAACATGGACAGCATGGCCGCGACCTTCTCGGATGACTATGTGATCCCGGAATACGTGTTCATCTGCTTCCAGATGACGTTCGCCTGCATCACGCCCGCGCTGATCGTCGGCTCCTTCGCCGAGCGGATCAAGTTCTCCGCGCTCATGCTCTTCATCCTGCTCTGGGTCACGATCGTCTATTTCCCGATCGCCCATATGGTCTGGGATTCGGCGGGCATGATCTACAACTGGGGCGCGCTCGACTTCGCGGGCGGCACGGTCGTCCACATCAACGCCGGTATCGCGGCTCTCGTCGGGGCGCTGGTGATCGGTCCGCGCATCGGCTACGGCAAGGACATGATGGCGCCGCATTCGATGACGCTCACCATGGTCGGCGCCTCCATCCTGTGGGTCGGCTGGTTCGGTTTCAACGCCGGCTCCAACCTCGAGGCGAACGGCGGGGCGGCGCTGGCGATGATCAACACCTTCACGGCAACGGCCGGGGCGATCCTTGCCTGGTGCATCGTCGAAGGGCTCGCCCGCGGCAAGGCCTCCATGCTGGGCGCGGCTTCCGGCCTGGTGGCGGGTCTGGTCGCCGTCACCCCGGCGGCGGGCATCATCGGCCCGATCGGCGCCATCGTGCTGGGCGCGGTCGCTTCGGTGGTCTGCTACTTCTTCGTCGCGGTGGTGAAGATCAAGTTCGGCTATGACGACAGCCTTGATGTCTTCGGCATCCATGGCGTGGGCGGCATCGTGGGCGCGATCGGCACCGGTATCTTCGCCTCCTCTTCGCTCGGCGGTATCGGCTATGCGGAAGGGGTGACGATGGGGGCTCAGGTCTGGGTTCAGATCAAGGCGGTTCTCGTGACCATCGTGTGGTGCGGCGTGGCCTCCTTCATCCTCTTCAAGATCGTGGACATGATCGTCGGCCTGCGCGTCACGGCGGATGCGGAACGTCAGGGCCTCGACCTGACCTCGCACGGCGAAAGCGCGTACCACTACTGATCGGCATCTGCCGCGAAATCATGCAGACGGGCGGGGGAAACCCCGCCCGTTCGGCTTTTGGCGGATCGGGCGCAGGCGGCCTTCGCCAAGCCCCTTGCCAGAGACACCCGCCTCGGGCTAGAGCGGGCCTGTCAGGATCGGGAGAACCGGTGAAATCCCGGTGCCGAAGGAGCAACCGCCCCGGTAAACTCTCAGGCGAACGGACCGTTCTGGCAAAAGACTCTGGAGAGAGGCGCAGCTGCGTCCGCCGAAGGGATAACGATCTCAGGCGCAAGGGACAGAGGGGGCACCTACGGGCGGGGGTAATCCGTTCCAGGGTGCCGGGTCTTTCCGGCGAGACGGGGAGACTGCGATGACCGGGCTGAAGCAAACGGTCCTTCACGATCTGCATCTGCGCCTCGGCGCAAAGATGGTGCCCTTCGCGGGTTACGACATGCCCGTGCAATATCCTGCCGGCGTGATGAAGGAACACCTTCATACGCGCGAAGCCGCGGGCCTGTTCGACGTCAGCCACATGGGGCAGGTGATTCTGCGCGGTGACGGCGCGGCAGAGGCGCTGGAGACGCTGGTTCCCGTCGATATCCTCGGGCTGAAGGAAGGGCGCCAGCGCTACGCGCTTTTCACGAACGATGACGGCGGGATTCTGGACGATCTGATGGTAGCGAACCGGGGCGACCATCTGTTCGTCGTGGTGAACGCCGCCTGCAAGGACGACGATATCGCCCATATGCAGCGCGCCCTCCGTGGCCGCCTGACGGTGGAGCCGCTGACCGACCGCGCGCTGCTCGCCCTGCAGGGGCCGCAGGCGGAGGCCGCGCTCGCCCGGCTGGTCCCCGGTGTGACGGACATGCGCTTCATGGATGTCGCCACCCATGCGTGGGAGGGGGCGGATCTGTGGATCTCCCGCTCCGGCTATACGGGTGAGGACGGGTTCGAGATCTCCGTGCCGGAGGCGAAGGCCGTGGCACTGGCGGAGGCCCTCCTCGCCATGGAGGAGGTGCTGCCCATCGGCCTCGGTGCGCGCGACAGCCTGCGGCTGGAGGCGGGCCTGTGCCTTTACGGGCATGACATCGACACCACGACAACGCCCGTGGAGGGCGCGCTGGAATGGGCGATGCAAAAGGTGCGCCGCACGGGAGGCGCCCGCGCGGGCGGCTTCCCCGGCGCGCCGCGTATTCTGGGAGAGCTGGAAACCGGCGCCGCCCGGCGGCGCGTGGGCCTGCTGCCGGAGGGGCGCGCCCCCATGCGGGAGGGCACGGCCCTTTACGCCGCCGAAACGGGCGGTGATCCCGTGGGAGAAGTCACGTCGGGCGGTTTCGGGCCGAGTATCGCGCGACCGATGTCGATGGGCTATCTTCCCATGGAACTCTCCGCCTCCGGCACGACTGTCTGGGGCGAGGTGCGGGGCCGGCGTCTGGCCGCCACCGTCACCGACATGCCTTTCCGTCCCGCCACTTACAAACGCTAGCGAGGGAAAATGAGCGTCGCCAACGGAACGATCCGGTTTACGGAAGAACATGAATGGCTCCGCGTCGAGGGTGACCTCGTCGTGGTCGGAATCACGGACTATGCCGCCGAGCAGTTGGGCGACGTGGTCTTCGTGGAACTGCCGGAGCCCGGCACCATGGTCGCCCAGAGCGACGAGGTCGTGGTGATCGAGAGCGTGAAGGCCGCCTCCGACATCCTCGCCCCCCTGGAGGGCGAGATCGTGGAGGTGAACACCGTGCTGTCCGAGAATCCCGCCCTCGTCAACGACGACGCGCAGGGGGCGGCATGGTTCTTCAAGATGAAGCTCGATTCGATCGACCTGATCGAAGACTTCATGGATGAGGACGCCTACAAGGACTTCATCTCGTGACCGTCCTGCGGATCGTGCCGAATTTGCCTTCGGCGGATCCGCAGCGCCTTGCCGCCTTCTATCAGGCAGTGTTCGGGCTTCAGCCGGTGATGGATCACGGTTTCATCGTCACCCTTGCGGGGGACGCATCCACCACCCAGATGAGCCTCGCCTCCGAGGGCGGCAGCGGCACCCCGCTCCCCGCCCTCTCCATCGAGGTCGATGATCTCGACAGCGTGCTGGACCGTGCGACATCGCAGGGCGCAGCCATCGAATACGGTCCCATGGTCGAGCCATGGGGCGTCCGCCGGTTCTTTCTTCGCGATCCGGCGGGCAATCTCGTCAACGTTCTGAGCCATGCCTGACGCCCGGGAGTGGGAGCCATGACCTACAAGCGCACCGATTACGACCCCTACGACTTTGCCAACCGCCGCCATATCGGGCCTTCGCCCGCCGAGATGGAGGAGATGCTGGCCGCTGTCGGTGTCGCGTCGCTGGACGAGCTGATCGACCAGACGATACCCGCCTCCATCCGGCAGCCGGAGCCGCTCGACTGGGCGCCGCTCGCGGAGCACAAGCTGCTCCAGAAGCTCACCGATGTCGCCGCGAAGAACCGGGTGATGGTCAGCCTGATCGGGCAGGGCTACTACGGCACGGTGACGCCGCCCGCGATCCAGCGGAATATCCTTGAAAACCCGGCGTGGTACACCGCCTACACCCCCTACCAGCCGGAGATCGCGCAGGGGCGGCTGGAGGCGCTGCTGAATTTCCAGACGATGGTGTCGGACCTGACCGGGCTGCCGGTGGCCAATGCCTCGCTGCTCGACGAGGCAACCGCCGCCGCCGAAGCCATGACGATGGCCCAGCGGAGCGCGAAGTCCAAGGCCACGGCGTTCTTCGTCGATGAGAACCTGCACCCGCAGACCCTCGCGGTCATCGAGACGCGGGCCGCCCCCCTCGGTATCGAGATCGTCAGGGGCGCGCCGGAGACGCTGGACCCGGCATCGGTGTTCGGCGCGATCTTCCAGTATCCCGGCACCCATGGCGATGTGCGGGATTTCACCGACCTGATCGCCGCGCTGCACGGCGCCAAGGCGCTGGCCGTGGTGGCGACCGACCTGCTCGCGCTCACCATGCTGAAGGAGCCGGGGGCGATGGGCGCGGATATCGCCGTCGGCTCCGCCCAGCGGTTCGGCGTGCCGATGGGCTATGGCGGCCCGCATGCCGCGTTCATGTCCTGCCGGGACGAGTTCAAGCGCAACATGCCGGGCCGGATCGTCGGTGTCTCCGTCGATGCGCGCGGCAACCGGGCCTACCGGCTCGCGCTGCAGACGCGTGAGCAGCATATCCGGCGGGAGAAGGCGACCTCCAACGTCTGCACGGCGCAGGCGCTGCTGGCGGTGATGGCGTCTTTCTACGCGGTGTTCCACGGTCCGAAGGGCCTGCGCGCCATCGCCGAACGCATTCACTTCCGCACCGTCCGGCTTGCGGCGGCGCTGAGAGCGGCGGGCCTTCCCGTGCGCCCGGAGGCATTCTTCGACACGATCACGGTCGAGGTCGGCGTGGGGCAGGCGGGCATTCTCGCCGCCGCGCGGGAGCAGGGCATCAACCTGCGCAAGGTGGGGACTGACCGTGTCGGCATCTCCATGGACGAGATCGCGGATGAGGAGGTGCTGGGCCGCCTGCTGAAGGCCTTTGGGGTCGAGGGCGACGCGCCCAAGGCCGCTGACATCGGCTTTCCCGACGCGCTGATCCGCCGCTCCGACTATCTCACCCACCCGGTGTTCCAGATGAACCGGGCGGAATCCGAGATGATGCGCTACATGCGCCGCCTGTCGGATAGGGATCTGGCGCTGGACAGGGCGATGATCCCGCTCGGCTCCTGCACGATGAAGCTGAACGCGGCGGCGGAGATGATGCCCATCACCTGGCCCGCCTTCAACACGCTGCACCCCTTCGCGCCCGCCGATCAGGCAGAGGGCTATGCCGAGGTGGTGGCCGACCTGTCGCAGAAACTCTGCACGATCACCGGCTATGACGCCTTCTCCATGCAGCCGAACTCCGGCGCGCAGGGGGAATATGCCGGGCTGCTGACCATCGCTGCCTATCACCGGTCGCGGGGGGAGGGGCATCGCAACATCTGCCTGATCCCGGTCTCCGCCCATGGCACCAACCCGGCCTCGGCGCAGATGGTGGGCATGAAGGTCGTGCCGGTGAAGGCAATGCCGGACGGCGACATCGACGTGGAGGATTTCCGCGCGAAAGCCGCCGCGGCGGGCGGGAACCTTGCCGCGGTCATGATCACCTACCCCTCCACCCACGGCGTTTTCGAGGAGACGGTGCGCGAGATCTGCGCCATCACCCATGAGCACGGCGGGCAGGTCTATATCGACGGCGCCAACATGAACGCGATGGTGGGCCTCGTGAAGCCGGGCGAGATCGGCGGCGACGTGAGCCACCTGAACCTGCACAAGACCTTTGCGATCCCGCATGGCGGCGGTGGACCGGGCATGGGGCCGATCGGCGTGAAGGCGCATCTCGCGCCCTTCCTGCCCACCGATCCGCAGACGGGAGAGGAGGGGGCAGTCTCCGCCGCGCCCTTCGGCTCGGCCTCCATCCTGCTCATCTCCTGGGCCTACTGCCTGCTGATGGGCGGGGCCGGGCTGACGCAGGCGACCCGCGTGGCGATCCTGAACGCCAACTACATCGCCGCGCGGCTGAAAGGGGCCTATGAGGTTCTCTACAAGGGGCGCGCGGGCCGGGTGGCGCATGAGTGCATCCTCGATACCCGCCCGTTCGCGGAAGCGGGCGTCACGGTGGACGACATTGCCAAGCGGCTGGTCGACAACGGCTTCCACGCCCCGACGATGTCGTTCCCGGTGCCCGGAACGCTCATGGTGGAGCCGACCGAATCGGAGACGCAGGCGGAGCTGGACCGGTTCATCGCTGCGCTGCTGGCCATCCGCGAGGAGATCGCCGCAGTGGAGCGTGGAGAGCTTCTGGCTTCCGAAAGCCCACTCCGCTTCGCGCCGCATACGGTGAATGACCTCGTGGCCGACTGGGATCGGAAATACGCGCGGGAGCAAGGCTGTTTCCCGCCCGGCTCCTTCCGCGAAGACAAATACTGGCCGCCCGTGGGACGGGTGGACAACGTCTGGGGCGACCGCAACCTGATCTGCATATGCCCGCCGATGGAGGCCTATGCCGAAGCGGCCGAATGACGGAGCCCGTTTGAAGGAGTCGGACTGACGGGGGCAGCGAGCCCCCGCCAGTCCGGCTGCCGCGGCGAACGTCGATCGGCGCGGAAAATCCGCAGCGCTCGCTTGACACTCTCTCTCACATGGTCCAAAAGCCCACCACGGTGAGGGGCAGTAGCTCAGTTGGGAGAGCGCGTCGTTCGCAATGACGAGGTCAGGGGTTCGATCCCCCTCTGCTCCACCAACTCATCCGGTTTCCAGATATTGCTAGCATAATTAATAGGTTAGGGGTGTGTATTCTTGCCCCCAGAATCCATTCTGACCAGTTGCCCTACCGGACGAACAAATCCGGTCAACTACTTCCCGGATAGGCATTCCAGAACGTACGCCGCAAGCGTGTGGGCCGAATGAATCGCCAACCGTGCATGGCGCGGACGAAGAGCGTTCTCCTTGGTCTGCTGCTCCGTGCGACCGTGGGCACCACTTTTCTTGTTCCGTAAGAACATCGTGCCATCCACAATACTGTTCAGACCAGAGGCGATTTTCTTGAGGTCCTTCGTTGCGAGGTCCTTCGGGTTGATGCCGATATGGTCACGGACAGATTCCCACAGCTTGTTGAGCGTGTCGCTTTCGTCGTTAAAAGGAATGGCTTTCTTCACGAGATAGGCTTTGAGTGTGGCCTCCAAGATGTTCGCAGCGTAGTGAGCGGCGGCATTCGGGTCGGCATCGACCTGCTTCAAAGATCGCTCCATCTCGATAGCGACGGCAGATAGTCCCCCCTGCTCGATAATGTCGCGCAGTGAGAAAACTGGACTTGCCGACGCATCGGTGATGTGGCCCCCGTTCGCGTAACTCAGACCCGCTCTCGCAAGAGCATCCGCAAGTTTTATTTGGTGCTTGCGCAACTTGTCGGCCTGTTCTGAATTTTGCGCCCAATGAGGGGCGACGCTCAGCCCATCGGGGTCTTTCTCCATGATCTCTTCAAGCAATGCCCCAAGCACTTTGAGCGGCGCTGATGAATACTTGTTTGTCCGCCGAAGCCATTCAACGGTCTTCTTGACCTTGTTACCGTCCGGGGGATCTCCAGGGGCATCCGCATATGCGAAAAGGCGGTCTATATCCGAATGAGTGTAGCAATCGTTGAAAACGTCACCAACGACACCAACAACCTGGGACGGAATGCGTTCACTCAACTGGATGCCCTATAGTCGCCATCCTCTGCACTATTCGCCGAACGTCCGCACCCGTCCAAACGAATTTTGCCGCAAAAATCCGAGGCCCTGACCTCGACCGGCAAGGTTCCATGACACCCCCCCCGGTGTGGGTCGATTTCGCAGCCCCCGTAGTTCTTTCGACCGCTGGCGGTGATCGTGTACGTCCCACCCCGTGGGCCAACGTAGCACCGACTGCTGGAGTAGGTTCTTGAACTCGTAACCACCGGCTTGGGTCGGGTCTTGGCGGCGTTGCGCTTGACGGTTCTGCCCCAGTCACAGGCCATCCCATCACCGTCTCGATCCAATCCATGACGGTCTTGGAGGGGGCCCCCATTCGCTAGGAAGAAACGTTGCGCCGCAGCCGGGGACGGGAAGTCCGCGCAATTCATGTCGTTGGTGACGGGTAACGTCCGTGCATAGCTCTTCGTGCCAACTCCGGACGAGGTGCGTTGCCCGACGTAGTCCGATCCGCTCACGCTCTGCCCACGATAGCCCAGCTCTGCTTCGATCACGGCAAGATCATAAGGGGCACTTACGGTGTGATGCTGACGCCAAAGCTCTGGTGTCGTCATCGCAGCATACCGCGCGGTTGGGGGAGGCGTAGTACAGCCTAACAAAAGGACCGCAATGGCGGCAGCAAAAGCAAAACAGCGCAAAGCACTTCTCCAAATATTAACGAATGGTTAACACCTCGACGCCCTGCGGCAAGCGGAATTCGGGCTCGTGCCCACGGGGTATACTCTAACGATCACTCCGAGAGGTGAGAGGAAAGGTGCCCATAAGGGTTGACTTGTGATTGTGGTCGGTTATGTATATGGGCATTACCCTTGTTGGCGGAGCGCTTATGTCCAAGACCATCCTTTACGCTCGTGTGTCCACTGCGGACCAGACGCTAGACCACCAGCGCACTCAGGCGGAGAGAGCGGGCTTCACGATAGATGAGGTTGTGGCGGATCACGGTGTGTCCGGCGTCTCCACACTGCTCCGGGAGAGGGCTGAGGGGCGGAGGCTCTTTGACATGCTCCGGCGCGGGGATGTCCTCGTGGTGCGTTGGGTGGATCGCCTGGGGCGCAATTACGCCGACGTAACGGACACCATACGCGACCTCATGCGGCGCGGTGTAATCATCAAGACCGTGATCAACACCATGACCTTCGACGGGGCAACCTCTGACCCTGTCCAGCAAGCCGTGAGAAACGCGCTCATCGGCTTCATGGCCGCGACGGCACAGGCACAGGCGGAGGCCAAGAAGGAGGCCCAGAAGGCGGGCATAGCGGCTGCGAGGGATAATGAACCGCAGAAGTATCCGGGACGCGCCCCAAGCTATGACCGGAGCCAGTTGGCTATGGTTCGGGATATGCTCGCGCAGGGGGCCGGGGCATCTGCCATAGCGAAGGCCGCAGGGCTCACCCGACCGACGGCCCAAAGGATCACTAAGGACCTCGCTGCGGCGGAGGCGGTGCTGGTGAAGTGGGAAATGCGGGGGAGGACGGGAGCATGATCGCCGTCGCCCAAGTTGTCGATTACGTCGTCATTGTCCTCCAGCTATCGGGGCGGTCGCGGGACTTATGTGGCTCTTCGGCCCCATATCTGTCGGTCGCGGACGGAAGCCGTAGGTGCCCCTATCTGTTTTGTGATCGTCGTTAGGGTGCTAGACTGTCGCCACAACGCACCTTCAATCGAGCCCCAACGTGACACCTGCGGAGCAAGCCCTTGCCGACGACAAGATGCGGGCGGAGATTGCCTGGCTGATTGAGGAAACCGCGAGGATCAATCGCCAACCTCTGTGGCTACCTTTTGCGGCAGGGGCGGGCTTCGTCCTGGGCGTAGCGGGTATCACCGGCTTCGTCTTGAAGGCTCTCTCGGGCAGCTAACACAGCCTCCCCTCCGACATCCCAACCCGACCTTACGAGGCCCTTTCGGGGGCCTTTTTGCTGGATCGTCAAGGCAACCGTGCCTATCTTCTGTAGGAGACCTTTCCATGCCCGAGGTGGACAGCATGAGCATGAGCATGACAGCGCGCGCAGAGGTGGAGATTGAGAAGCTCAAGGTGGAGGTCAACTGAACCGCCCCGGTTTTGCCGGAGGCTCCAACTCCTGAGTAGGATGGAGCATCATGAGCAAGACGACGAACAAGTTTTCCGCTGAAGTGCGTGAACGGGCGGTGCGGCTGGTCTTCGACAACGAGGGTCAGCATGGGTCGCGCTGGCAGGCAATCGTGTCGATTGCGGCGAAGATCGGTTGTTCTGCCCATACGCTGAACGAGTGGGTCAAGAAGGCCGAGGTCGACAGCGGCAAGCGGGCGGGTATTCCGACCGAGATGGCTGAGAAGGTGAAGGCACTGGAACGCGAGAACCGCGAGCTGCGCCAGACGAACGAGATCCTGCGCAAGGATCGTGCCAACTTCTCGGCGATCTCCGACTGCAGCAGATCGCCGACG